>NZ_JBEPPN010000004.1:0-525112 GCF_040547295.1 Gordonia sp. PvP123 | reverse complement strand
ACCCCACGATCCTGGGCGCGTAGCAGCGCGATCTCTTCCCGTTCGGCGAAGGATAGATAGCGGCCCGAAGGCTCATCCAGACTCAGCGGCCTCATGCCGCCAGCGTGGCGGAACCAGCGTGTACCCACCGGCACCGACACACCGACAGCGATCGATGCCTGTGCCGTGCTCACCCCCGTCGCGACCACCCGCCAAAACTCACGTTGCACCTGCCGCGACGGCTCCGGCCGCCCCGGCGATCGCATCGCCGGCCGAAGTGCACGATCAGCACGCCACTGCCGACGAACACCTACCGCCACATCGCTGGTCCTCCGACTCCAGTCCGCCGTAGCCACCGCAAACACCTCCATGATCATGGTGTTGCGACGACCAGTTGAATCCGCCCTGCATCTTCGGCTCGGAATGGTGGTTGTACGTTCTCAATCGCATCGCCGAGGACCCGACGCGGGTGTTCCAGGCACTCGTCGATCTGGGACGTGGGCCGATCAGCCCGCCGGCCAGCGTTCTGTGATGAGCTCGACCATCTGATCGACCC
This sequence comes from Gordonia sp. PvP123, assembly GCF_040547295.1. Classification (NCBI taxonomy): domain Bacteria; kingdom Bacillati; phylum Actinomycetota; class Actinomycetes; order Mycobacteriales; family Gordoniaceae; genus Gordonia; species Gordonia sp. PvP123. The sequence goes on along the minus strand of NZ_JBEPPN010000004.1, from coordinate 524,577 downwards.
AGGCGTCGTCGAGCGCGGCGTCGCTGCGGATGAGGATGCGGAATATCGCGGTGCCCGCAACGACCTCCGCCAGCATGGGCAACCGGTCGTCGTCGCGGCGTTCCTGGCCGAAGCGGGACTCGAAGGCGGTGAGGTCGCCGGCGAGCCGGGCGATCATCTGACTGTGCACCTCGGGTGATGCGACGGTGTCGGCGATCAGGCCGGGGAGGGCCACCCGCACCTCGGGTCGGTTGAACATCGCCCGGACGATCTCGACGAGGGCACGGATGTCCTGCTGCACGTCTCCGGAATCGGTTGGCGGGGCGAGGGTCTCGGCGGACAGCACCGCCTCGTGGACGAGTTCGGCCTTGCCCGACCATCGCCGGTAGATGGCGGCCGTCGTCGTGCCGGCACGGGCCGCGATCGCGGACAGCGACAGGGCGGGGTAACCGGTCTCGAGGATCAGTTCGCGGGTCGCCGCGATGATCGCGGCGTCGATCCGCCCGTCGCGTGGCCGCCCGGGTGCCGACGACGTCGACCTCTTGTTTTCCCTCTGGCCATCTGCTGTCATGAGTTCCATCGTAGTTCCAATACAGTGTGCATCGTATTAGAGGAGTCTTCGTGGAACTGAGTCCGCTCGACGAGTACCCGATCCATCAGACGCCGGCCCCGGTCACCTGGCCTGCGACGTCGGACCGGAACTTCTACGACCGCTCGTACTTCAACGTGCTCGACCGCGAGGGCCGGTTCATGGCTCTGACCGGCATCGGCTACTACCCCCGGCTCGGGGTGAAGGACGCCTACTTCGTGGTGCGGCGCGGGGACACGCAGACCGCGGTGCACCTGAGCGACGCCATCGACGACGACCGGCTCCACCAGAACGTCAACGGGTACCGTCTCGACGTCGTCGAACCGCTGCAGGAGATGCACCTGACCCTCGCGGAAACCGAGGGTGTCGCCGCCGATCTCACGTGGCGGGGGCTGTTCCCGGCGGCACTGGAGAAGCCCCACGACATGTTGACCGAACGTCGGGTCACATTGGAGGCGTGTCGTTTTGCCCAGGTCGGGTCGTGGGAGGGGTGGATCGACATCGACGGCGAGCGCTTGACGGTTGATCACAACAGCAGCGTGGCCAGTCGGGATCGGTCCTGGGGCATCAGGCCGGTGGGCGAGGCCGAACCCGCGGGACGGCCCGACGCCTCCTTCCGCGGGATGTGGTGGCTCTACCTCCCCCTGGCCTTCGACGACTTCCAGTTGTTCCTGATCCTGCAGGAGGATCCGGACGGCCATCGGAGCCTGTACGACTGCACGCGTCGCTGGCGGGACGGCCGTGTGGAGCAGCTCGACGGCGTGCGGGTCGCCATCCACTACACGTCCGGCACCAGGATTCCCCACGGCGCACACGTCGAGTTCCTGAATCGCGCCGGTGATCGGATCGAGCTCGACGTCGAGTCGAAGTTGTTCGCCCCCATCGCCTTCGGGTCCGGTTACGGTGGCGACACCTCGTGGGCGCACGGCACCTGGAAGGAGGGCGCGTTCGCCGAACGCGTCACCTTCGACCTGACCGACGACGAGGTCATGGCCCGTGCCCCGTTCAGTCTCATCGACCATGTCGGGTCGGCCGTGTGCACCGAGCCCGACGGCACCGTCCGACGAGGCGCCGGCCTGTTCGAGCACGGTGTGATCGGCCCGCACCATCCGTCGGGCTTCTCCGACTGGACCGACGTGGCGGAGTAGGCGCGCGATGAAGATCATGACGGCGTTGTTCAATCCGACCGATGCGGTCGAACGCGCACAGCTCCTGCAGGAGGCGGGCGCATCGGGGGTGTTCACCTTCGAGGGGCCACACGACGTGTTCTCCCCGCTCGTGCTCGCATCGTCGGTCACGGGCCTGGACATCATGTCCAACGTCGCGATCGCGTTCCCGCGCAACCCGATCCAACTCGCCCACCAGGCCAACGACCTGCAACTGCTCAGCGAGGGACGATTCATCCTGGGTCTGGGCACTCAGGTCCGCGCTCAGATCGAGAAGCGCTACGGCGCCGAGTTCGACCGTCCGGTCGAGCGGATGAAGGAGATGGTCGGCGCACTGCGCGCGATCTTCGCGACGTGGAACTCCGGCGAGCGGCTGGACTTTCGCGGCGAGTACTACCGGCACACGCTCATGACGCCGACCTTCGTCCCGGGGCCGAACCCGTACGGTCCGCCACCGATCTATCTGGGCGCGTTGGGGCCTCGGCTCACCCGGGCCACCGCCGAGGTCGCCGACGGCCTATTGGTGATGCCGTTCGGAACCAAGCGGTTCCTGCACGAGACGACGCTGCCCGCCGTACGCGACGGTCTCGCGGCGGCCGGCCGGTCCGAGGACGATTTCGAGGTGGTGCCCGAGATCATCGTCTCAGTCGGCTCAGATCTCGACGATGACCACGCCTCGACGCGGATGTTGTTGGCGTTCTACGGCTCCACTCCGGCGTACCGGCCGGTGCTGGAAGCGCACGGCTGGGGGGATCTGCAACCGGAGCTCAACACGATGTCCAAGCAGGGTCGGTGGCAGGAGATGGCCGGCCTCATCGACGACGAGATGCTGCACACGATCGCGGCGTGTGGAACACCCAAGGAGGTCGCCGCGCACATCCGCGACCGGGTCGACGGTGTGTCGGAACGGATCTGCCTCTATCAGCCGGGTCCCATCGCCGTGGATGCGCTCGCCGAGATCGTCGACTCGCTCGGCGGTTCCAGATGACGCAGGGGATCGACGTGACGCCGAGCGTTGTCGAGTTCGACGACATCATCGACGACCGCTACGGGGGCAAGGCGGCCGGGTTGGCGGAACTGCGTCGTCTGGGTCTGCCGGTGCCGACGGGGTTCGTCATCGCCCACGCCTCGGTGGACCGGGCAGGCGCGGCGGACGTACATGACGCCGCCACAGACAGATTCGGCGACATGATGGCCGCGGGTACGACTCCGGTCGCCGTCCGGTCCTCGGCCGTGGGGGAGGACGGGGACGACCAGTCCTTCGCCGGTCAGTACGACACGGTGCTGGGCGTCGATTCCGTCGACGCCTTCACCGATGCCGTCCGTCGGTGCGCGGCCTCGGTGCATTCCCGTCGTGCCTCGGCCTACAGCGGAGACGCAGCGCCGACCATGCACGTGGTCGTCCAGCGGATGGTCGACGCACGCGCCGCAGGCGTGGTGTTCACCGCGGACCCGACGTCGGGGCGCCGCGATCTGATGGTCATCGACGCCGTCGCGGGACTGGGGGAGGCACTCGTCGACGGGTCCGCCGCCCCCGACCACCTCGTACTCGATGTCGACGGCAACACGGTGGTGCACGAATCCGTTGCCGCGCCGGTGTTGTCCCCGGATGAGATCGCACAGGTCCGCGCGGGTGCGCTGCGCACCGCGCAGCACTGGGGTCGACCGATGGACCTCGAGTGGGCCATCGACGAAGCCGGCGAACTGTGGTGGTTGCAGGCACGGCCGATCACCACGCTCCCCGGTGACCTCAACGAGATGGACTCGCCGCCGGCCGGTGTCGACCACGTGTACACCCGGTGCAACATCGGCGAGATGATGCCCGGCGCCTTCTGTCCCCTGACCGCGTCGGTCTCCGGCTTCGCGATCGACTATGCGATGCAGATGGTGCAGGTGGTCGCGAGGGCACAGGAGAGGTACGAGAAGCCCTGGCTCCAGGTCGGTTACTTCTACGGGCACATGTTCCTGAACCTGACCGAGGGCACGGCGCTGAGCTCGGGCATCATCGGCAACTCGCTCGAACAGTTCTCCATGTCGATCTGCGGCCGGGTGATCGACGAGCTGACACCGAAACCGGCACAACCTTTACGACGGAAGCTCGGCAACACGATCCGGCTCACGTCACATGCCCTGTCGGTGGGCCCGGCCATCCGGCGACTGCCCGCCGAGATCGCGGCCTTCCCGGTGCCGACGAGCCGCGATCCGCGGGTTGTGCTGCAGCAGTTGGCGACCGGTGTCGAGCAGTACTGCGATGTGACGTTGACCCACGTGCGCTCGTCGTCGCGCGCCGCGGTGGCGGCCAACGTCCTGGAGAGTGTCCTGGTCCGCCAGGCGGTGAAGGACGGACGCACCGAGGAGGACGGCAAGGCGCAGGCCGCGCGGCTCATGGCCGGTGCGTCGGAAGTCGAGAGCGCCATGATGCTCGCGGCACTCGACGCGGTCGTCCACACCATCGCGGCCGACCCCGCGGTTGCCCGGGATTTTCTTGCTGCAGCACCGGATGACGCGGTCATCGACCTGCGGTCGGCCTCCGGCGACGCCGGTCGCGCGTTGCGGCATTTCCTCGAACGGCACGGTCATCGCGGGTACCGCGAACTGTGCATGCGCGACCCGTCCTGGGCCGACGACCCCGGCGGCCTGGGCGCGATGATGCAGGTGATGGTGCGGTCGGCGCTCGACCCCGTCGCTCGAATTCCGGCCCCGGCCGCCGTCGACGAGACGCCGCCGGCCGCGATCCGGCTTCTCGCCCGCCTGGCGCAGGGCGGCGCACGCGGTCGCGAGGAGACGAAGTCTCGGATGGCGCTGATGGCTCATGCGCTCAAGCGCGGTTACCGGCATCTCGGTGAGGTGTTGGCCGAGACCGGACGACTGCCGGACGCCGACCTCGTCTTCTTCTTCGACCGCGCCGAGCTGCAGCGTCTCGTCGACGCCGGCCCTACGGAAGCAACCGGCCTGGTGCAGAGCGCGCGGCAGCGTCGAGAGGCCTTGTCGTTCCAGGACTCTCTCGAGTTCGAGGATGTGTCGGTGGGACGACCGTTCCCGCTCGTCGCCGCCCCGCGACGCGGTGCCACCGACGATCGCATCGTCGGGCGTCCCGCGAGTCGCGGCACCGTCGAAGGTGTGGTGCGCGTGGCGAAGTCGATCGTCGAGGCGCGCGACGTCCAGCGTGGCGAGATCCTGGTCGCGCCCGTCACCGATGTCGGCTGGACCCCGTACTTCACCGTCATCGGTGCCCTGGTCACCGACATCGGCAGCTCGGTCTCCCACGGCGCGGTCGTCGCCCGCGAGTACGGCCTGCCGTGCGTCGTGAACACCCTGGTGGGCACCCGCGTGCTGCGGACCGGCGACCGGGTGCGGGTCGACGGTGACCACGGGATCGTCGAGCGGCTCGGACCGGGCTGAGACCAGTTCACCCGTCGACGACGTCGGCGTAGCGGTCGCGGAGGTCGCGTTTGAGGATCTTGCCGCTGGGGTTCTTGGGCAGTGACTCGGCGGCGATCACGAACTTCGGGATCTTGTACGGAGCGAGTCGATCCCGGCAGTACTGGATGATCTCTGACGATTCGACGGTTCGCCCGGCGGCGGGGATGACGACTGCGGCAACCGCTTCGACCCAATGCGGGTGCGGGACTCCGATGACAGCCGCCTCGTGCACGGCGGGGTGGGAGAACAGCACCTCCTCGACCTCGCGGCTCGACACGTTCTCGCCGCCGGTCTTGATCATGTCCTTCTGCCGATCGACCACCCACAGGTAGCCGTCGTCGTCGAAGTAGCCGAGATCGCCGCTGTGGAACCATCCTCCGCGGAACGACTCGGTGGTCTTCTCGGGCAGGTTGAGGTACCCGACGGTGACCTGCGGACTGCGATGCACGATCTCCCCGACACTGCCGGTCGGCACAACAGCACCGTCGGAATCGACGATCCGCGTCTCGACGTTCAGCGCGGGACGGCCGGCGGAACCCCCGCGCGTGGCCTGGTCGTCGGGCGCCAGGACCGTGGCGAGGGACCCCATCTCGGTCTGGCCGTAGAAGTTTCGCAGCCGGAGGTCGGGCAGGCTGGCGCTCAGCTCGCGCAGGACCTCGACGGGGAGCGCCGACGCCCCGTAGTAGCCCTTCCGCAGCGACGACAGCGCCACCGGGTCGAAGTCGGGGGAGCGCAGCAACGAGATCCACACGGTGGGTGGACAGAAGAGTTTGGTCGCTCGTTCCCGCGCGACCGTCCGCAACAGCGTCGTCGCCTCCGGACGGTCGAGGATGATGCTCGTCGCGCCGAGCATGATGTCGGTGATGAGGAAGTTGTCCAGCTGGGCGCAGTGGTAGAGCGGGAGCGAGTGCACCTCGATGTCATCGTCGGTCATGCCGCCCGACACCACACAACTCATGTACTGCCACATCAGCGTTCGGCTCGTGTGCATCGCGCCTTTGGGCCGGGACTCGGTGCCGGAGGTGTACATGATGCGGATGACGTCGTCGTCGGCGATGCGGACGTCGGGTAATGCGCCGGCCGGCTCGCTCAGCCAGTCGTCGATGGACGGCCAGCGGGTGTCGGAACCGGCGGGGCCGAGTGGGATCGACCGGCGCACGGTCACCGGTGCCGCCGATGCGGCGATCGCGGCGTCGGCGGTGGGCACGAGCGAGTCCTCGACGATCAGGCCGGCGGCCTCGCAGTCGTCCAGGATGTACGCGATCTCCGGCGCGGTCAGCATGAAGTTGATCGGAACCGACACCACCCCGATCCGGGCAGCGGCGAAGACGACCACGGGGAACTGCCAGCAGTTGTGCGACAGGATGCCGAGGGTCTGTCCCTGTCGCAGGCCGGCGGCATGCAACGCGGCGGCGACCCGGTCGACGGCGTCGTCGAACTCGCGAAAGGTCAGCCGGGTGTCGCGGTGGATGACGGCCGGCTTGTCAGGCGTTCGGGCCGCCGACCGACGTGGGATGTCACCGAGCGAGTGGGACCGGGCCACGGTCATGAGGCCGGCCATGAGGTCGGTCGGGAGGGGAGAAGTCGTCATGGTCAGGTATCTCTCGATCCGGTGAAATCGTGCGACCCGAGCCGGTGGCAGTGGGCCGATGGGTACTGTTCGTAGCTATGCGCGGTAGTTCTCAGCCGGGCGCCCGACGAAGTCCCGGCGCCGAGTCGGTGGCGCCTCGCGGGGGATGGCAGGACCTGCTGTCGCGTCGACAGATGCTCGGGGTCCTGGCCGTGCTCGAGCAGTGCGAGCACGCGGCCGGCGGCCAGCAGTTCAAAGAAGGCCTGGTCGAGGCCATTTCCACGTACTTCGGGGTTCGTGACGTGACGTTCTTCCACGGCCGGACCTACAGCGAGATCTTCGACGATCCGGCACCGCTGCTGACCGGTGCCGCGGCCCCGCTGCTGCGGGACTACCGCGAACGCTGGCGTGACAAGGACATCTTCGCGCTGCCGCGGGCCCGGCGGGTTCTCACCGCCGAGGGCTTCGCCACTCTCGAGGAGCTGTCCCGCCTGCCGGTTCCGCAGCGCTCGTACGTCGTGGACTATCTGCACCCCAACGACATGGACACCGCCTCGGCCCTTCACCTGCCACTCTCCGACGGCGAGGCTCTCATCGGGATGTTCGACCGCGTCCGCGAGTGGGACGAGTCGGACATGCTCGCGATGCGCATTCTCGCGCGGCAGCTGCGCGCGCGGACCGCGACGGTGTCCGCGGCGCACGAGCCCGTCGATCCATTGGCGGCACTCACGCCGCGACAGCTGGAGGTTGCCGAACTCGTCAGCGACGGGCTGAGCAACGCCGAGATCGCCCAGCGACTGTCGCTGTCGGAACTGTCGGTGAAGAAGTACATGAGCCGCATCTTCGAGGCCGCCGGACTGCGCAACCGGGCCGAACTCGCGACCACCGTGCTGCGTTCTCGGCGACAGGCGCGCTGAGCGGGTCTTCCGGTCACGACGTCGGGGTGTACGCGATCACGGTCAGACCGTTCGGCGAGCGGAGGGGGACCCGGGTCTCATGACCTCCCACCGACCTCTCACCGACATGCCACCCCAGCGAGCGAGCGACCTCGATCGTCGCCGCCAGGTCGGGGGTCCGCGCGAGGAGTGACCACGCCGGCCCGTCCGTCTCGTCGGAGACGCTCAACGCATCCCAGGCCGCCCAGGCGGAACCGTCGGAGAACTTTGGTGATCCCAGGACCGCTTGGACGTCACCGGCGACACCGGCCCACCGGTCGGTCGCGTGCATCACCGTCACCCGCTCGAACAGCGAGCCGAATCCGATGGTCTCCGTAAACTTCTCGTCAGACATTCAGACCACCGCCGCTGTCGTCGTCGACACCGACTGCGCCAGCCGGTGACCGAGCCGATCGCGCTTGGTGGCGAGGTATCCGGCGTTGTCCGCGGTGGCCTCGATCTCGAGTCCGACTGCCTCGACGACCTCGACACCCTCGGAGGCCAGCCCGTCGACCTTGGCCGGGTTGTTGGTCAGCAACCGGACGCGTCGGATACCGAGGTCTGTCAGCACCGCTGCGGCGTCCCGATAGTCGCGCGTGTCGATGGGCTGGCCGAGGCGCAGGTTCGCATCGACGGTGTCGACGCCGTCGAGGTCCTGGAGTCGGTAGGCGGCGATCTTGGCCGCGAGACCGATGCCGCGACCCTCGTGGCCGCCGACGTACACCACGACCCCGGAGCCGGCGTCCGCGACGTGCTGGAGTGCGGCTCGCAGCTGGGCGCCGCAGTCGCAGCGCCGCGACCCGAGCGTGTCACCGGTGAGGCACTCGCTGTGGATGCGAACCAGCGGCTCACCCTGCGCGGGATTGCCGTACACGAGGGCGAGATGATCGGCGCCACCGGATGATCGGTAGACGGTGGCCTCGAAGACGCCGTGATCGGTCGGCAGGGCGCAGGTCGCACCCCGTTCCACCGACGAGCCCGCCCGGCGATGGGCCACGAGTTCGGCGATGGAGATGACCTCGAGTCCGTGACGCGCGGCGAAGTCCCGGACGTCTGCCCGCCCGAGCATCGCGCGCCGGTCCGGGCTGACGAGTTCACAGATGAGGCCGGCGGGTTCGAGGCCGGCTTCGGTGCACAGGTCGACGGCGGCCTCGGTGTGCCCACGTCGTTCGAGTACCCCACCTTCCCTGGCGCGCAACGGCATCACGTGACCCGGACGCGTCAGGTCTGTCGGCCCGACGTCTGGATCGGCGAGGGTGCGGATCGTCCGTGCCCGATCGGCCGCGCTGATGCCGGTCGTGACACCGACGGCCGCGTCGACGCTCACGGTGAAAGCCGTGCCGAGGGGGTCGGTCGGATCATCGACCATGGGAGGCAGTTCCAGCTCGGCCAGACGGTCCGCGGTCATCGCCACGCAGAGGAAGCCGGAGGCGTGTTCGAGGAAGAAGGCGATGTCGTCGACGTCGGCGAACTGAGCGGGCATGACGAGGTCGGCTTCGTTCTCACGGTCGGCGTCGTCGATGACGATGACCGGACGGCCGAGGCGGAGCTGATCGACGCACCTCTCGACCGCGGAACGGGCCGAGCGCCGCTGGTCGTCGGGGATCATCGGTGAGCTCGCAATCCGTGGAAGACCGACCGATGAAAGATCAACGGGTCGCTGGCAGTCGGCACTCCCAGTGCGTCGACCCGTCCGACGACGAGATCGTGATCACCGATGGGCCGGTGGTCGTCGATGGTGCACTCGATCCACGCGTGCGCACCGGCCAGTCGGGGCGAGCCGTTGGCGGATCGGGTCCAGTCCACGCCGGCGAACTTGTCCGCACCGCTGCGCGCAAATGTACGGGCCAGGAGGTGTTGGTCCTCGGCGAGGACGTTCGCGCAGAAGGCGCCGTTCGACACGACCGAGGGCAGCGTCGTCGAGGTGTTGCCCGCGAAGAAGCCGACGAGCGGTGGCTCCATCGAGATGGACGTGAAGGAGCCGACGGTCATCCCGACGGGTGAGCCGTCCGGCCTGGCCGAGGTGATGACCACGACGCCGGAACCGAAGTGCGCGAGCACCTCCCGGTATCGATCGCGGACCGAGTCCGCGTCGGCGGCGTACACGGACGCCACCGCGTCGGCGGTATGACTGGGGTTCAATGGATTTCCTTCCGATGCGGCCCCGGCGGGTGCGTCCTGCCGCGCACCCGCCGAGACCTGGAGGATCAGACTCAGACGGCCTTGGTGGCCAACTCGTCGAGGGCGGCCGCATAGATGCCCTCGATGGCCGTGGCGAGTTCGGCTTCCACCTCGGCGGATTCGGCGCCGAACTGCGCGGACCAGCGGACCGAGCAGGCGTCGTCGCCGGCTGCGGTGACCGAGACGGTCGAGCGGTAGTGCTCGAGCGGGAGCGGACCGTCGATGTACTCGTAGGAGTAGGTGCGCGCCTCTTCGTCGAAGGCGACGATGCGTTCGCGCGCCGGTGCTCCGTCGGTGAAGACCACGTGGCGGACGTCGCCGTCCATCCGGGATTCGCCGATGGCCGGAATCCAGGCCGAGACACCGCCGGTGTCACCGATCCACGACCACACGTCCGTCGCGGACAACGGGAAGTCCTTGGTCACCTCGATGCTCGCCATGTCACACCCGTCCCAGCTCGGCTTCGTACTTCTTGGTCATGTGCTCGACGGCCTTCACGTGCTCGGCTGCCTGACCTTCGCGGACCGCTTGGGCGCGGGCCGCGGCGTCGATCATCGGTTGCGCCTGGCCCTGGAAATACGGCATGACGTCCTGGGCGAACAGCTCGTAGGAACGGCGCGTGGCCTGCGGGTTCGCCCAGTCGTGGCCCTGGATCAGCAGGGTGCCGAAACCGCCGGACTGATCGATCAGACGCTGGACCTGCGCACGCGCTTCGTCGGCGGTACCGATGACACCGATGCCGGAGGTGTTGATGAAGTCGATCATCTCGTGCTTGTTGGTCCCGCGGACGTCCATCTGTGGGAAGGCCGCCACGTGCTGCAGGTAGTTGAACCAGTACTCGATGCCGTGCTCGACATCCTTGTAGGCCTGCTCTTTGGTCTCGGCGATGTGGAAGGGGCCGACGAGTCGCCAGGTCGAGCGGTCCACCTCGTCGCTGCGTCCGGCCTGCGCGGCGAACTCTTCGAGCAGACCCCAATGATGTTGCAGTGCACTGAAACCGTCCGCGGTCAGCGTGGCGGCGATCGACAGCAGGCCGATGCCGTACTTGCCGGCGAGGCGCGCGCCGGTGGGCGACGCGATCGCCGCGACCACCACGTCGAACAGCGGATCCGAGTAGGGGGCCATCTGGATCTTCGCGTCGAACAGTTCGTGGGTGCGGGTCTTGGCCGTCACCGTCTCGCCGCGGAGCAGACGCATGATGATGTCGGTGTTCTCCGCGAGCAGTTCCCGGGTGTCGATCTGCGAGAGGCCGAGCATCGCGGCGTCGGTCGGGAGCGATCCCGGGCCCAGACCGAACAGGGCGCGGCCCCGGGTCAGGTGGTCGAGCATGATCATGCGCTCGGCCGCCCACAGCGGGTTGTGGTACGAGACCGAGGTGACGCCCGTGCCGAGTTTGATGCGGCTGGTGCGTTCGCCCGCGGCGGCGATCATGATCTCCGGCGATGCGTAGATCTCGGCGCCCGCGGAGTGGTGCTCGCCGAACCAGGCCTCGTCGTATCCCAATTGCTCGAGGTACTGGACGAATTCGAGATCGCGCTGCAGCAGCAGCGTCGGGTTCTGTCCCGGCTCGTGGATCGGGGCGAGGAACGTGCCGAACTTCAGTCTGGTCATCGGAACTCCTGTGTGACGTGAGAGGTACACATCAGAAGCTATGACTCACAACACATCGAGATAAGTCCGCAAAAGTAGACAATCCCCCTGCCGACGTGAGGTCGGCAGGGGGACTGTTCTGACATGGGTCGCTGAGCGACCGGCTCCGCTGACGCTCAGTTCTCGAACGTCAACGGGGTGGTGGCGGAGGGGCCCTGACGATAGTGGCTCATCGTCGCGGTCTGCCAGCGTCCGTTGAACTCCGGGATCGGAAGCGGGAACCAGTAACTCGAGTCGAGCCACATCTGTCCGAGAAGCGGGACCGGTTGGCGGGAGATGTCGGTCCACTTACCGGTCGGCGCGTTGTCGAAGGTGCCGACCTGCTTGCCGTCGACGTAGAACTCGACCTGCTTGCCACCGAGCTTCACCGCATAGTCGTGCTGCTTGTCGAGAATGTTCATGGGCAGCAAACGAGCCTGGGGGACAAGGGTTCCCGATTTCTTGACCATCATGAAGAAACCCTTGGGAAAGTCCTGTCCGAGCGCATGGGCGATCGGCGCGGTGAGCGTGCTCGCCTGACCGACCAGCCCGGCGGACCCGTTGTACATGAACCAGGCGATCTCGAGGCCCAGGGGATCGATCGACCGGTTGGAGACGCCCCACCCGGTGGTTCCGTTCCAGGATTTGATCTGCTCGGTGCCGCCCACGCGCATCGTCATCGTCTGACCCGGCTCGAACACCGGCTTCGCGAGGATCTCCGCGTTGTTGTACGGGAACAAGCCCTCGACGGTCGGCGGCACCTTGAAGGTGACCCCGTTCGGTCCGTAGGAGGTCTTGCTGTACCCGACGTTCGTGTTGCACCAGACGGTGGGCGCGGTGGCGAACTTCTCGTCGATCGGCCGGGTCGGCTGTGGGTCTCCCGTGCCGATGTAGCCGGCGAACGCCCGGCCGTTCAGCACGGCGCAATTCGACGTGCCGTCGTCGCGGCGGGGAAGCTGGATGTTCGGGTCGGCCACCGCGGTGCCCACGCCTGTCCATGTCAGCACTGCGGCCACTGCGGCGGCGGCGAACGCTCGGCCTCGGGTCATCTGTTCCTCCTCGTAACGCGGACTGAAACAGATATCTGATACCACACGTAGTCAGAAATGGGCCCGTCTCGGTCGAGCGCCGAAACGCCCAAAGCGGACGGGCGGATCTGGGTGATGGGCTTTTGACCGGCGGTTACCCCCGGGCGAGAAACGATTCGTGACAATCGTCTCAATGGCACGTGGGTCGGCCGCCGGCCCGGCGTCGCGAGTACGAGAGCCGGGCGGCTCAGTCGGCGGCGGTCGGGTAGGCGTCGAGCATCAGGCCGGCGACCGCGCCGAGGGCTTCGGTCCAGGCGGAGGTCATCTCGTCGGTCCACTCGGCTCCGCCGTGCTCGGCCATCGTCGTGATGAGCACGCCGGCCACCCACTCGTACATCTCGGGTGTCACCCCGAGGTCGTTGTGTCGGCGTCCCAGGGCGCCGAGTGTGCGGCCGAGCCACTCGGCGTCGTCGAGGTGGTCGAGGACGGCGGCGATGGCCTGTTGCAGCATCGCGGCCTGTGGTCGCAGGTCGGCGCCGAACATCGGCCGGACCTCCGGATGTTCATCGAACAGTCGGTCGTAGAAGTCGAGCATCAACTTCTGTTCGTCGTCGATGACCAGGGATAGGCTGTCTTGCAACACTTCTGGGTTCAACATGGTGGGGCTGCACCTCGTCGGGGTCGTACGATGTGGCAATGAAACAATTTGTGTATCTTTGTAACATCTACACCACGTGGGAGCTGCCGGAAGCAGAATGACCGGACTCAGATCTGAAGCTCTCACTTCGCCGTCGCACGTATCGGCGAACCTCATCCACTTCATGCCGGGTGCGCGGACGCACTGGCACCGGCATCCGCTGAGCCAGACGGTCTTCGTCACCGAGGGGATCGGGCTGTGGCAGCGCCGCGGTGGGCCTGTCGAGGTTATCCGACCCGGTGAGCGCGTGCTCTTCGGAGCAGGCGAGGAACACTGGCACGGCGCCGCCCCGGCGCCCCTGATGGTCCACTTTGCCATAAACGAGGCCGACGACCAGACGACGCGGTCGAGTGGCTGCAACCGGTGACCGACGAGCAGTATGGCCAGGCACTCTAGATCTGACTCCGCCCGGGCCGTCCGGGGCAATCCCCGTACCGGGTCGGTGCTGGCGGTTGCTCGCCTCGTCGTGACCGCGCCACTCCGGCCCGAGCAGGCGACCACATCGGAAATCGCAGTCTCGATCGACGCCTCGGATCGAGGCTCGATCGGCTATCTCGCAGGCGTATCGGTGAGTCCAAGGAATCGCTCGGCGTTGCCGCGCTTAATGAGTTCCCGCGAGGCCTCGTCCAGGAAGTCGCTCGTGCGGACGACCTCTCCCACCGGCCGCTCCCCGAGCGGGTAGGGGTAGTCGCTACCCACCATCACCCGGTCCGATCCGACCGTGTCGACGAGCAGGCGCAGCGCGCGGTCGTCGAACACAACGGAGTCCACGTAGAAGCGGCCGAGGTAGTGCGACGGCGGCATCGCGGAGGTGCCGATGAGGTCGTTGCGGCGGTGCCAGGCATTCTCCATTCGGCCGAGCCAGAACGCGAACGATCCCCCGCCGTGGGCGAAGGCGATCTTCAGCCGATCGTCAATACGGTCGAAGACGCCACCCAGGATCAACGCCAGGATCGACAGGTGCGTCTCTGCGGGCATGGCGGTCAGCCACTGCGCCATCCAGCGATTGAGGCGGGGCGACGAGTCCATGTCCCAAGGATGGACGAATACCGGAACGTCCATCGACGCGCAGTGTTGCAAGAACGTCACCACCCCTTCGCTGTCGAGGTCTCGATCGCCGACGTGGTTGCCAATCTCGACTCCACGGTGCCCATTGGCGATGCAACGCTCGACTTCACGGCAAGCAGCGTCAGGGTCTTGTAATGGCACTTGGCAGAACGGAATCAGCCGCTCCGGGGCGGGGGCCACGATGTCAAGCGCGAGATCGTTGAAGACACGTGCGATCCGTTCGGCCTGCGCGCCGGCGCGACCGTAATTGAAGAATGCCGGTGTGGGTGAGACAACCTGGGTCCGGACGCCGTCGGAATCCATGTCCCGCAGTCGGATGCCTGCATCCCAGGCGTCGGACTGAATGCGTCGGAACTCGTTCGAACCCATCATTATCACGGCTTCAGCCTCGGTCTCGATCCGCAGCCACGGCGCATCGCGCCCCGCATCGGCGGTCAGGTCCGGCCAGCCCTTGGGAACATAGTGGGTGTGGACGTCGATGGTGCCGCTCACGTCAGCCCTTCCCGGGATGCAGGGCCCCGCAGTTGTCACAGGTGCGAGCCTGCTCGTCCTCGTAGAACTGAACGAAGACCGGTGGCAGGTCGGCGACGATATTGCGCACCTGCAGCTCGATCTCGTGGATCAAGTGATTGCAGTCGAGGCAGTACCACTGGAACTTCTCCAGGGTGCCCTCACGACGCACGCGTTCGATGACAAGGCCGATCGAGTCGGCGGTCGGGCGTTGCGGTGAATGCGGAATGTTGCCGGGCAGCAGCCAGGTCTCGCCTTCGCGGATATGCACGCGCTCCGGTCCGTCCGCGGTCATGACGTCCACGTAGATACTGCCCTCGAGCTGGTAGAACCACTCCTCGTACGGGTCGAGATGATAGTCGGTGCGCTGATTTGGACCGCCGACCACCTGGACGACGAAGTCGTCGCCCAAGGCCATCGTCTGGTTGTTCACCGGCGGTGCGAGCAGGTGTTTGTTCTCGGCGATCCACTTCTGGAAGTCGATGACGGGCGGGATGGCGTTCATGAGTGATCCTTCAGGTTGAGGGCGGTACGGCGATGAGGGGGCAGGTAGGCGACACCCTGGATCTCGATCAGTAGATGCGGATGCGGAAGTTGGTGTACCGCAACGGTGGTCCGGGTCGGACCGGTTTCGTCGAACACCTCGGCGTACACCTCGTTGTAGCCGCCGAAGTCGTTCATCGACACGAGATAGGAGGTGACCTGCACGAGATCGCTCAGATCCGCACCGACCTCGACGAGGATCGATCGGATGTTGTCGATGACCGCTCGCGTCTGTGCTCGGATGTCGAGATTCGTCGTTCCCATCTCGTCGACCTCGACACCGTCGAACGTATTGTCCGGTCGACGGGAGCTCGTTCCGGAGACATAGACGAAGTCGCCCGCGACCTTCAGATGTGGGAATCGTCCGCGTGGGATCGCGAGTTGCTCGAGGACCCGGGCGGCGGCGTCGTGGCTCATGAGCTGACTTCGGCGGTGACGCTGCCGAGGCCGTCGATGTCGCATCGTGCGGCGCCCGCCGCCAACGGGATTGCCGCGGTGGCGGCGCCGGCGAGCACCACATCGCCCGCGCGCAACGGAATTCGGCGACGGCGACACACGTCGAGAAGTGCGTGGAGAGCGTTGACCGGATCGTCGAGAATCGCGGCGGTGGAACCGTCAACGGACTGCCCGCCCGCCTCGAGTCGCACCGAGAGATCGCCGACGGAACGCATCGACTGCCACGGACCGATCACGAAAGCGGCTGCGGACGTGTTGTCGGCGACCACGTCGGTGTAGGTGAACCGGAAGTCACGGTAGCGGGAGTCGATGATCTCCATCGCCGGAGCGACGGCGTCGACGCAGGTTTCGACGTCGACACCTGGGTCGTCGAGATCGATGTCCTGCATCAGGCGGTACGCGACCTCGGGTTCGATCTTGGGGTGAATGAACCGGCTCAGATCGAATCGACCGCCGTTGTCGACGCGCATAGCGTCGGTGAGCCGGCCGACGATCACGTCGGAAACACCCATCTGAGCCATCTTGGCCTTGCTGGTGAACCCGAGCTTGACGCCCACGAGCGTCTGCCCACGGTCGAGTTGCCGGCCGACCAGCGCTTCCTGGACGCGGTACGCGTCGTCGATGTGGACCTCGACATCGTCTGCGAGACTCGGAGTGTCGAGTACCTGCAGCTGTGCCTCGTCCAATCGCGCGGCAAGGGTGTCTATCTCCTTGCGGGTCAGTGACTTCGCTTCCATTGTTCCTCTTTTCCCGGGAATTATAGGGCCACGCACACGTTGGTGGGCTCGGTATAGAAGTGCAACGACGACTCGCCGCCCTCCCTGCCGATTCCGGACAACCCGACGCCACCGAATGGAGATCGCAGTTCGCGCGTGAACCAAGTGTTGACCCAGGAGATTCCGACGTTCATCTTCTGTGCGACGCGGTGTCCGCGTCGCAGGTCGTTGGTCCACACCGACGCGGCCAGCCCGTACTGGGTGTCGTTGGCGAGCGCGATCGCCTCCGCTTCCGTGTCGAACGGCACCAATGCGGCGACCGGCCCGAAGATCTCTTCACGCAGAACCGGGTCCTCGTTGGTCAGTCCCGTCCACAGCGTCGGCTCCACCCACGAGCCGGACTCGAAATCCTGACCCAGGTCCGGAATTCCGCCCCCGGTCAAGACTTTGGCGCCCGACTGCTCGGCGAGCTCGAAATAGCGCATTACCTTGTCGCGGTGCCCTTGCGAGATCAGTGGTCCGGTGGTGACGTCGGGATCGGCGGGGTTGCCCAGACGCAGTCGCTCGGCACGCTCGACGAGCCCGACAGCGACGTCGTCGAAGATGGAACGGTGGACGTACACCCTTTCGGTACACAGACACACCTGGCCCGTGTTGGCGAAGACGGACCTGGTGAGTCCGGTGAGTGCTTCGTCGAGGTCGACGTCATCGAACACGATCGCGGCATTCTTCCCCCCGAGCTCGAACGACACCGGACGTACACGGGGCGCAACGGTTTTCATCACATGAGAGCCGGTCGCGGACGAACCGGTGAAGGTGACACCGTCGATTCCCGGATGTGTCGTGAGGTACTCGCCGGCGGAGTTGCCACCGAAGCCGTGCACCACGTTGTACACGCCGGCGGGCAGTCCCACCTCGGCGAGGACCTCCGCGAGCAGAGTGGCAGTCGCAGGTGTCTCCTCGCTGGGCTTGACCACCACGGCGTTGCCGCACGCGAGTGCGGGCGCCACCTTCCAGGTCAGCAGGAGCAGTGGGAGGTTCCACGGCACGATCACCGCGACCACGCCGAGCGGTTTGCGGACCGCGTAGTTGAGCGCCTGCCGACCGCCGGCAAGGTCGGTCATGAACGACTCCTGGCCGGCGGCGGCTGCGACATCGGCGAAGGTCCGAAAGTTGGTCAGCGCTCGAGCCACGTCGAGCTCTCGTGCCTGGGTGATCGGCTTACCTGTGTCGGCCATCTCGGCGGCGACGAACTCCTCGAAGCGCTGCTCGATGCGATCCGCGGCGCGGCGCAACAGCGCGGAGCGTTCGCGCACCGGCGTGTCGGCCCAGCCGTTGTCGAGGGCCCGACGGGCGGCGTTCACGGCGCGATCGACCAGCGCCTGGTCGGCCTCGTGGACCTGGCCGAGTATCCGTCCGGTCGCAGGGTCGACGTGATCGAATCCGCGCCGCGGATCGGGATCGACGAATGCGCCGTCGACGAAGTTACGGATCCAGCCGTCGGGGGTTGAAGTCATGGATCAATGGTCGGGTCCCCGGCTATGCCGAACAAATACCTATATCGGAACCAGCCATGTCCATACGGACATAGTTTCCTCGGCTCGATCCGCTGTCATGCGCTACTTGACGTCGAGGTGCAATTCCGATAGCTCGGATTCGATCGCCTCGACTTCGTCGAGGAGGTGCGACACGAACAGGTCGGCGCTCTCGCTCAGTGCTGACTCCGCAGAATGAATGAGAGCGATTGCGCGGGGGAGGGTATCGAGCTCCACGGGGAGCATGCGCAGCTCGGGATCGTTCGTTCCGACCAGCACCGGCAGGGGGGCCAGCGAATCGGTGGCGTGCAGAATCGCCCGGATCGTGAGGATCGACGTGCACTCGATGACATTCGCCGGGACCCAAGATCCGGTCTCGCCGAATGACCCACCGAACCGGCTCGCCACGGCGGTCGGAGGCGGCAGCACCCAGGGGAATGACGCCAGAGACTCGGGCTCGAGGCCGTCTCTCGTGAAGGCGGGATGTCCAACCCTTGCCATGATGCGGATGGGTTCGTCGTACAGATGTCGCTGGGTGATGTGGTGTGGGTTCCCGTCGGTCATCCGCCCGATCAGGACGTCGAGCTTGTGGTGCGCCAGCAACTCGAGCAAGGTCTCGTCGGTGCCCTCGACCACCGACACCTTGAGACCAGGGTGCGCAGCCTTCAGCGACACCAGGGTGCGTGGGAGGAGAACATACGAACCGGTCATGTTCGTTCCCACCCGGATCGGTCGCGTTCCGCTCTGTTGGAGGTGATCGATGTTCTCGGCGAGACGCTCCATGCTGGTCAGGATCATCTCGGCGTGTTCAAGCAGCAAGGTGCCATAGGGCGTCGGGGTGACCCCGCGTGTGCTGCGCTCGAACAGCCGCACGCCCAGGATCTCTTCTGCCTCACGTAAACCCCGGGTCACCACAGGCTGGGTCACGTACAGATCCGCAGCAGCGCCGACGATTGTTCCATTGTTCGCGATTGCGGTGATCAGTTGTAGATGGCGGAGTTTGAAACCGCCGTCGAGGAGGTGCTTCAGCCGACGTTCCATGGCGAGAGCATAGCCAGAGCCTGGCGTGATAGCCATATGGGCATAGTGCGTGCAAGAAGGGCATTATGTGGATCAGCCCACAAACTGAAGTATCTAGGGCATGCCCGAACTACTCCCGTCCGCCTTCGGTTTGTCAGAGGGGTTGCGAGACAACACGATCAGCGTCGTCGATCTCACCGCCCCGCTGTCGGACCGGACTCCGGTTCTGCCGCTTCCCGATGGCATGGAGCCCATTCCGCGATTCTCTCTCGAGGAGCTTGCGCGCTATGACGAGAGGGGCGAGACGTCCTACCAGAACGGCATCCACACCGGTGAACACGTGGGGACCCACTTCGACGCTCCGTGTCACTGGATCACCGGCCGTGGTCTCGCCGATGTCTCGCGTGTTCCGGCTTCTCACCTGATCGGTCCTTTCGTCGTCATCGACAAGTCGAAGGAGGTTGTCGACGACCCCGACTTCCTGCTCGGTGTGGATGACGTACTGGAGTGGGAACGGAGCTACGGCCCCTTGCCGGAAGGTGGGTGGCTGCTCTACCGAACAGGCTGGGACCACCGGGCCGATGACGAAGTGCAGTTCATCAACGCTGACGGCGATGGTCCTCATACACCCGGCATGTCGGTGGAGTGCGCCGAATGGTTGGCGACACAGAGCCCGATCAGGGGCATCGGGGTGGAAACCGTCGGTATCGACGCCGGCCAGGCATACGCCTTCGACCCACCCTTCCCATGCCACCACCACCTGCTCGGCGCCGGCAAGTACGGCGTCACGCAGCTACGAAATCTCGAGTCACTCCCCGCCACCGGTGGAGTGCTGGTCGTCGCGCCGCTGAAGATCGTCGGCGGTTCAGGTAGCCCCGCACGAGTGATGGCGCTCGTGAAAACACCCACCGAGCTCGAAAAGGAAGATTGATCATGTACGTTCGCGAAGCTATCGGTCGAGCGTTGTACGACCTCGGTGTCCGGGTGGCGTTCGGTGTCGTCGGCAGCGGCAACTTCCACTACACGAACGCACTCGTGGAAGCCGGCGCCCGCTTCGTCGCGGCACGTCACGAGGGCGGCGCAGCGGTCATGGCAGACGCCCACGCCCGAATGAGCGAGCAGGTGACCGTGCTCTCGCTGCATCAGGGGTGCGGATACACCAACGCGTTGACCGGCATAGTCGAAGCCGCGAAGAGCCAGAGCCCGCTGCTCGTCCTGACCGCCGAAGCCACCGATCCGAAGTCGAACTTCTACATCGACCAGGAATCGATCGCCCGCGGTTGCGGAGCAGTGGCGCACCGAATCCGATCTGCGGAGACAGCTGTTGCCGATCTGACTCACGCGTACAACGTCTGTGCGACGCAGAAGCGCACGGTGGTGCTCAACATCCCCATCGATGTCCAGGACTGTGCATTGACCGGGTCCATCTCGGTTCCGCACCCGATCACCAGGATGGCTCCCCGGCCTCAGCGAGCCGATGTGGAAGAACTTGCGGCACTGCTCGAGCAGGCACGGAGGCCTGTCTTCGTCGCTGGACGTGGTGCCCGTGGGGGTACTGCGAAACGCACCCTCATCGAGCTCGCAGACCGATGTGGAGCCCTGCTGGCGACATCTGCCGTCGCCCGAGGGATGTTCGAAGGGGAGCCGTGGAGTATCGACGTGGCAGGAGGGTTCTCGACGCCACTCGCCGCTGAGCTCATCACGAACGCCGACCTCATCGTCGGCTGGGGATGCACACTGAACATGTGGACCATGCGGCACGGCCGCTTGATCGGCGACAGCGCGAAGGTTGTCCAGGTCGACATCGACCAGAGTGCCCTCGGGCGGCATCGTCCGGTCGATCTCGGTGTGTGGGCCGGCGTGGCGGAAACCGCCGCCGACGCCTCGGCTCTGCTTGCCGAGGCGCGGGTCGAGAGGACCGGCTATCGGACCAGTGGGACACTGCAACGAATCCAGACCGAAGGACGATGGCACCAGGTCCCATTCGAAGACGAGAGCACAGACGAGCGGATCGATCCCCGGCTGATGAGTGCACAGCTGAATCGAATGCTGCCGCGTTCGCGGGTCCTCTCGGTGGATTCCGGGAACTTCCTCGGCTACCCGAGCATGTTTCTCGACGTACCCGACGAGTACGGATTCTGCTTCACCCAGGCATTTCAATCCGTTGGCCTCGGCCTCGCCACCGCGATCGGCGCCGCGATCGCTCAACCCGACCGGGTTCCGATCGCGGCCTGTGGCGACGGTGGCTTCTTGATGGGTATCAGCGAACTCGAGACGGCAGCCCGTCTGAACCTCCCCATGCTCGTCATCGTCTACAACGACGCGCAGTACGGGGCGGAAGCCCACCACTTCGGATCACACGTAGACCTCGACACGGTGACCTTCCCGGAGACGGACATCGCTGCCCTCGCTCGCGGTTTCGGCTGTGAGACCGTCACCGTCAGGTGCCTCGACGATCTACTCCCGATCAAGTCCTGGCTCGACCAACCCAGCCGCCCGATGGTCCTGGACGCCAAGATCGTCTCGAACGAAGGGGCATGGTGGCTTGTCGAAGCATTCGGTCACTGACTCACAGTCTCGATCCCCACGCCGGTATCACTGGCCCGCTGAAGAGCCCTCAAACATGACTCTCGCAATTTAGGAAACGGATTCCTGCCATGTCCAATCAATCTGTAGAAAGCCGAACGCGCAAGGCGGCCACCGCGAGCCTGATCGGCAGCGCCCTCGAGTGGTACGACTTCTTTTTGTACGGAACCGCCGCAGCCCTCGTCTTCGGGCCGCTCTTCTTCACCGGGGACGATTCCCTCGTTGGAACACTCGCCGCATTCGGAACGTTCGCGATCGGTTTCATCGCACGGCCCTTCGGTGGAGTCATCTTCGGGCACTTCGGTGACCGCGTCGGACGAAAGTCGATGCTCGTCATCACGCTCATGATGATGGGCGTCTGTACTGCTCTCATCGGTCTACTCCCCACACATGCCCAGATCGGCGTCTGGGCGCCGATTCTTCTCGTGATACTGCGTGTGATCCAGGGAATCGCAGTCGGCGGGGAATGGGGTGGCGCAGTACTTTTGATCAGCGAGAATGCTCCGCCGAGCCGGCGCGGATTCTTTTCCGCCTTCAGCCAGGTGGGCGTCACGTTGGGCTTCATCCTGTCGTCGTCAGTGTTCGCCCTGGTCAACCTGCTCCCCGAAGACGAATTTCTCTCCTGGGGTTGGCGGATACCGTTCCTTCTGGGACTGGTTCTCATGATCGCCGGACTGGTGATCCGCATGAAGGTCCAGGAAACCCCGGTCTTCGAGGAGCTCCAGGCGGAGGACAACCGGGTTCGCTACCCCGCACTCGAAGCGATCAAGACGCAGCGGCGATCAATCCTGGTCACCGTAGGCGCGCGCATGGCCGAAAACGGCGGTTCGTACATCTTCGCGGTGTTCTCCCTCGCCTACGGAGTCCACATCGGGGTGGGTAGCGGGGTGATTCTGACCGCGATCATCGTCGCCAACATCCTGGAGACATTCACCATGGTCGGGTTCGCGGCACTGTCGGATCGGATCGGTCGACGCCCGGTCTATCTCATCGGCGCCGTCGGAGTGATCATCTGGGCCGCACCGTTTTTCCTTCTGATCAACACCAAGAACACGGCGCTCATCTGGCTGGCGATCATCGTCGCCATCAGCATCTGCCACAGTGCGATGATCGGTACTCAGCCGAGCTTCTTCAGCGAACTGTTCACCGGAAAGGTCCGCTACAGCGGATTGTCGATAGGGCATGAAGTCGCCGCGATCTTCGCCGGCGGTGTCGCGCCGCTGATCGCCACAGGACTGCTTGCCTGGTCCGGGACCTACTGGCCCATCGCGGTGTACCTAGCCCTCTTCGGGGTCCTCAGTACCGTCGCCGTGCTCAAGGCTCCCGAAACCAAGGGCATCGACTCGCTCTCGGGGATGCCGCCGGTTGCCTCGGATTCTCGTTCGCTGGATGAGATCGGCGAGCCGGTATGACCGGGCATAGTGCAGTCATCGCCAGCGCAGTCGAGGTGCCGTATACCCGACACCCTGAGGGAGACGAGACCACAGAGCGTCTGCTGACCAGTGCTGTTCGGCAGGCGGTCGAGAAGGCCGGCCTCGCTATCGAAGACGTTGATGGGCTCGGGGTATCGAGCTTCACCCTCAAACCCGACCACGCTGTCGACCTTGCCCTTCGCAGCGGCCTGGCTCTCCGCTGGATCATGGAGGACACCAACGGCGGAGCCAGCGGCGTGAACATGCTCCAGCATGCCGTGCGCGCTATCGAGGCCGGAGACGCGGAAACCATTGTCCTGGTTGCCGGCGACCGCATGACCGCGTCGGACTTCAAGTCAGTGGTCGACGAATACAACGCCATCACGCGGGACTATGTCACTCCGTTGGGAATGGGTGGACCGAACGCCATGTTCGCGATGCTCACGCAACGCCACATGCGTCGACACGGTCTCGACGAAAAGGCGTACGGAGCGGTGGCTGTTGCCCAGAGACGTTGGGCGACAATCAATCCAGGTGCCGTATACCGGACGCCGATGAGTATGGACGACTATCTCGACTCGCCCGTCATCGCGTCGCCCCTGCGTCGGTTCGACTGCGTTCCACCGGTCACGGGTGCAGACGCCATCGTGATCACGAGACAGGACCACATCCAGGACGGAAGTCCCGCGGTTCGCGTCAGTGCCATCGGCGGTTCTGTGAACTGGGACCGACATGAAGGCGACGGACTTCGCACCGGCCTGGGCCGGGTCGCCCCAGAACTGTGGAACCGCGCAGGTCTGCGTCCTACCGATATCGATGTGATCAGCGTCTACGACGACTATCCGGTCATGGTGTTGATCCAGTTGGAGGACATGGGTTTCGTCCCCACCGGGAGTTTGTTCGACATCACCGATCGCCTCCTCCACGATCAATGGCCGGTCAACACTTCGGGCGGTCAACTGTCCGCCGGTCAGGCGGGGTCGGCGGCGGGAATGCATGGGCTCGTAGAAGCCGTCATCCAGTTGCTTGGCGAAGCCGGCGAGCGCCAGGTTCCCGGCGCACGCACCGCCGCCGTCAGCGGTTACGGCATGGTCACCTATCGCTACGGATCCTGCGCGAACCTCGCGATTCTGGAAAGGGTTTGACATGGGCATCACGATGCAGAGCTGCACGAGGTGCGGAAGAGCATCCTTCCCTCCACGTAGCCTCTGCCCACATTGCCGCAGTGGCGATTTCGAACCCCTGACTGCCTACCGAGGCGTCATCGAAGAGGTTTCTCTCCAGCGCGGCACACCCGCAGTCACGTTCGCGTCGATACGTACCGACCTGGGTCCGACAGTCGTTGCGAAAGTCGTCGGCGAGGGCGGGGTCCCAGGCGCTGAGATCGACTTGGCATCAACGGAAACGCAGACAACCGGCGGGCCGGTCGCGGTGATACCGCAGCCCTCCGCCAAGGAGCAATGAACCAATGCACAGCACCATTGACCGCATCGCACCGCTTCGCGGTCTTCCCCTGAAGGACTGCACCATTCCAGCTCTGTTGACACGTCAGGCAGAGCTGTACAGCGACAAGACACTGTTGAAGATGGGGGAATCCGCCCTTACCTACGCCGAGGTTCGCGACCTGGTCGCCGCGACTGCAGCAGTGCTGCAAGCGAACGGGATCCGTCGCGGGGACAAGGTCGCGACACTGTCGGAGAATCGGCTCGAACTGCTTCAGACCATCCTCGGGTGCGCCTGGATAGGTGCAGTCGCCGTGCCACTGAACGCCGCGTTGCAGGGAACTCAGCTACACCATGCGCTGGAGAACTCGAACTCGCGGATTCTGGTCATCGAACCCGAACTCCTCAATCGCCTGGAGTCGGTTCCGGCCCCGCCCGACCTCGAGCAGGTCTGGCTGCTGGATTCAGCCGCCACAGCTGTGGCGGGTTACGACGTGCGCACCTTCCCGGAGCTCTCCGGGGCCGTCCCGCCCTGCTCGGTGTCGCCGGGTGATACGGCGGCGCTGCTCTACACCTCTGGAACCACCGGCGTGTCAAAAGGTGTGTGCTGCCCCCACGCCCAGTTCTATTGGTGGGGGATCACTGTCTCCGAGCAGCTCTGCATCTCCGATGAGGACACGTTGTTCACGGTTTTGCCGCTGTTCCACACCAATGCCCTCAACGCCTTCTTCCAAACTCTCGTCGCCGGGGCAACGATCGTCGTAGGACGTCGATTCTCCGCGCGGCGGTTCTGGTCGGAGCTGTCCGACTCGGACGCCACGGTCACTTATCTGCTTGGGGCGATGATCAACATTCTCTGGTCCCGCGAGCCTCAGTCGAGGGATCGGGAGCACAACGTGAACCGCGCGCTGTCACCGGCAACTCCGGCGGGTCTGGCCGACCCGTTCTTCGATCGGTTCGGCATCCGACTCGTCGACGGCTTCGGTTCGACAGAGACCAACTCGGTCCTGACCTCCGCGCCGGACATGCCTCGACCCGGCTACATCGGCCAGGTCCAGCCCGACTTCGAAGCGGTCGTGGTGGATGAGCACGACTCTCCAGTACCGGACGGCACACCAGGGGAGCTTCTGCTCCGCCCACGCGTCCCATATGCGTTTGCCACCGGCTACCACGGCATGTCCGACAAGACAACGGAAACATGGCGGAACCTGTGGTTCCACACCGGTGATCGCGTCGTCCGGGAGCCGGACGGCTGGTTCCGGTTCGTCGACCGCATGAAGGACGTGATCCGTCGGCGGGGGGAGAACATCTCGTCCTTCGAAGTCGAGCAGGCAATCGGACTACACCCTGCCGTCGAATCGGTGGCAGCGTATCCGGTGCCATCTGAGATGGCCGAGGACGAGGTCATGGTGTCGGTTGTTCCCAAGGCCGGCGCAATCCTCACCCCTCGCGAGATCGTCGACCACTGCCATGGCCGTCTGGCGAAGTTCGCCGTTCCCCGTTTTGTCGACATCGTCGAGACGCTGCCGACCACCGAGAACGGGAAGATCCGCAAAGTTCTCCTCCGAGAACGCGGAAAGACGGCGACGACGTGGGATCGCGATGCGGAAAGTTGATAAGAACCGGCTGCCGATTCAACCCTCGAGCCGTTGAGCACCCGATGACATGGAAGACGACGTGAGTAAAACTCTGAGAACCTCTGACCCTTCTGTGAGAAGGGCTGCGGAAGCACTACAGTCTGCGGCCGCGCGCCGGTCGCCGTGCCTGCCTGTTCGTGCCCTGATCGGTGTCGACGATCCCGACGTTGCATATGCGGTTCAGCAGCGGGTCGTCGCTGCTCGTGTGGACGCAGGTGCACGCATTGTCGGACGCAAGATCGGCCTCACCGCGCCGGTGGTCCAGAAACAACTCGGTGTGGACCAGCCGGACTTCGGAATTCTCCTCGACGACATGAGTTGTGCGGCGGGTGCCGTCGTGGCGCTGGACTGTCTCCTGCAACCGAAGGTAGAGGCCGAGATCGGATTCGTTCTTGCCGAGGATCTCGCGGAGGGCGACTTGTCCTATGAACAGGTACACGGCGCGGTGGCTTATGCCGTGGCAGCTCTGGAGATCGTGGACAGCCGAATCGCCGGGTGGGACATCACGTTCGCCGACACGGTTGCTGACAACGCATCGAGCGGTCTGTTCGTGTTGGGCGACGAACGACGCACACTCGGCGAGTTCGAGCCGCAGTCAGTGAATATGACGATGTCGGTCGACGGCGATGTCGTCTCGACGGGCACGGGTGCCGACTGTCTCGGGGATCCTCTCAACGCTCTGCGTTGGCTCGCAGTCACCGCTCGAGACTTCGGCCAACCGCTGCAGGCCGGTCAAGTCGTGCTCTCCGGTGCGCTGGGACCGATGGTGCCGGTCGCCGGGCCCTGCCATGTTCGCGCCGACATCAGTGGTCTCGGCTCGGTATCAACCACATTCGTGAAGGAGCTGGTGAGATGAGCACCACGAAAGATGCGACCGTCGCTGTCATCGGCTCGGGCAACATCGGTACCGACCTCATGATCAAAGTCATCAGGCTTTCGGAGAATCTGCAGATGGGAGCGATGGTCGGTATCGATCCTGCATCCGACGGACTCGCTCGCGCACAGCGTCTCGGGGTGCCGACGACGTCCGGAGGAGTGCGCGGACTCATCGATCTGCCGAACTTCTCCGACGTCGACATCGTCTTCGATGCGACGTCCGCCGGAGCCCACCGGCTCAACGCCGAGTTGCTCGCTCCCTTCGGCAAGCGGCTGATCGATCTGACGCCCGCTGCGATCGGTCCGTTCGTCGTTCCGGCGGTCAACCTCGACCAACACCGGCAGTCCGACAACGTGAACATGGTGACATGCGGCGGCCAAGCGACGATCCCGATCGTCGCCGCTGTGTCCGCGATTGCCCCGGTGTCCTACGCCGAAATCGTCGCGTCGATCGCCTCCAAGTCAGCTGGGCCGGGCACCCGCGCGAACATCGACGAGTTCACCGAAACCACGTCGAGCGCAATCGAATCGGTCGGAGGGGCCCGGCGCGGCAAGGCAATCATCGTCCTGAATCCCGCTGATCCACCGTTGATCATGCGAGACACCGTGTTTTGTCTCGCAGAACTCTCGGGCCCCGACCACGAGCGGGCAGTGATCGAGTCGGTGCACGCGATGGTCGACAAGGTGGCTGTCTACGTGCCGGGGTACCGGCTCAAGCAGGACGTGCAGATCACCGAGATCCCGGCCGACCAGCCCGTCCACACTCTGCTGCCTGCCGATGCGCCGCGGCCTACGCACCAGGTCAGCGTGTTCCTCGAAGTCGAGGGAGCCGCACACTACCTACCTGCTTATGCAGGCAATCTCGACATCATGACCTCTGCGGCGGTGCAATTCGCCGAAACCATCGCGGTTGACCTGGCGATGACCGAAGCCAAGGGAACTCTGCGATGACCACACAACTGTTCATTCAGGACGTGACGCTCCGTGACGGCATGCATGCACTGCGGCACCGGATCACACCGGAGAACGTCGGCATCATCGTCGCCGCACTCGATGCCGCCGGGGTCGACGGCATTGAAGTCGCCCATGGCGACGGACTGGCCGGCGGCAGCCTCAACTACGGCCCGGGAAGCAACACCGACTGGGAGTGGCTCGAGGCCGCCGCCGACAACCTCACCCATGCTCGTCTGACGACGCTTCTACTCCCGGGCATCGGCACAATTGACGAACTCCGCCAGGCATACTCCCTAGGCGTCCGGTCAGTACGGGTCGCGACCCACTGCACCGAGGCCGATGTCTCCGCCCAGCACATCTCCACCGCCCGCGAACTCGGCATGGACGTCTCCGGCTTCCTGATGATGAGCCACATGACCGACCCCGGAGAACTCGCGCGCCAGGCCAAACTGATGGAAAGCTATGGAGCACACTGTGTTTACGTCACCGACTCCGGGGGCAAGCTGACCATGGACGGTACCCGCGAGCGTGTCCGCGCCTACCGCGAGACTCTCGACCCAGCCACTGAGATCGGAATCCACGCGCACGAGAATCTCTCGCTGTCGGTGGCCAATTCGGTGATCGCTGTCGAAGCCGGGGCAACCCGGGTCGATGCATCGTTGGCCGGACACGGAGCCGGCGCAGGTAACTGCCCCATCGAACCGTTCATCGCCGTCGCCGACCTGCACGACTGGAAACACAACACCAACCTGTTCGCCCTACAAGACGCCGCAGATGACATCGTGCGCCCACTGCAGGACCGTCCAGTACGAGTCGACCGCGAAACCCTCACCCTGGGTTACGCCGGGGTCTACTCGTCGTTCCTGCGCCACGCCGAAACCGCCTCGGAGCGTTACGGCATCGACGTGCGCACCATCCTGCTCGAAGTGGGACGACGAGGACTGGTCGGTGGTCAAGAAGACCTCATCGTCGACATCGCACTCGACCTGCAGAACCGCGTTGCCGTCGGCAACTGACACCCCGCCCTGTGGCGCCACTGTCCCCCACAGAATCGCTCGAAGGCCGACGGGTCTCGCTAGATCGGGTCGCCGGGAATACGGTGCAGGCTTATCTGGCAGTGGAATACATCATCGGCGCGGTGTAGCGCTCGGGGCCGATGCGATGTATCCGGGGTGTGGCTTCAGTCGAACTCGATCGTGACCGGGCCCTTCGGGGTCGCCTGACAGGTCAGCAGGTATCCGTCGTCGATGTCTTCGGATTCCAGCGCGATCCCGTTGCCGTGGTCGACGTCGCCGGCGGTCAGTCGGGCCACACACGACCCGCAGTCACCTTCCCGGCAGGAATACGGTGCGTCGACGTCGGCGGCGAGCAGTGCGTCGAGCAGCACGGTGTCCGTGCCGCAGCGGACCGTGTGCACGTCGCCGTCGATGTGCACGGTGACGTCGTGGGCGCCACCCTCGTCGTCGTGCGTCGCGAGGGTGAACGGGTCGCCGGTCAGCGACACGTATCTCTCCACGTGGACCGCCTCGTGGTGCAGGCCGCGCCCGCGGAGGGTGTGCTCGACGAGGTCCATGAACGGTGCCGGACCACAGATGAAGGCTTCGCAGTCCTCGGTGCCGGCAACAACGTCGCCGATCGCGGCCGCGGTGGGTAGACCCCGGTCGGCCTCCAACCAGTGATGCACCACCAACCGTCCGGGATGACGCTCGGCCAGCTCGTCGATCGCGTCGGCGAAGATCGTCGACTCCCGGTCGCGGTTGGCGTAGAACAGGGTCACCGTCGTGTCGTGGGATTCGAGGGCCGAACGCAGGATCGACATCACCGGCGTCACGCCGCTGCCGGCCGCGAACAGGTACAGCGGGTGCGCCCAGGAGTGCGGCGTGAAGACCCCCGACGGTGGGATGACGTGCAGGGTCAGGCCTGGTTCGGCGTTGTCGCACAACCAGTTCGATCCGTAGCCGTCTCGGGTTCGCTTGACGGTGATCGCCGGGGCGGCGTCGACCCCGGGAGCGGTCGACAACGAATAGCTGCGCGCGACCGAGCCGGTCCGATCGCTCGGGATGCGCACGGTGATGAACTGCCCGGGTCGGTAGTCGCTGCCCGCGGGGAAGTCCAGCACGATCGTGCGTGCCTCGGACGTCTCGTCGCGGACCGCGGTCACGGTGACGTCGATCCCGAGGGTGCGCTCGACCGGCGAGGCGACGGAGCGGGTCATGCCGTCGTCCTGGAGGTGAGCGGGATGACCCGGTACCAGAGTTCGCCGAGCGCGGTCCCGAGAGCCTCGAGGCGCTCTCGTCGCGGGGTGCTGGCCGGCAGACCGACGTGGATGTAGGCCATCTGCTCGGTGGCGCAGCCCAGGGTCTCGGCGAGCAACTCGGTGTCACAGGCCTCGATGGTCCCGTTGGCGACGAGGCGGTCGAGCCAGCGCTCGGTGCGTCGCACGAAGTCGCCCCGCAGATTGAGCCAGAGCTGCTGGAACCCCCGGTTCTCACTGGCCGCGGCCGCCTCGCGGAGCAGTCGCAGCATGTGGCGACTGCGAGCGTAGGCCTGGAGATACGTGGTGTTGACCTCGATCAGCGACTGCAACTCGCCCTGGGCGCGATCGGGACGCAGTCGTGCATTGGCCAGTTCCAGCAGGGACGGGCGGAGCGCGGCGAGGAAGATGTCGTCGAGGCTGACGAAATGCCGATAGAAGTTGCCCTGCGAGATCTCCGCCCGGTGCGTGATGTCGGAGATCCGGGTGCGGGTGTATCCGTACTCGGTGAAGCACTCCGTCGCCGCCTTGACCAGTTTGTCGCGCGTCTGCTCACCGCGCTTGTTCGCGCGTTTGGCCGGGGCCGCGGTGTGATCGAGAAGGCCGGCTGCCGAGTAAGCAGCGTCGATCCCATCGTGCGCACGGGCGTCCGGTCCGGTGTCGGTGCTCATCAGGCCCCCTGCAGTGTTCGTGCGGTGATCAGCTCGGCCAGTGGGTGTTCGGGTGACAGCACGTCCGGCAGATACGACACCAGCTCGTCGACGTACTCGTCAGCGGAGGTGCCGGCACTGAGAACGTCACCGGCATAGACCTTTCCGGTCGTTCCGTCGACGGTGACCGTCTGCCCGGCGAGGGCGTCGGAGAGTCCGATCCCGCACCCGACCACGCAGGGCACCCCGATCTCGCGGCACACCAGGGCGGCGTGGGACGTCGTACCGCCGACCTCGGTCACGACCGCCACGGAATCGAACATCGCGGGCACGTCGGCCGGCGAGGTCGAGGGCCGGACGAGGACGACGTGCTCGCCGCGTGCCGCTGCGGCGCAGGCATCGTCGGTGTCGGTGTAGACGACGCCGACCGCGGCACCGGGGCCGGCGCTCGTGCCCGTGGCGAGGACGTCGGCCGCGGCGTCTGCCGAGTTGTTCTGCGACAACGACTTCGCCTGTTCGGGACTGATACGCGCGACGGCGTCGTCCCGGCTGATGAGGCCCTCGCGGACCAGGTCGACGGCGATGCGGACCGCAGCACGCGCGGAGCGCTTCCCCGAGCGGCATTGCAGCATGTAGAGCGTGCCGCTCTCCACGGTGAACTCGATGTCGACGAGATCGCGGTGTTCGTTCTCGAGCGTCCGCGCGATCGTGCTGAGCTCGGCGTGCAGGTGTGGCGAGTGAGTGCGGAAGGAGTCGATGGTCTCGGGCGTGCGCTCACCGGAGACGACATCCTCACCCTGCGCCCGGGCGAGCCACTCGCCGAACAGCTCGGGTGCGCCGGTGGCCGGGTCGCGGCTGAACACCACGCCCGTCCCGGACTGATCGTCGCGGTTGCCGAACACCATGGCCTGCACGGTCACCGCGGTGCCGCCGCCCTCGCCCAGACCGTGGTGACGTCGATAGGCTGCGACCCGTTCGTTGCTCCATGAACCGAAGACGGCGCCGATCGCCTCGCGCAACTGGTCGTACGGGTCGGTGGGTGGTGCGGCGGTGGCGTCGCCGAGCACGATGTCGCCGTATCCGGCGCGGAATCGCTCCCAGGTGTCACGGGCCCAGTCGGGGTCGCCGGTCGCCTCGGCCAGCTGTGCGACCAGCTCGCGGGTGAGGCCGAGATTGAGCACGGTGTCCATCATGCCGGGCATGCTCTGGGCAGCGCCCGAGCGCACCGAGACCAGCAGAGGGAACGGGCCGGCGCCGAAGACCTTTCCGGTCTGCTGCTCCAGGACGCGGAGCTGGGCGAGCACCCCCTCCCAGACGCGGGTGGGGAGCTGACCGCCTGCTTCGGTGAACTGGGCGCAGACGGGCGTGGTGAGGGCGAAGGCAGGTGGGACCGGCAATCCCAGCGACCGCATGCGGTTCACGCTGTAGGCCTTGCCGCCGAGCAGCTCTCGATCGGCCGGCGCGGTTCCGTCCAGTGCGAGGACAGCAGGTGTGGTCATGAGTGGTCCTTTCACTCGGCGATGTCGACCCGGCTACGGGGTCGGGACAGGGGAAGGGGGATGGCTGTGGCGCGCAGTGCGGTGAGTCCGCCCTCGACGGGTACGTCGATGCCGTTGACCCAGGCGGCGTCCGGGCCGAGCAAGAAGTCGATCACCGACGCCGACTCGGTCGCCGTGCCGTGGCGGCCGACCATCGACGCCGATCGTGCGATGGCCTCGGCGCCCATCGACTGTTCGAAGTCGGACAGGATCGGGGTCTCGGTGGGGCCCGGGCTGACCGACAGGGCTCGAATTCCCCGGGGCTGCAGCGACGCCGACAGTGCGACGGTCCAGTCGACGACGGCGCGTTTGGAGGCGTCGTAGGCGGCTGGGCCCTCGATCCGCACCTGAGAAATCCAGCTACGCAATTCTTCCCGGTCGCGAACCTCGAGCAGGCCGATGATGTCGTCGTGCGCGACGGTGTTCCGGTTCGCCGCGATCGAGGCGACGTTGACGATGGCGCCGCCGGCCGGCATCCGTTCGAGAGCCCGGAATGTCAGCGCCCGCAATCCGAGTGTGTTGACTGCCAATACGGTCTCGGCCGGTGCGGTGCCGGGGACACCGGCGACGTTGGCCAGCGCGTCGATGGCATCGGGCAGGTCCAGCGCGGCAATTGCCTCCAGGTCGGAGAGGTCGCACAGCAGGGTGTCGGCCCGCTCATCCGGGCAGTCGGCGATGTCGACGGCGATGAGTCGGGTGTCGGGTTCCCGATCGAGAATCCGCCGGACCAGGGCCAGCCCGATCCCCGAGGCGGCGCCGGTGATGACGACAGTGCGTGCGGGGACGGTCATGCCATCACCGCCATGATCTCGGTGAACTCGGTGATTCCCGCACTGCCCAGCTCGCGACCGTGACCGGACTTCTTGACCCCGCCGAAGGGCACGGTCGGTCGTTCGCGGGTACGAACCCCGTTGACCTTGACCTGGCCCACTTCCAGCTGCGTCGCGACCTCGAGCGCGTGATCCCGGTCGGCCGACCACACCTCTGCCGACAGTCCGTACTGGCTGTCGTTCGCCAGCTCGATGGCCTCTGCGACGTCGTGGTAGTACTGCGCCACCAGGACCGGACCGAAGATCTCCTCGCGGACCGCGGCGGCGGTGGGGTCGAGATCGCCGAACACGATCGGAGAGACGAACGAACGGGAGTCGCCGATGTCGAGTTGGCTTCCGGTGCCGGCGATCACCCGGGCGCCGTCCTGACGAGCACGATTGACATGGTCGAGAACTCGTCGGGCGTGCGCAGGGGAGGCGAGCGGGCCGTGAGTGGTCTCCGACGCGGTCGGGTCGCCGAACACGAAGTGCCCGAGTGCGGTGTCGATCAACGTCTCGATGCGGCCGGCGTGTGCGGCGGGCAGCACGAGGCGGCTCGTGGCGTTGCAGGCCTGCCCGGAGTTGACCAACCCGGACGCCAGCACTCGCGGTACCACGGCGTCGAGGTCGGCATCGGGCAGAACCACGGCGGGCGATTTGCCGCCGAGTTCGAGCGTGGTCCGTGCGAGCGACTCCACAGCTGCTGTGGCGACGGCCTTTCCACCGCGTACGCTGCCGGTGAACGACACGTGCGCGATGTCGGGATGCGACGCCAGGGCCTGCCCGGTCACCGGTCCCGTGCCGTTGACGATGGCGAAGGCACCCGCGGGTAGGCCGGCGTCGATGAAGCACCGGCGCACCAGCATCGCGTCGAACGGGGTGGCCTCGGAAGGCTTGAGCACCACGGTGCACCCTGCGGCGAATGCGGCCGCGACCTTGGCGATGATCTGGTGCACGGGCATGTTCCACGGAGTGATGGCCGCGACCACCCCGCCGGCCACCCGGCGCAGGATCGTCCCGTCAGAGGTCTGCTCCCAGGGAAAGCTCTCGGCGGCATCTGCGGTTGCCCGCAGGACCGTTGCCGGCAATGCCTGCTGTGTGACAGTCGAAAGCGTTATGGGCATTCCCATTTCATCGGTCACCATGGCCGGGATCCGATGGCTCGGCCGCTCGATGAGATCCGCGGTCGACCGCAGCACGGCAGCTCGCCGAGACGCGGGTGTCCGCGACCACCCCGGGAGTGCGGCGACCGCGGCGGCAACAGCTTCGTCGACGAGGGCTGCGCCCGCCTCATGGGTCACACCGATCTCGCGGTCGGTGAAAGGATTGACGACCGGGATAGGCGCGCCATCCGGGATCGAGCGACCCTCGATCAGCGCGGCCGGACCGACACCGGCGATCGTCGGGGGGTCGCCGATCGTGCCCATGCTCATCGGGTGGCCTCGATCCGGACCGGGAGCGTCTTGATACCGCGGAAGAAGTTGCTCTGCAATCGATTCGGCGTGTCCAGGACGGTGATGCCCAGTCCCCGCTCGATGATGCGGGAGAAGAACAACCGTGCCTCGAGACGGGCGAGGTTCGAGCCGAGGCAGGCATGCGCGCCCCATCCGAAGCCGACATGCTCGTTGGGGAACCGGTTGCCGATGAACGTCTCCGGGTCGTCGAAGGCGCGTTCGTCGCGGTTGGCCGAGCAGAACCACATCACGACCTTGTCACCTTCGCGGATCGTCCTGCCGTGCATCTCGATGTCGCGGGTGGCGGTGCGGCGCATGGACAGGACAGGCGAGACCCAGCGGACCATCTCTTCGACGACCACCCGGATCTTGGCGGGGTTCGCTCGCATGAAGTCCCACCACTGCGGATTCTCGGCCAGGACGTTGACGCCGCCGGACAGCAGATTGCGTGTCGTCTCGTTCCCGGCGACCATGAGGATCAAGTAGTAGGCGTCGAGGTAGCCGCGGGAGAGGGGTACACCATCGAGCTCGGCCGCGGTCAGCACACTGATCAGGTCGTCGGCGGGGCATTCCCGGCGCAGCTTCTCCAATCCGCGGAAATAGTCGAAGACCTCGTCGCGCGCCTTCACCGCGGTCTCCGGACCCTCTGAGTAGTCGGGGTCCTCACTGGCCATCTGGTTCGTCCACCGCAACAGGTTGGGGCAGTCCTCGAGCGGCGCGCCGAGCAGTCGCCCGATCATCACCAGCGGGAGCTGCGCGGCGACGGAGGCCACGAAGTCGATGTCGCCGGCGCCGGTGTGGGCGTCGAGCAACTCGTCGATGACCGCGGAGATGTCACCTTCGAGCGACTTGAGCTTGACCGGCCGCACGTGTGGCGTGACGATCCCCCGCAATTTGCCGTGCTCGGGCGGATCGACATGGTGAATACTGCGCGCGCCCTCACCCTCCGCGCGGCGACTCGCGATCTGCGTGCCCTGGGTGACGGTGAAGTCCTCGGCGTTGGAGGCGACGGCCTTGACGTCCTCATAGCGGGTGACCGACCAGAATCCACGGCCGTCGGGCTCGGCGTTCCAGTGCAGCGGGTCCTCGGCGCGCAGTCGCGCGAACATGTCATGGTCGACACCGGCCGCGAACGGGCGGAGGTCCATCAGGTCGATGTCGTCAGCGATGGTCATGTCTTCTCCAATGAACTCTCGTTTGCGACTGCATTTTCACTAAACCATAGTCTATGGTGTGTTGTGAACCACAACAGGATAAAAGTCTGAGATTGCCTACCTGCACCAATCGGTGATCACCGCCGGTGAAGGTAATGTGACATCTGATTCGCAAACAGGAGTGATGTGTACCCACCGTCCACCGCGCGTACCCGCCCCGACGCCATCGCCTATGTGATGGCGGGGTCGGGGGAGCGCATCACTTACGCCGAGCTCGATCGTCGATCGAATCGACTGGCCCGATTCTGGCAGTCCCGCGGCGTCGGCCCGGGCGACTCGGTGGTGCTGGTCATGGAGAACAGTCTCGCGTGGCCGGTGGCGGTGGCCGCCGGGATGCGCAGCGGTCTGTACGTGACCCCGGTGAACTGGCATCTCACGCCGACCGAGCTCGCCGCACTCATCCAGGAGGACCGCCCGGCCGCAATCGTCACCAGCACGGCGCTCGCCGACCGGGTCGTCGCCGCGGTCGCCGACCCGAGTCTGGACCGGGCCGTGATCGTGTGCGCCGACGGCCCGGCGGACGGCTGTGTCGCCCTGGCGGACGCGCTCGCCGATCAGTCGTCTGAGCCCTTGGAGCGTGAGTTGCTCGGCGCGCGGGTGCTCTACAGCGGCGGGACGACCGGACGGCCGAAGCGGTTCGCCCAACCGCTGCTCGGCGTGCATCCCGCGGATGCTCCGCGCCGGCATTCGGGCCTGGTCGACGAGCTCGGCGTCGGAGCCGACTCGGTCCTGCTGTCGCCCGCTCCGAACTATCACGCGGCGCCGTTCACCTTCCAGCTGATCACGCTGGCGGCCGGCGGCACCGTCGTGTGCATGGAGAAGTTCGACGCCGCGGGGGCGATGCGAGCGATCACGGAATACGGTGTGACGCACTCGCAGTGGGTGCCGACCATGCTGATCCGCCTGTTGAACCTGCCCGACCGGCAGTCGATCGTGCTGTCCCCGCGGCATCGGGTGGCCTTCACCTCGGGTGCCCCTTGTCCGCCGCATGTCAAAGAAGCGATCTTCGAATGGTGGGGTCCGGTCCTCCACGAGTACTACGGAGCATCCGAGGGCTACGGGCATACCTACATCTCGCCGACGGACGCCCGGTCGCATCCGGGGTCGGTGGGCCGGCCACTGGGCGCCGCACGGGTGCACATCACCGATTCCGAGGGCGACGATGTCGATCCCGGCGTGGAGGGCACGGTGTGCTTCGAGGCCGCCGGCGGTCCGGCCGACGCTTCGCGGCCGGCATTGAAGCAGATGGGCGACATCGGCTTCCTCGACGAGGATGGATTCCTCTACCTGGTGGGGCGTCGAGGTTTCATGATCATCTCCGGCGGGGTCAACATCTACCCCGAGGAGGTCGAATCGGCACTGCTGGCGCACCCGGCGGTGGCCGACGTGGCAGTCGTTGGGGTGCCGGACGCCGAGTTCGGCGAGTCGGTCAAGGCGGTCGTCGAGGTGCGTGCTGGGGCCTCGGTCGGCGAAGCTGACCTGATCGCTCACGCGCGTGAGCAACTGGCGCACTTCAAGGCGCCCCGGTCGGTCGAGTTCACCACCGACCTACCGCGCCTGCCCACCGGCAAGCTCGACAAACGGCGGCTGGTCGACCGGTTCGCCGCACCCGGGGTCGACGCCGATCCGCCGGGCGGATCGTCTTCGGCGCAAGGAAACCCGACGATGCGCAAAGATTCATTCCAGCAAGGAGAACGAGTATGACGACCGAGACCTCCACCGCCCACTTCGACGTGCTGCATGCCCTCAAGGTGAAGGGGCTCGCGACCGACGA
The DNA here is from genome assembly GCF_040547295.1 of Gordonia sp. PvP123. Taxonomy (NCBI): domain Bacteria; kingdom Bacillati; phylum Actinomycetota; class Actinomycetes; order Mycobacteriales; family Gordoniaceae; genus Gordonia; species Gordonia sp. PvP123. The sequence continues at coordinate 486,932 of NZ_JBEPPN010000004.1, read as the reverse complement.
CGCCCTGACCGCGCTGACGGGCCACGACGCGGACGCCCTGGCCGTGACCATCGAACAGCTGGCGGACGCCGGGTTCGTGATGCGTCGCGAAGGCGGCCGGATCTCCGGCACGATGATCACCCCGGTAGGGAAAGCCGAGTACGAGCGACTGTCTTCGGAACTCACGCTGAGTGAGTCAGAACGTACCGCGGTGGACACGTTCCACGAGGGCTTCGGTCAGATCAACGGGGACTTCAAAAAGGTGTGCGCGTCGTGGCAGATCCGCCCGGACGAGACCCCCAATGATCACGCCGATGCCGAGTACGACGCATCCGTTGTGGCCGATCTGGACCGAATCCACCAGCGGATCGCGCAGGCGCTCGACGAGGTCGGCGCCGAGATCCCGCGACTCGGCCGCTACCGGGGTCGGCTCTCGGCGGCGCTGGAAAAGGTTCACAGCGGTGACACCGCCGCATTCGCGCGCCCGATGTACGACAGCTATCACGACATCTGGATGGAACTGCACCAGGATCTGCTGCTGACCTCGGGGCACCAGCGTGGCGCGGGGGACGAGTGAGGGTCGGACAGGGTTGTTCGTAGGATCAAGACCGGATAGCCGCCCGTCATCCGATGACGGGCGGCTCGTAAGTCTTACGCGGTGAGTCGGCCGTCCGTCGCCGGTGGGTCAGCGGAGTTGCGCCAGTCCCCACATGCCGTCCCGTGACATCGACTGCTGCAGTGCGGTTTCGGCGTCGTCCAGGGAGCCGTTGTCCGCGCCGACCCCGCGCAGGGCGGACACCGAGACGTACCCGGCCGCCACAGCAGCGCTGTCGGTGCCCTCGCGGAACCCGCTCTGCCGCTCGTCGCGATTGATCAGCAGGCCGTTCTCGGTGCGGGACAACCGCAAGGTGAACATGCTCCGGCTCGCCAGTGCGGACACCCGGATGCCGCGCAGCGCGGTGAAATCGACGTCGGGGACGTTGACGTTCAACGTCATCGGGGTGGCGCGGGTTTCGGCCATCCAGCCGACGACGCGCTCGGTCACCGCCGCGGCGGTGTCGTAGCGGTGGTCTGGGGCGAACCCGCAGCTGACCGCGATACCGCTGACTCCGGCCACGCGCGCGGCCAGCACTGCGCCCACGGTGCTCGAGAACAGGATCGACCGCCCGGTGTTGTGGCCCTCGTTGATCCCGCTGACGACGAGTTCGGGCGGCGGCCCGAAGGCTCCGGCGCAGAACGCCACCACGGTCAGCGCCGGCGGACAGTCGAGAGCGAAGACCGGGGTGTCGCCGAGCTCGGGGATACGGTGCTCGGTCGTGGTGATCAGCGCACCGTCCTCGATCGTGCCCAGGGAACTCCCGCTGCCGCTTCGCTCGGAACTCGGCGCGCCGACGACCACGTCATGGCCGGCGGAGATCAGCGCCGTGGCCACCGAGATCAACCCATCGGCGTCGTAACCGTCGTCGTTGGTGACCAGCACGCGCATCGGAACTCTCCTTCCGGCACCGAGTCCGAAACCGGGGCGCCTAGATGAATAGTGACTCACCCATCACATATCTGTCCAGCCATGGCGAGCGAGCGGAGGCAAAAGCCGTGGAAAGAACGGTAAGTCGGCGACTGAAATGGTTGACAACGTGAGTGGTGTCACACAATAATGTGACACAGCGTTCGCTAACCACGCAGGTGTGGTTACGAGATGCGGGAGCGGGCCGAGGACTCGGCCGCTCGCTCATGACCAACTGGAAGGACGCCCCGGACATGACCGCCTGGCCGATCTCGAATGAGACCTCGAAACTGTTCCCGCTGTACTCCCGCGCCAATGTCGGCGAGATCTTCCCGGACCCGATCACTCCGCTGAATGCGTCGCTCGGGTTCCAGCACACGTTGGAACCCGGATGGCGCGACGCGTTCGTGGCGTGCGGCGTGTGGGACGACGACCTGTACGACGACGCGGTGGCGTTCAACATCCTCCCGGCGTTCGGCAGCTACCTCTACATCAACATGTCGTTGATGCGGCTGTTCGGCGTGCGGGTGCCCGGCATGAGTGCCGAGGCCGTCGACCTGCAGTACTTCGGGGACATGCCCGGCATCCCGAGTTACGAGAGCGAGAAACGCGACTTCGACGAAAACGCCGAGTACGAGGCGAAAGCCGGTGTCTGGCTCAATGAGCAGGTGCTCGGCGCCACCGACCTCGCCGCCTACGACACCGATCGCGTCGAGGTCGACGAGATCCGTCGCAGTCGGCCTGATCTGACCCAGTTGTCGGACAGTGAGCTCGTCGAGCGGATGAACTCGTTCGAGACCCTGCTCCGCCGGCTCTTCAAACATCACATCGAGGCCAGCCTGAAGTGCGGCGTCGGACTCGGTGCCATCGCGCAGCTCGCCGAGGCGGTCGGCAAACCGGAGCAGGCACTCACCCTGGTGGCCGGGCTGGGCAACGTCGACTCCGCAGGCCCCTCGCTGCGGATGTGGGAATTGAGCCGTCAGGCGCAGCATCCCGATGTCTCAGCGCTGTTCGATGCCGGCACCAAGGGGCTCTACGCCAAGCTCAAGGCCTCGGAGTCGCAGGCGGTCGGCGCGTTCGCCGCGCAGTTGGATGCGTTCCTCGCCGACTGGGACTTCCGTGGACCTGCCGAGTGGGAGATCCGCGCGATCACGTGGGGTGTCGACCCCGACCTCGCCCTGGCGACCATCGAGACGATGCGCGACGTTCCGGACGGGGAAGCGCCGGAGGCCAAGTCGGCGCAGCGAGCCGCCCAGCGCGACGCCGCCGCGGCGGCGATCCGTGAGATGCTCGCCGGCGACGCCGAGACCGCAGGTCAATTCGAGGCGGTGCTCAATGCGTCGGCTCTGTGGATGCGCGGCCGGGAACGCGGCCGCACCACGGCCGCGATGCTGATCCACGAATTGCGCTTGCCCGCACTCGAACTCGGCCGTCGCTTCGCGGACCGGGGTGCGATCGACTCGCCGCGTCAGATCTTCATGCTCTTCGCCGACGAGCTGGCGGGGTTCCTCGACGATCCGGCGTCGTACCGCGACACTCTCGTCGAACGCGAGAAGGGGTACCTGGACCTGTTCGACCGCACGCCGCCGTTCGTCGTCGACGGCACCCCTGCGCCGATCTCCGAGTGGCCGCTGCGCTCGGAGTCGACCGTCGCCGCCGCATCCGCCGGCGACACCATCACCGGAGTTCCCGCATGCGGCGGTGTCGCACGCGGCCGGGCGCGGGTGCTGACCGAGGCCTCGGACCCGTCGGCACTCGAACCGGGTGACATTCTCATCGCGCCGATCACCGACCCGTCGTGGACGCCGCTGTTCGTCACCGCAGCCGCGGTCGTCGTGGACGTGGGCGCACCCTTCTCGCACGCCGCGATCGTGAGCCGCGAACTCGGCATCCCGTGCGTGGTGTCGGCCACCGAGGCGACTCGACGCATCACCGACGGCGCGACCGTCGAAGTCGACGGGACCGCAGGCACCGTCACCCTCATCTGAAGTCCCATCTCGCTATTCGACTCGGCCGGCCCCGAGAGAGCCAATCCCCTCGGGGCCGGCCGCTCCACCCGTGCGCACCCGAGGAGAGCGATGCACGCCTCTGATATCTGTCCCACCTGGCTCGACACCGTGCTCACCACCACCGGGACGAAGGACGGCACGGTGACGATCACCGAGTTCGCCACCAGCCCCATCGGAACCGGACAGGTCGCGGACAGCATCCGGACGACCGTGAGCTACTCCGCACCCACGTCAGCCCCGTCGTCGTTCGTCATCAAGGTCACCTCCGACAAGGAACAGAGCCGCGCGGCCGGTCGCAGTGAGCTGAACTACCTGCGCGAGGTGCGGTTCTATCAAGACATCGCACCCAACCTGCAGGTGCGCGTCCCGCGTTGCCATCACGCTGAGATCGACTCCAACAACACTGAGTTCGCACTTGTCCTGGAGGATCTGACCCCGGCCCGGCCGGGTAACCAGCTGGCCGGGTGCACTGTCGGCGAGGTGCGACTCGCGGTCGAGCAGGCGGCCGGAATCCACGGACCCTACTGGGGATCGGCGCAACTCGCCGGTACGTCGTGGCTCGACATCTCCGACACCTACTGGGCCCGCTTCACCGAGATGATGCCCGAATGGTGGGCCGGTTTCGTGGACCGGTACCGAACCCGGTTGTCCGCGGCCGACATCGAACTCGGAACGGCGTTCACCGAGCGCATCGCCGACTACTACACCGCACTGCGTACGATGCCGTTCACCATCCAGCACGGCGACTACCGGCCGGACAACGTCCTCTTCGACGCGGCCGGCGGCGACGTACCCCTCGCCGTTCTCGACTGGCAGACGGTCATCTTCGCGCCCGGTGTCGTCGATGTCGCCTACTTCATCGGCGGAGCGCTGGACCCGGAGACCCGTCGGGCATCCGAAGCCGAGCTCCTCGAGCACTACCACCGAGGGCTCCTCGCGCACGGGGTCACGGATTACTCACTGGCCGAACTGATGCGGGACTACCCGGTCGGCACCTTCCAGAACCTGGTGATCGGTGTCGCCGCCGCGATGCTCGTCGCGCGATCCGATCGGGGTGACGATCTGTTCACGGCCATGGTGGCCAACTCGCTGGCGCACGCCCGCGACCACGATGCGCTCGCGCGGATCGCCGCGCTGAGCGGGCAAGGGGCAGTTCATGTCTGACACCGCCGTCCGAGAAGGTCGACCGCAGGTCGCCGCGTCCTCGATCCGAACCGACCGACTGGGCTTCTACACGCTCGGCGGGCACGTCGACGACCCCCGAGAGATGTTGGGCGAGCTCGCGCACGCTGAGCGTCTCGGCCTCGGGCAGGCATTCATCTCCGAACGGCTCAACGTCAAGGAGGCGTGTGCCCTGTCCGGGGCGGCCGGAGCCGTCACCGATCGCATCGGGATCACCACCGCGGCAACCAACATCAACACCCGCCACCCGGCGATCACCGCGGCCTTCGCGACCACCATGCATCGCCTCACCCGTGGTCGCTTCACCCTCGGCGTCGGCCGCGGTCTGCGTCCCCAGATCGCCGGGCTCGGACTCGCGCACACGACCACCGCACAACTCGAAGAGTTCGCGCATCTGATGCGCAGACTGTGGCGTGGTGAGACCGTGACCGATTACGACGGGGCGCTCGGCAGGTTCCCGGCGATCAAACTCGACCCTGGTTTCGACGAGGACATCAAGCTGGCCACCACGGCCTTCGGGCCCGAGGCCCTCGCCATGGCCGGTCGCGCCTACGACCTCGTCGTGCTGCATACGTTCTTCTCCGACGAGACCACGGCCAGGGTCGTACGCACCGTCAAGGACGCCGCGGCCGCGGCCGGACGCGACCCCGACTCGGTCGAGGTGTGGTCGTGCTATGCCACCGTCACCGACGAGCTCGACGAACAGGTCATCCTGAAGAAGACGGTCGGCCGGATCGCCACCTACCTCCAGGTCTACGGGGATCTTCTGGTGTCGACCAACCGGTGGGATGTGGCCGCGCTGAACAGGTTCCGGGAGTCCGAGGTGGTGCGCGAGCTACCGGGATGGGCCGATGCCGTCGGGGACACCGCCACGTTCGAACGTCTCCGCGACGTGATCCCCGCCGAGTGGCTCGACTGCGCGGCCATGGGGACGCCACGGCATTGCGCAGAGAGAGTGCGGGCGCAGTTCGACCTGGGGGTCGACGGCGTGATCATGCACGGCGCGACACCCACCGAGCTCGACAGCACGGTCTCCGAATTCGTCGCTCTCGGCAGTTGACCGACAGAATCCATCAGAAAGTCATCACATGAGCACTGGCGCAGTACGACTCGTCGAACGCTACGTCTACGAACTGTACAACGACGAGCAGATCGACCTGGTCGACGAGATCTGCGGCGACCCGATGACACGCCACGGGGCGGGCAGTATCCGGTCACTCAGCCGACGCGAGCAACGAGAGCGCATCGTCGCCGACCTCGCCGCGCATCAGCCGAAGTTCACCGTGGTCACACTCGTCGGCGACGAGACGTTCGCGTCCCTCACCTGGAACGCCGAACGTCTCACGACGGGCGAGCGTCTCTGCGGCATCGAGATCTTCAAAGTCCACGACGGTGTCATCACCGATGTGTGGAATCCCGACTACCTCGAAGGATCCTGGTCATGACGCTGACAACGCCGAAGCTCATCGACACCACCGACGACATCACCGCAGCCTGGATGGAGGAAGTCCTCTGCCACGCCGGCCACGACACGTCGATCGCGGCGATCACGATCGAGCCGATCGGCGCGGGCAATGTCAGCGACACCGTACGGGTGAGTGTCGCCTATGCCAGGACGTCTCCCGGAGCGCCCGATGCGGTCGTGGTCAAGCTGAAACCCCGTGACCCTGATGTACACGCGCACGGATTGCGCAGTGGTGCATACCATCGCGAGATCGGCGCGTATGTCGACATCTCCGCGCGGAACGCCTGCCGGATCCCCTTGAAGTACTGGGTGGCCGGAGACGAGAGCACGATCAATCTGGTGATGGAGGACCTGAGTACGAGTGCCGTTGCGGGAAACCAGGTTCAGGGCGCGACCGTCGAGGACGCGACAGCGGTGCTGGCCGAACTCGCGAATGTGCACTCGGAGTTCCATCCGATGGACACCGCCACCGCGCCGGCATGGATGATCCGGCTGAGCGACGTCTGCGACTACTGGTCCGACGCGGCCGAACGCGGGGCGGGGCAGGCACTCACCCGGTTCGCCGATGACCTTCCCGACGACCATCTCGAGGCGATCCGTCAGGCGATCGAGCTCGTCCGGGTGTGGCACCTGCTCCCGCAGGAGCACCTCACCTTCACTCATGGTGATCCCCGCGTGGACAACGTGTTGTTCGAGTCGGTCGGAGACGTCCGACGCGCGGTCTTGATCGACTGGCAGGTCACCGGGCTCCGCAATCCCATGTACGACGTCGGGTACTTCATGTCGGGCAGTGTCGACGTCGAGGATCGTCGAGCGCACGAGCGCCGGCTGATCACCCACTACGCGGAGACCTTCGCGCAGAAGTCGACCGGCTACGACGGGGCGACAGCGCTGAGGGACTACCGCGTGCAGCTGCTCAGCGGCCTGTACATCACCCTGGCCGCGATCGACGTGCTCCCCGACAACGAGACGGTCAACACCCTCATCCTCGCGTTGCTGCGCCGCAACTGTGCCGCGGTGGTCGATTGGGACTCGGTGGCACAGGTCCGTGCTCTGGCGGCGGAGTCGGTGTAGGCGCGTCGCGCACGCGGCCCCGACCGTGAACTCGGGTGGCCTCGGCCGCCGACAGGAGTGAGGATGGCGTCATGGCTGTGCCGGTGGTTGATCTGTCCACGGCCGACGACGCGCCGGAGGAATTCGCGGTGGCACTGCGCGAGGCTGCGCACACCTCGGGCTTCTTCTATCTGGTCGGGCATGGCGTCGGCGTCGACCGTCAGGCGGAGGTTCTGTCGACGGCGCGTGAGTTCTTCGCTCTGCCCGACGCCGACAAGAACGAGATCAGTCAATTGCAGAGCGCGCAGTTTCGCGGCTATTCACGGCTCGGTGGCGAGCTGACGAACGGGCAGGTCGACTGGCGTGAGCAGATCGATATCGGCCCGGAGCGCGCCGTCATCGATGGAGCGCAGGGGTATTGGCATCTGCAGGGCCCCAATCTGTGGCCCACGTCGATCCCGAGATTCCGGGAGGTCTTCGACGACTGGAGTGCCGCTCTGTCGGCTGTGGGTCTTCGGCTGCTGCGTCACTGGGCGTCGTCGCTGGGGGCCGAACCGACGGTGTTCGACGATGCCTTCGCGCATCTGCCCGCGACCTTGATGAAGGTGGTGCGGTATCCCGGCACCGCGAACAGAAGCCAGGGGGTCGGCGCACACAAGGATTCGGGCGTGTTGACTCTCCTGCTGGTCGAGCCCGACTCGGCGGGCCTCCAGGTGGAGCTGACGCCTGGACAGTGGGTGGACGTGCCGCCGATGGATGGCGCATTCATCGTCAACATCGGGGAGCTGCTGGAGGTCGCCACCGGCGGTTACCTGCGGGCCACCCGGCATCGGGTCCAGGCCCCCGCGCCCGGCACCGATCGCGTGTCCATCCCGTTCTTTCTCAATCCGGCCCTGGACGCGGTGGTTCCGATCATCGACCTGCCGCCCGACCTCGCGCGCCGGTCGCGCGGCGTGGAGACCGATCCCGACAACCCCATCTTCGCCACCTACGGCGAGAACGCCTGGAAGTCGCGTACGCGTGCTCATCCCGACGTCGCGGAACTGCATCACGGCATCCCGGCTCCCCAGCGGGGCTCCTCGTAGGGAGCATGCGAAAACCCGCTCTCCCGGCGTCCGGAACAGGTGCTTCCGGCCACCTTCCGACGCGCCGTACTCGCGCGTAGCGATTTGACTCGTAAGAATCACACCGTCGAACCACCCCGCGCGTCCCGGATCGCCACTGAGCTGGGTCGCCGCGCTGTACCGTACCTGCGGACCTTCAGCCGCACGACGACGACGTGAATGGAGTCGGTGTTGTTTTCTCGTATCGCCATCGTGAACCGAGGTGAAGCCGCGATGCGGCTCATCCACGCCGTTCGGGGCCTGTCGGAGGAGACCCGGCAACCCATCGAGGTCATCGCACTGCACACCGACGTGGATCGAAACGCCACGTTCGTGCGCGAGGCGGACGTCGCCTACGACCTCGGGCCCGCGGCATCGCGTCCCTACCTGAACATGAAGGTGCTCGAGCACGCTCTGCTCGAGACCGGTGCCGATGCGGCGTGGGTCGGCTGGGGCTTCGTGGCCGAGGACCCGCTGTTCGCCGAACTGTGCGACCGGATCGGCGTCACCTTCGTCGGGCCGTCGGCCGAGGCGATGCGCAAGCTCGGCGACAAGATCGGCGCCAAGCTGATCGCCGAAGAGGTGGGCGTCCCCGTGGCGGCGTGGAGCCGCGGCGGTGTGGACACCCTCGACGAGGCGGTGGCCGCGGCAGCCGAGATCGGCTACCCGTTGATGCTGAAGGCGACCGCGGGCGGTGGCGGCCGCGGCATCCGGAAGGTCACCAGCGACGCCGATCTCCGCGACGCCTACACCCGCACCCGCGAGGAGGCCGAGCGTGCCTTCGGCAGCGGCGTGGTGTTCCTGGAACGTCTCGTGACCGGCGCGCGTCACGTCGAGGTCCAGGTCATCGCCGACGGTCAGGGCACGGCCTGGGCGCTGGGCGTGCGTGACTGCTCGGTCCAGCGCCGCAACCAGAAGATCATCGAGGAATCGGCGTCGCCGGTCCTCCCCGCGGACCGGGTCGCCGAGCTCAAGGCCTCGGCGGAGCGGCTCGCCGTCGCCGTGGGTTACCGGGGCGCGGCCACCGTCGAGTTCCTCTACCACCCGGGCGAGAATCTCCTCGCGTTCCTCGAGGTCAACACCCGTTTGCAGGTGGAGCACCCGATCACCGAGGCGACCACCGGCTTCGACCTGGTGCGCGCGCAGCTGCACGTCGCCTCCGGCGGACGGCTCGAGGGTGCGGCGCCGAGCGAGCGCGGACACGCCATCGAAGCCCGCCTCAACGCCGAGGATCCCGACCGCGACTTCGCGCCGGCTCCGGGCCGCATCGACCTGCTGGAGCTGCCCGCGGGACCGGGTATCCGCGTCGACACCGGTGTGAGCGAGGGCGACACCATCCCCGCCGACTTCGACTCGATGATCGCCAAGATCATCGCCTACGGTCGCGATCGCGACGAGGCGCTCGGCCGTCTGCGCCGCGCGATCCGCGAGACCCGCGTCATCATCGCCGGCGGAGCGACGAACAAGAGCTTCGTGCTCGAGTTGTTGGATCAGCCGCAGGTGATCGACGGCAGCGCGGACACCGGCTGGATCGACCGCGTGCGCGCCGAGGGCGGCCTCGTCGCCAACCGGCACTCGGCCATCGCCCTCATCGCCGCCGCGATCGACGCCTACGAGGAAGAGGAACTCGTCGAACGGCAGCGCCTGATGTCGACGGCCTCCGGTGGCCGCCCGCAGGTGCAGCACGAGAGCGGGCGCCCGCTCGACCTCAAGCTGCGCGGCGTCGCCTACCGCGTGCGTGTCGCCGCCATCGGTGCTCATCGCTTCCGGGTCGTCATCGAGGCGCCGGGGGAGACCCGCACCGCCGACGTCGACCTGGAGCGTTTCGACGACCACGCCGCGCAGCTCGTGGTGAACCGGGTCCGCTACCGCCTGCTCACCGACACCCATGGACCGATCCACCTCGTCGACGTCGACGGGGTCACCCACCGCGTCAGTCGCGACGAGGGCGGTGTGGTGCGCTCGCCCGCACCCGCGCTCGTCGTCGCCACACCGATCCAGGCCGGCGACGAGGTCGAGGCCGGCGCTCCAATCCTGGTGCTCGAGAGCATGAAGATGGAGACCGTGCTGCGTGCCCCGGTGCGCTCGCGCGTCAAGGAGTGCGCCGTGTCGGTCGGCACGCAGGTCGAGACCGGCGCGACCCTGATGCGGCTGGAGCCGCTGGCCGATGAGGGAGACGAGGTCGAAGAGGAAGTCGGTGCGACCGTCGACCTCGAACTGCCGGAGGAGCCCCAGGTCGACCCGACCGAGCGGACCACCCGTAGCCAGGAGGACCTCCGCAGCCAGCTGCTCGGCTACGACGTGGACCCGAACCACCGGACACGACTGCTCGACGAATACCTGTCCGTCCGCCGTGCCGCCATCGACAGCGGACGTCGACCGCTGGCCGACGAACTCGAACTCGTGACGGTGTTCGCCGACCTCGCCGAGTTGAGCCAGAACCGGCCGTCGAGTCACGAGGTCGGCGTCGAGCACGTACACAGCGCACGGGAGAACTTCCACACCTACCTGCAGAGTCTCGACGTCGAACGCGATGGACTGCCCGCGGCGTTCCACGATCAGCTGGGTCGCGCACTCGGCCACTACGGCGTGACCGAGCTCGAGCGCACCCCCGAGCTCGAAGCCGCCGTCTTCCGGATCTTCCTCGCGCTGCAGAACCCGAACGACTCCGCCTCGGTGATCAGCGCGTTGCTGCTCGAATGGCTCGACGAGCCGACCCCGCGAGACGAACTGCGCGAGGCGGTGGGCACCGCCCTCGACCGCCTCGTCGCCGCGACCCAGGTCCGCTTCCCGGCCGTCTCCGACCTCGCGCGCGGCGTCATCTACGCCTGGTACGGACAGCCGCTGCTGCTGCGCGACCGCGCACGCGTGTACAGCAACGTGCGCAAGCAGCTGAAGTATCTCGACGAGAATCCCGACGCCGCCGACCGTACGAGCCGCATCGACGACATGGTGCGCAGCACCGAGCCGCTCGTCCGGCTGCTCGGCCAGCGCATCGAGCGGCACGCCGACAACTCGGTCATGCTCGAGGTGCTGACCCGGCGCTACTACGGCAATCGCGGCCTCTCGGACATCCGGATTCGTGAGGCCGGCGGCGCGACCTTCGTGGTCGCCGAGCGCGACGCAGGCAACATCGCCTCGGCCGCAGTCGGTTTCGATGCGCTGCCCGCAGCCATCGGCGGACTCGCCGAGCTCGCTCGCGAGACCGCGGCCGTCGACGCGGACATCTATCTCGCCTGGGAGCAGCAGCCCGACGACTTCGACGTCCTCGCCGGGACGCTGCACGACATCGTCGCCACGAGTTCGCTTCCGCCGCAGGTGCATCGCGTCACCATCACGGTCGCGGGCAGCGCCGACGCCCGGATGCACCACCACGTCACGTTCCGGCCGTCGGCCACCGGTATGGCCGAGGAACGTCTGATCCGGGGCCTGCACCCCTACATCGCACAGCGGATGCAGATGGAGCGTCTGCGCAAGTTCGACCTCACCCGCCTGCCCTCGTCGGACGACGAAGAGGTGTACCTCTTCCGTTGTGTCGCACGGGAGAACCCGTCCGACCGGCGACTCGTCGCCTTCGCCCAAGTGCGTGACCTGACCGCCTTGCGCGAGCAAGACGGCCGATTGCTGACGCTGCCGACCGCCGAAGCCGCGCTCGCGTCGTGCGTCGACTCGATCCGGCGTGCGCAGCGCGGCTCCACCAACCTGTCGAGCGCCAACCGGATCATCATGTACGTGTGGCCGCCGATCGACGTCGACGCCGACATCCTGGATCTGATCGCCGATCACATCAGCGGCACGACGCAGGGCGTCGGACTCGAAGAGGTCCAGCTCATCGCGCGCCGCCGCGACCGCGACACCGGTGAGTTGAGCAAGGTCTCGGTGCATTTCTCGGGCAACCCCACCGGCGGATTCGACGTCCGGGTCGTCGAGCCGAGCGACGAGCCCATCGAGCCGGTCGACGAATACCGGCAGAAGGTGCTGCGCGCGGCGAAGCGCAACACCGTCTACCCGTACGAATTGGCGGCCATCCTGGGCGATTTCACCGAGTACGACCTCGACGCCGAGCAGCGACTGGTGCAGGTCGACCGCCCCAAGGGTCGCAATTCGGCCGCGATCGTCGCCGGTGTGGTCACCACACCCACCGAGAAGTACCCGCGCGGCGTGACCCGTGTGGTCCTGCTCGGCGATCCGACGAAATCGCTGGGCGCGCTTGCGGAACCGGAGTGCAGTCGGCTGGTGGCGGCGCTCGACCTCGCCGAGCAGATGCAGGTCCCGCTCGAGTGGTACGCACTCTCGTCGGGCGCGCGGATCTCCATGGACTCCGGTACGGAGAACATGGACTGGATCGCCCGGGCGCTGAAGCGGATCGTCGAGTTCACGCAGGACGGCGGCGAGATCAACATCGTCGTGGCCGGCATCAACGTGGGCGGGCAGCCGTACTGGAACGCCGAGGCGACGATGCTCATGCACACCAAGGGCATCCTGGTGATGACCCCGGAGTCGGCGATGGTGCTGACCGGCAAGCAGTCGCTGGACTTCTCCGGAGGTGTGTCGGCCGAGGACAACTTCGGCATCGGCGGTTACGACCGCGTCATGGGCCCCAACGGCCAGGCGCAGTACTGGGCGCCGAACCTCGGTGCGGCACGGGACCTCCTGATGGCTCACTACGAGCACACCTACGTGCTGCCGGGCGAGCAGACGCCGCGCCGCGCGATCACGAGCGACCCCGTCGACCGTGACATCTCCGACTACCCGCACGTCCTCGCGGGCAGCGATTTCACCACCGTCGGGCAGATCTTCTCGGCGGCCTCCAACCCGGATCGCAAGAAGCCGTTCGACATCCGCACCGTGATCCGCGCCGTCGCCGACCAGGATCACCCGGTGCTCGAGCGCTGGGCGGGCATGGCCGACGCGGAGACCGCGGTGGTGACTGATCTGCACATCGGCGGAATCCCGGTGTGTCTCTTGGGTATCGAGTCACGGGAGGTGCCGCGCCGCGGTTACACACCGACCGACGGTCCGGACACCTACACCGCCGGCACGCTGTTCCCGCAATCGTCGAAGAAGGCGGCGCGCGCGATCAACGTGGCCAGCGGCAACCGACCACTCGTGGTGCTGGCGAACCTGTCCGGGTTCGACGGATCGCCGGAGTCGCTGCGCAAGCTGCAGCTGGAGTACGGTGCGGAGATCGGCCGTGCCATCGTGAACTTCGAAGGCCCCATCGTGTTCTGCGTGATCTCGCGCTACCACGGCGGCGCGTTCGTGGTGTTCTCGAAGGCCTTGAACCCCAACATGACCGTGCTCGCGATCGACGGTTCGTTCGCCTCCGTGCTGGGTGGTGCGCCGGCGGCCGCGGTCGTCTTCGCCGGCGATGTGGCCAAGCGGGTGAGTGCCGACGCGCGGGTGCGCGAACTCGAGGCCGAGACGGCACAGGCCACCGGTCCGGACCGCTCGCGGCTCAACGCCGAACTGGCCGACCTCCGACAGTCGGTGCGCGCGGAGAAGATCAGTGAGATCGCCGCCGAGTTCGACTCGGTGCACAGCATCCGCCGTGCCGTCGAGGTCGGCTCGGTCGACGCGGTCATCCAGGCCGACGAGCTCCGGCCCCAGATCATCGGCGCGATCGAGAAGTCGCCGGCGTGGGGCAAGCAGGACTCGCGGGTGGCCAGCTCGTAGCGGCCTGCTCCGCGACCTCTGCTCCCTGAGGTGAAGTGAGGTGCCCCTGCTCCCTGAGGTGCGAGCGAAGCGAGCCTCGAAGGGCTTGGTGAGAATAGTCGCCAGGCCCTTCGAGGCTCGTCGCTTTCGCTCCTCGCACCTCAGGGGGCGGCGGAGGCTCGTCGCTTTCGCTCCTCGCACCTCAGGGGGCGGAGGGGCCGCGCTCGGCGATCTCTCTGATGGCGGCGAGGGTGGCCGGGATGCCCGCCAACGCGGCGTCGCGACGCTGTTCGAGTTGATGCGATGCGTCGTCGCCGAAGCGTTCGGCGAACAGGTCGAACCCTGCGGGCTGTACGGCCCAGGACTCGGTGAGCGTCGTCCCGTCGCCGTCGGGCGTGATCGTGTACGACCAGCGCACCGCGTTCTCGTTCACCATCCACGCGAACTCGCGGGGTTCGTCGGCGGCGACGACACGGGAACGGGTCTCCCACACACGTTCGGGGGTTTCGTTGCGGCCATGGAAATACGCACCGACCTCGGGACCGGTCGCCGGTTCCGCCCACCAGCACGCCTTGCAGATCGGGCTCCACTCACCGGTGCGACCGATGTCGGTCACCAGGTCCCACACCTGTTGGGGTGTGGCGTCGATGTGGATGGACTTGGAGTGGGTGAATCGAGCACTGCGGTCGGTGTCACTGATCGTCATGGGTGCCTTCCTGCGGTCGCGTACGGACCATCCTAGGGACGATGCCGCTCGGGAGCGGTGGCCCGATAGCGGGATGGGCTGACTCCGAACGTGCGGCTGAACGCGCGGCTGAAGTGCGACGCATCGCGGAACCCGACCTGTGCGCAGATGTCGGCGACACAGAGATCGGTCTGCGCGAGAAGCGCGCGGGCCCGGTCGAGCCGTCGGGCGTACAGCCAGGCCCGCGGTGTCGTGCCGGTGGTGCTGAACAGCTTGTGGACGTATCGCATCGACATCCCGACCTCGGCGGCCACCAGCGCGATGGTGTGGTCGGGATCGTGCAGGTGATCGGCCATCGCGTTCTGGACCGCGCGGAGGTCGGCGGCATGTATCCGGTCGGTCGCGGTGCGGTGTGAGATCTGCTCGGTCACCGCGCCGGCGACCATGTCCAACACCGCGCTCGCCACCGTGCCGGACGACGACACGGAGATTCCTTGGACCTGGGCCGCGACGTCGACGAGGAAGCTCGACACGAGTCGTCCGATACCGGAATCGACCGCGATGGCCCGGCCCGTCGCGTCGTCGATGACGTCGTACGTCGCCCGCGCAGCCAGTTGTCCACGAGGCGCACGCACAACGATCTGCTCGAATTCGGTGGCGCCGCTGACGACGAAAGGAGCTGTGGCGTCGATGATCCCGAAGGCGCCGTGTTGCAACAGTCCGGTGTGTTCGCCCTGCGAGATCGTGGCGGCGCCCTGGGTGATGAGGCACAGCAGATAGTCGTCGGCCGGATCGGATTCGATCATCGCCGGCGTGCGGACGACGGTGTGCGGATCGGCGCGGACCACGCTCACCGAGAGGCTTCCGACGGGGCGCGCGACGATCTGAGCGGTGAACGGGCGACGGTCCTGGGGCCAGTCGATGTCCATCTCGCAGAAGGTGGCGTCGAGCGCCTCCGCCCACCGGACCCGACCCTCGGCGCTCGCGAGTTCGCGGGTGCTCAGTTCGACGGTTCCCGCTGTGCACGCGGAGTCATCCATCGGTGCATTCGCAGTCATTCTCTCCCCTCACCTCCACCCATAGTGTTCCAGATCACAAGACATTGCCACGGTGGCCGGCGACATGACCGAACGAACCGGCTCCCGACAACCGATATCCGGAACGACAACGGAGAGTCACCATGACCGCAGTCCAGCCCTCGCACGAGGTCACCCCGAAGTTCGTCGAAGAGATCACGATGGCCGAACTCGAGGCCGATCCGTACCCGTTCTACGAGCGGCTGCGGAAGGAGGCGCCGGTGGCGTTCGTGCCCTCCCTCGGGATGTACATCGTCTCGACCCGCGAGCTGTGCATGCAGATCGCGAAGGATTCGGACAACTGGCCTGCGGTGATCTCCCCGGCGGGCGGCCGCACGTTCGGTCACGGGGCGCTGCTCAACACGAACGGTCCCGAGCATCGCGATCTGCGCGACATGGTCGAGCCGCATCTGCAGCCGTCGGCCGTCGACAACTACATCGACGACCTGGTCCGGCCGTACGCCCGCGAACTGCTCGAGCGGATCGAGAACAACGGCTCGGCCGACATCGTCGCCGAGTACTGCGAACCGGTCAGTGTCCGGGCCCTCGGCGATCTGCTCGGCCTGAGCGACGTGAGCACCGACAAGCTGCGGGAGTGGTTCCACAAGCTCAGCGTCTCGTTCACGAATTCCGCGATGACGCCCGACGGCGAGTTCGCCAACCCCGACGGCTTCGTCCCCGGCGACGAGGCGAAGGCCGAGATCATCGCGCACGTCGACCCCAAGATCGACGAGTGGATCGTCAACCCCGACCACAGCGCGATCTCGCATTGGCTGCACGACGGGATGCCCGAGGGGCAGACGCGCAGCCGCGACGTCATCTACCCCAACCTCTACGTGTTCCTGCTCGGCGCGATGCAGGAGCCGGGTCATGCGATGGCCACCACACTGGCCGGCCTGTTCAGCCGGCCGGATCAGCTGGAGCGGGTCGTCGACGACCCGGGCCTCATCCCGCGGGCGGTCGGTGAGGGCATGCGGTGGGTCGCGCCGATCTGGTCGGCGGCCGCGAAGATCGCCACCGACGAGGTCGTGGTCGGCGGCGTGACGATCCCGCAGAATTCCGTGGTGATGCTGTCCTACGGTTCGGCGAATCAGGATGAGAGTGCCTACAACGCCCCGACCGCGTACGACCTCGACCGCGCGGTGATCCCGAACATGACCTTCGGCGGCGGTGTCCACGCCTGCGCCGGAACCTATTTCGCGAACAACGTGGTCCGTATCGCGCTCGAGGAGCTCTTGGAGACGATCCCCAACATCGAGCGCGACACCGACCACGAGGTCGACTTCTGGGGCTGGGGTTTCCGTGGCCCCAAGGAACTCCATGTCAAGTGGGAGGTCTGAGGCGTGAACACCACACATCGGGTTCGTATCCAGGGCTCGGACACGCCGCTCGACGTGGCCGCCGATCAGTCGGTCCTCGATGCGGTGCTGCGCGCCGGGGAGTGGCTGCCGCACTCCTGCACCCAGGGGACCTGCGGTACCTGCAAGCTCCGAGTGCTCGACGGCGAAGTGGCGCACAATGACTCACCCGACTACACGCTGACGCCGGCCGAACGGTGTGCCGGGTTGGCGCTGGGTTGCATGGCCACGCCGTGCTCGGACCTGGTCGTCGAACCGCTGGACGCCGCAGTCGACGACGGAGCGCCCCGACATCCGCTGCGCGACCACGACGGCACCGTCGTCGTCCTGGACGACATCGCCACCGACACGCGCCGGCTCGTCGTCGAACTGGACGAGCCGATGACGTTCAACGCGGGCCAGTATGCGGAGCTGGTGATCCCCGGTACCGGTGTGGGGCGTCAGTACTCGATGGCCAACCCGCCGTCGGAGTCGAAGCTCCTGGAGTTCCACGTCAAGCGCACCGTCGGTGGACGGGCCACGGAGGGTTGGATCTTCGGTTCGCTGACGGTGGGGGAGCGGGTAGAACTCCGCGGACCGCTCGGCCAGTTCCACCTCGTCCGCGAGCAGGCCGAGCCGGCGATCCTCATCGGCGGCGGTACCGGACTCGCCCCCCTGAAGTCCATCGCCCGCCACGTGCTGGACCACGGCCTGGTACCCGAGCTGTACCTGTACCACGGTGGCCGACGACGGGACGACCTCTACGACGTCGAGTTCTTCCGCGAACTCGAGGCCGGGTACGACAACTTCCACTACCGGCCGGTCCTCAGCGAGGAGCAGTGGGACGGCGCCACCGGGATGGTCACCGACGTCGTCGTCGAGGACTTCCGCAGCTGTAAAGGGCTGAGCGCCTATCTCTGTGGCCCGCCGGCCATGATCGAGGCCGGCGTCCGGGCGCTGAAACGTCGCCGGATGGCGCCCCGTCTCATCTTCCGCGAGGAATTCACCGTGGCTGCCCCCGTGGCGACGACCGCGGCGTCGTGACCTCCCGCTCGAATCCGAAAGGCACCTCATGTACCGACTGACCGTGATCTACGGACATCCGCTCGACCCGGCGGCCTTCGACCGGCATTACGAGAACGAGCATGCCGAGCTGGTCCGCCGTATCCCCGGACTGCGGCGGTTCGCCGCGGGCAAGTGCGAGTCCCTCGACGGCACCGAACCCGCCTCGTACTCGGTGGCCGAGCTGTACTTCGACTCGAAAGACGCCCTTGCCCAGGCCCTCGGATCGCCTGAGGGGCAGGCCGCGGCCGGCGATGTCGCCAACTTCGCCACCGGTGGGGCGACCCTGCTGTTCAGCGACGAGTCGATGGTGGGTCCCTGAGGTGGCCGCGCTGCAGACCGTCCAGAAAATCGGCCCGGTCCTGGATCTGTTCACCGTCGAACGTCCCGAGTGGGGTGTGTCGGAGGTCGCCGGCGAACTGGGCGTCCCCCGGTCGAGCGCGCACGCGCTGCTGGCCTCGCTGGTCGACATCGGCCTGCTGCAGTGTCGCGCCCGCGGCCGCTACCGTATCGGCTGGCGCGTCGTCGAACTGAACCAGGCGCTGCAGGGCACGGTCGACGTCAAGTCCTGTGCTGCCCCGATCCTGCAGGCGCTCTCGGAGAAGTTCGGCGAGACAACCCATCTCGCCGTCATGGAACGCTATCGGGTGATCTACGTCGACAAGGTTTTGGGCAACCACGTCATCAACGTGTCCGGCGCCCGGATCGGCGCCCAGCTCGATGCGCATTGCAGCGCGGTCGGCAAAGTGCTCCTCGCGCACTGCGATCCGGCCCAGTTGGCTCGCAACCTGACCGACAAGCAGCTCCGGCGGTACACGTCCTCGACCCTGACCGACCCGGACGAACTGGCCGCGGAACTGAAGGGTGTGCTGCGCCGGGGCTGCGCCTTCGACCTGGCCGAAGCGGTTCCCGACGTGCATTGCGTCGCGGCGCCGATCCGCGACGAGATGGGGGTCGTCGTGGCGGCGATGTCGATCACCGCGCCCGCGACGAGATTCATTCCGGCGCAGCACGAATTCCGGCGTGCGGTGATCGCGGCCGCCGCCGACGCGTCCCGCGCGCTGAACTCCTCGTCCGGCGACGTGTCCACGCCCATCCGTCTGCCCGAGCGCGAGGTCTCCGTCCTGCACGCGGTGGCGGGATGACCCCGCGGTCACCGTTCCTCAGCCCAGAAAGATCATGCCTTCCATGACCGACCATGCCGACCTCGTGCGCGATGCCGCTGATGCGTTGCTCGACGCCTATCGAGACCACGCCCCGATCGAACCCCTGGCCGGGCGGTTCGCGGACCGCCCATTGTCGACCGCCTATGAGATCGCCCTCGCCCAGGTTCAGGACTGGGAGAAGCAGGGTGACGTGGTGAAAGGGCACAAGGTGGGGCTGGCCTCCCGTGCCATCCAACGGCAGATGGGTGTCGACCAGCCGGACTTCGGGCACCTCACGGCGAGCATGTTCCACCTCGAGCACGCCCCGATCCCGGCGGGCACGTTCATCCAACCGCGCATCGAGCCGGAGGTCGCGTTCGTCCTCGCGAGGCCACTACGGGGACCGGGGGTCACGGTCGCCGAGGCGGCCGCGGCCGTCGACTTCGTGCTCCCCGCACTGGAGATCGTGGACTCCCGCATCCGCGACTGGAAGATCGGCATCTTCGACACCATCGCCGACAACGCGTCATCGGGCGGGGTCATCCTGGGCGGGCGGCCGGTGCCGCTCGTCGACGTCGACCTGCGGATGGCCGGCTGCAACCTGCACGTGAACGGCGAACTCGTCCACACCGGCGCCGGTGGCGCGGTGCTCGGATCGCCGATCAACGCCCTGGTCTGGCTGGCCAACACGGTCGGGCCCCTCGGCGTCACGCTCGAACCCGGCCATGTGGTGCTGCCCGGCTCGATGACCGCGGCGGTGCCGGTCGGGCCGGGGGACACCGTGGTCGCCACCATCGCCGGCGTCGGCGGCGTGACCGCGGTGCTGGGTGCGTGAGTGCTCGTGTTCTCGAATCATCAGGAGAAGAAGTGACAGACAACGGAATCGACGACTGGAGTGCGGTTCGCGTGGCCGGCTCGTTGCTCGCCGCGGAGCGCTCGCGGACGGCGCGGACCTCGATCCAGCACGAGTGGCCGGGACTGAGCCTCGACGTCGCCTACGCCGCCCAGGACATCGCGCTCGCCGACCGCCGCTCGCGCGGGGAGACCGTGACCGGGATCAAGCTGGGCCTGACCTCGCGGGCCAAGCAGAAGCAGATGGGCGTCGACGAGCCCTCGGTCGCGTGGCTGACCGATGCCATGGCGTTGCCCGCGGGCTTGCCGGTCCCGCGTGAGCGACTCATCCATCCACGCGCCGAGCCCGAGATCGCCTTCGTGCTCGGGCGTCCCCTCGCCGGTCCCGGTGTCACCGCGGCCACGGCACTCGCCGCGGTCGATCATGCGATGGCCGCGATCGAGATCATCGACAGTCGCTACTCGGGATTCAAGTTCACCCTCGCGGATGCGGTGGCCGACAACAACTCCTCCGGCGTCTACGTGACCGGTCCGGTCATCCGCGATGTCGCGGACGTGGACTTCGGACTCGAGGCGTGCCTGCTCGAGGTCGACGGTGACATCGTCGCCACCGCGACGGGTTCAGCAGTGCTCGGACATCCCGCCGAGGCATTGGCATTCGCGGCCAACACCTTCGGTGCGCGGGGCATCACCCTGGAGGCGGGGTGGGTCGTCCTCACCGGGGGTATGACGGACGCTGTCCCGGTGGAGCCGGGTAGCCGGGTCGCGGCTCACTTCACCACGCTCGGTTCGATCACGGTCGCGGGAGGGTGAGATGCCGTTCATCGACGTGACCATCGCCCAGGGGCGTTCGCCCGACGAGGTGCGCGCACTCATGCGCGAGCTGACGGCGGCCGCCCATCGTGCGATCGGCGCCCCGGTCGCGAACATCCGCGTCTGTGTCCGCGAGGTACCGCCCACGCACTGGTCGGCGGGCGACGTCACCGTCGCCGAGCGTCAGGCGACGATCTCGGAATCGTGAGGTGCGGGAAGTCTTCTCGCGGTCTCTCCGCCGCCTGCCCCGAGGAGAAGCGATTCTCTCTGCTCCCGGATCTGGAAGAAGCGACCTGAAGTGCTTCCTGAGGTGCGAGGAGCGCAAGCGACGGGTGTCTCCCGCTCCCTGAGGGTGCGAGGAGCGAAACCGACGAGCCTCGAAGGGGCTGGCGGGCAAGCTTGGGAAACCCTTCAAGACGCTCGCGAGCTCCCTCCTCAGGGAGCGGTGGGGGGAAACTCGCTCCTCAGCGAGCGGGGTTCTTTTGTATCCACGACGGCCGCCAGGGCGCTACTACTGTCTGCTCCCTGAGGAGCACCCGGAGCTTGCGGAGGGCGCGTCACGAAGGGTCTGCCGAACCCCTCCACCGACTGATGAACCTCACCTGGACCGATGGACTTCGATCGAAGTTCATCGGTCGAGTTCGAGTTCATCGGTCGGAGCCGGATGCGTTGTAGTGACTCTCTGGACTGGCGGGCGAAGTGCCTCCTACCTCCGGTAGTGACTCGTCTCCAAGCAGGCCGATGCACCCGTGTGACTGGTGGGGCTTTTGTCCACCACAGTCCACCACGGTTCACCGCTGGGGCGTGGGTGACATATATTGTAAGGCAGCGTTTTTCGATGATGGTCGGCTGTGGAGAAAGGTCGTCGTCGAACGTAATTGGATCTCCTGACGTAGAAGTGGGCGGATTCCGGGTTCAATCGTGATGCGGAAGTTTCGGACACGCGCCGCCTCGTGTGAGGTTGGCCATCGCGATCAGGGCGTCGGGTGTGTGGAATCCGTACGACCGCTTTGTCAATGACCGGAGGTGGCAGTTCGTTGCCTCGACTCGCGCATTGCTCATTTGACACGCGACCGCGTTGTGGATCTGCACCTCCCGTTTGCGGATGCTCTGCGCAGTGAGTCGAAACTCGGGAATACCGGAGGACTCCGCCTTACGGATCCATCGCCGTAACGGCGCCCAACTTGATCGGTAAGCGCCTGAAAGTATGTGCCGTATCTCTTCTTTCATCTGATAAGCGCGGGCAAGTTGGCTGTTGACGTTACAGACAACAATGGATTGCAGCCGCCGTTGACTGTCGGTGAGGTTGTCGGGATTCTTCAATAACGCCCACCTCAGTCGCCCGCGTTCTACCTTCGATAAGCCAACAACTCGGTTCATCACCCGAGCGCGGCACCTGTCCAACGCCTGATTGACCCACTGCATCACGTGAAATGGGTCCATGCACCAGTAGGCGTGCGGCGCCTGCTCGGCGAGGACTGCGCCGATGTACTCGGCGCCGTCAGCGCTGATGTGGGTGATCCGACGGGCGCGCACATCACCGAGCTCATCGAAGAATCGCTCGATCGTCTCCTTCTTGGCACCCTCACCCGCCCACACCAGTTGACCTGAGTCATGGTTGACCACCACGACCAAATATCGGTGGCCCTTGCGGTAGGAGATTTCGTCGATACCGATGCGTCGCAACCCGTTCAAGCGTTTGGTGAGTCCGACATGGTCGTCGACCACGCGCTCAACGATACGAGACACCGTCCGCCAGGAGACCCGGAGATAAGCACTCACGGCGCTCATCGGCGCGTGCGCGCACATCCACGCGACGGCGTCGTCGAAAGCCCTGGTCATCTTCGCTTTCGGACGCGCCCACGGAACCCATTCGCTACCCACATTGTGGCGCGGGCACTGCACCCGTCTGGCCGGCAACTCGAGAATGCATCGCCAGCCACCCATGTCGAGATGGCGCCACCGTCGCTGCGCCGACGGCTGATCGTAACCAGGGCAGGGTTTCCGACACGACCACGCCCGGAGTATGGCAGTCCGGGTCGCAGCCACTGACCCGGACGCGGTTGCGGCGGGTGATGACGCGTCGTTGAACTCTGTGCACGCCCGGGTGACCGAGGAAGGCAGGGTCGCGATCACCGCAGATGTGACCGCGGTGATCGGCGAGAAATTCTTGTCGATGATCGACGAACGCTCCTGCCCGCGTCCCGAACCCGACGGGGCCGAGGATCGGCGCAGTGTCGGGGAGCGTCGCGCCGATAAGCTGGAGCTACTGCTCGATCAAGCGGCGATCGGTGCGGCGATGACCGCCGCCGGCGCACCCCGCACCCAGGTGTTGGTGACGATCCCCGCTGAAGGCGCTGATCCGGCGCGGTTGCCGTGGGTGGGGGCGGTGACGGAGTCGACAGCCCGGCGACTGTCGTGTGACGGCGGGGTCGCTGAGATCGTCCTCGACGCCGAAGGGGTGCCGTTGCAGATGGGCACCACGAAACGATTGTTCCCACATCATCTGCGGCAAGCCATCATCGTTCGCGACCAGTGCTGTGTGAGATGTGGTGCCCCCGCGGCGCATACCCAAGTCCACCACCTCGTGCACTGGGCCGATGGCGGGCCGACCGATCTGGACAACGGGTGCCTGCTGTGCCAGCGCTGTCATACCCAGGTGCATCACCACGGGTGGCAAGTGGTGATGGGTCCCGACCGGCACCCGTGGTTGACCCCGCCGGTCGACATCGACCCCCGTCGCCTACCCCGACCGGCCTACAACCGGCGCACCATGCGACTTGACGACGCCCTCGTTTAGTCGCCCCCCAAGACAAACCCCAGACCCTCCGGCGCCGACCCGACGCCACTCGACCTTTGACAACTCCACAGTGTGACACGCGCCATGACCACCGGGATCATGTGGCCAAAGACGTTAGATAGCACGAAGATTCGGTCCAGATCTCGGCAGGCGCGGTTGACGGTCCTTCGAGGATCGTCGCTTGCGCTCCTCGCACCTCAGGGTTCAGTGGGTGTGTGGCTTTTTCGGACTGGGGAGCAGGGGCTAGCCACGTGCACCTCGAGGACCAGCAGTTTCGCGGCTCTGTCGGCTCAGGGAGCAGTAGGGTGGGCAGCGCGCATCGAGATCTCCGTTTTCCGAACGTCGCTCGCGGGTATGCCGCCGATGCCCCAGTTCTCCGGCGCCACCTCCACGATTCGGCCGCGGACAGCGGACCGGTCGACCCCGAGGTGTTCGACGACGAGGTCGGTGAAGGCGGCGAGCAACTCCGCACGCTGGTGCGCCGGCCGGCCGGCGAGCACGATCGCGGTGAAATACGGCGCGATCGCGCCGCCGTCGACCATGAGCTGCCCGGCGACGGCGAGGTCGGTCGGGTCGTACTGCACGACGAAGGTGCGTACCCGCTCGATCGGTGAGTCGAGAATGCGGGAGTAGGCCGCACTCGCGGCGGTCAACAGGGCGGCGCGCTGTTCGGTGGAAGCGCTGCCGATGGGGATGTGGAAGTGTGCAACCGGCACGTCGGCTCCGTTCGAAAGTGCCCGCGTCCGTTCCGGACCCGGTTATTGGATACCGTGGCGGGTTCCGCCGTCGGCGTTGAGGACGCTGCCGTGCAGCACGGCGGCCAGGGGCTCGAGCAACATCTCGACGAGCCAGGCGATCTCGTCCAGCGTCGGCAGGCGGCCCAGCGAGGTCTTGGCCGTGTACCTGTCCCAGATCTCCTGCGCCGCAGCACCGGTCTCGCGCGATTCGGTGTCGACGAAGGCGCGGAGCCGAGGGGTGTCGATCGGCCCGGGCGCAATGGTGTGCACGGTGACTCCTCGGGGTCCGTACAACGCACCGATCTGTCGCATCAGATTGAACAGTGCGGCGTTGGCCGTACCCGGGCCCGCGTCGAGGGGGCCCGGCTCGAGTCCGAGTGAACCCGCGATCGCGACGAACCGCGAACCGTCGGCGAGATGGTCGCGGACGGCCCGCAGCAACCGGACCGTGCCGGCCACCTTGATGTTGGCGGCCGTGGCCAGCAACGAGGGTTCGATCGCGTCCGCGGAGCCGCGGACCGGCAGGCCCGCCGCGAACACCGCGAGTCGCACGGTCCCGTCGAGGCGGGCACGGATCGCGTCCATGGACGCGTCCTCGGCGATGTCGGCCACGCACGGAACGATCAATTCGTCTGTCGCGGCCAGCTGTTGGAGTTCCTCGGCGCGACGCCCCACCGCGATGACACGCATCCCTCGCGCCACCAGGCGTCGCGTGAACACGGTTCCCATGGCGCCGGTCGCGCCGACGACCACGCAAGTCTCGGTTGTGGACACGGGTCCTACTTCCGGATCCGGAGCGTCACCGCGCGCGGTTCGGTGAAGAACTCGCGGGAGTACTGGCCACCCTCACGACCCAGGCCGCTGATGCCCTCACCGCCGAAGGGCAGCCGGAGATCGCGTTCGAAGAATGTGTTGATCCAGACCGTGCCGGCCTTCCAGCGTGCCGCCATCCGATGAGCCCGGTCGAGATTCTGCGTGAAGAGGATGCCCGCCAAGCCGTAGGGAGAGTCGTTGGTGACGCGCAGGGCCTCCTCTTCGGTGTCGAAGCCCAGAACCGTCTCGACCGGACCGAAGATCTCCTCACGTGCCGTTCGGGAGTCGTTGGTGAGGCCGGTGATGACGGTCGGTGGATAGTAGAAGCCGCCCGCTCGATCCGGGTCGGTGAGTCGTTCGCCGCCGGTGATGATCTTGCCGCCTTCGTCCTGCGCGAGCTCGACGTAGCCGTGCACCTTGTCGAGGTGCTGCTGCTCGATGAGCGGGCCCATGAACGTCGCCGGGTCCTTGGGATCGCCGACCACGAGTTTCCGAGCTTCCTCGGCGAAGCGATCCACGAACTCCCCCCGGATCGAGTTCTGCACCAGCAGACGCGAACCCGACAGGCAGACCTGTCCGTTGCCGCCGAAGATGGCCCGGAGCGACATGGGTACGGCGACGTCGAGATCGGCGTCGGCGAACACGATGTTGGCTGATTTGCCACCCATCTCGGCCGAGACCGGCGTGTGGTTCGCCGCGGCCGCCTGCAAGATCTTCACACCGGTGGCGCTCGATCCGGTGAAGGTGATGCGGTCGACGCGTGGATCGGAGGTCAGCGGTCCGGCGACGGCCTCACCGCCGAAACCGTGCACGACGTTGAGCACACCGGGCGGCAGGCCCGCCTCGAGTGCGATCTGCGCGAAGCGGTTGGCGGTCAACGGTGTCTGTGGTGCCGGTTTGAGGACCACGGTGTTGCCGAAGGCCAGAGCAGGCGCGATCTTCCATGTCGCCAGCATCAGCGGCGCGTTCCACGGACTGATCGCCGACACGACCCCGGCGGGCGGATAGAGGACGTAGGACAGCAGGTCGCCGTCCGGGTAGGCCTCGTTCGCGGCCATCGAGACGTAGTCGGCGAAGAAGCGCAGATTGTGGGCCACCCGCGGGATCTCGGCGTGCAACGACTGAGTGATCGTCTTGCCGCCGTCACGTGTTTCGAGCTGTGCCAGCTCCTCCCGGTGCTCGTCGACGGCGTCGGCGACCGCATGCAGGATCGCCGCGCGTTCCTTGGGCGACATCTGCGGCCACGGTCCGTCGTCGAAAGCGGTGCGGGCAGAGTCGATCGCGGCGATCCCGTCGTCGGCGGTGCCGCGCGCCACCGTCGCGAGCAACGCGCCGTCGTGCGGGTCGCGCGACTCGAACGTGGCGCCGTCCGAGGCCGTACGCCACTCGTTCCCGATGAGTTGACGCACCTCGGCGGTACCGTTCTGATCGGTGCTGTCCTGATCGGTGACAGACAGAGTCATTTCCTCACACCTCCGCCGCGACGGGCGTCTCGTAGGTGCGGCCCGCGAGTTCCGAGGCCACATCGATGATCATGTCTTCCTGACCGCCGATCACGCCGCGCCGGCCGAGTTCGAGCAGGATCTCCCGGGCCGGGACACCGAACTTCTTCGCGGCGCGTTTGGTGGGGTGGAAGAACGTGGAATACACGCCGGCGTAACCGAGCACGAGCGCGGTCTCGTCGACGATCTGCGGTTCGGTCATCAGCGGTGCCACGACGTTCTCGGCGGTGTCGATGAGCGGAAACAACTCGACGCCGGTGTCCCATCCCGCGCGTTCGAATGCTGCGGCGAGGACTTCGGTCTGGGCGTTGCCGGCGCTCGCGCCGAGACCGCGCAAGGAACCGTCGATGTAGGTGGCTCCGTTCTCGGCGGCGGTGAGCGCGTTGGCGATCCCGACACCGAGGTTGTTGTGTGCGTGGAAGCCGATGTCCGCGGAGATCGCCTCGCGCAGTGCCGCGACCCGCTCGCCGGCCTGCTGCGGGACGAGCGCACCTGCGGAGTCGACGACGTACACGACGTCGGCGCCGTAGGAGTCGAGCTTGGCCGCTTGCTCGGCGAGTGCATCGGGTTCGAGTTTGTGGCTCATCATGAGGAATGTCATGACCTCGAGCCCGTTCTCCTTGGCCCACTCGACGGGTTGCTGTCCGCAGTCCGCCTCGGTGCAGTGGACGGCGACGCGGACGGTCGAGATGCCGGCGTCCACCGCCGCCTGCAGTTCGTTCAGCGTCGCGATGCCCGGTACGTAGAGGGCCGCGATGTCGGCGTTGTCGACCGCGTCGACGGCGGCGCGCACGTACTCGGGGTCGGTGGCCGCGGCGAAGCCGTACTGGACCGACGACGCGCCGAGACCGATGCCGTGTGCCACTTCGATCGTCGGGACGCCGGCCCGGTCGAGGCCGGCCGCGATGGCGGCGACGTCGCGTGTGGTGAACCGGTGCGAGACACTCGACATCCCGTCACGCAGCGTCGTGTCGACGAGGGTGACCGATCGTGGCCCGCGGGCCGGGGACTGGCTGGTCATCGCAGTGCTCCTGTCTGAAGTGTCGCTGTCGCGGCCCTCTCCTGCGCCATCACCTCGGCGACCTGCACGGCGGCCGCGGTGATGATGTCGAGATTGCCTGCGTACGTGGGTAAGAAGTCGCCGGCGCCGACGACCTCGAGCATCACGGTCACGAGATCACCGTCGACGTCGACGAGTTTGAGGGTGTAACCGGGGACGTAGCGTTGGACCTCGGTGACGATGTCGACGACGGCGCGTTCGATGGCCGCGGGATCCGGGTTGCGCACTTTCGCATATACCGTGTCGCGCATGTTCATCGGCGGTTCGGCCGGGTTGATCACCGAGATCGCCTTGGCCCGGTCCGCTCCCGCGACCTGTGCCAGTGCGCGCCCCGTCTTCTCGCTGAATTCACTGAGATTCTGCCGGGTGCCCGGGCCCGCGCTCGCCGACGCGATGGCCGCGACGATCTCACCGTAGGCGGCGTCGGCGGCCTGGTTGATCGCATAGAGGATCGGGATCGTGGCCTGCCCGGCGCAGCTCACCATGTTCACGTTGGGCGCGTTCACGTGTTCGCGGAGGTTGACCGCCGGGACGACGTAGGGGCCGACCGATGCGGGCGTCAGATCGATCGCGGTGATCCCCGCGTCGGCGTAGCGCGGAGCGACCTCGGCGTGCACCTTGGCCGACGTGGCCTCGAAGACGAGATCGGGAGGCGACGACTGCTGCAGCAGCCAGTCCACGCCCTCTGCCGACGCCTCGAGCCCTTCGGCACGCGCTCGTCGCAGACCCTCACTGGCCGAGTCGATTCCGACCATGTAGACCGGGTCGACGTACTCGGACCGCAACAGTTTGTACATCAGGTCGGTCCCGATGTTGCCCGATCCCACAATGGCGGCGGTCAACCGGCTCATCGCATGTCTCCTTAGCTCGTCGCGCACGCTCGGTCTCCGATGCCGGCGGCGTGCTCGACTCCGAACGCTATGGAGCAGGGGCGGTCTGCGGGGCCGGGACCGGGCAGTCCGAATGCGGAGTCAATCGGCAGCGCCGTTGTTCGGATATCCCGAACGCCGGTGACGGCAGTCACATCTCGACGCCATGCTGACGGACATCAGCCAGCAGCCACCGAGATCCGGTGTCGCACGATCCACAGGAGAACCGATGACCGAGAACGCCGCACGCTTCGATGTCGCGCACCTCGCGCGAGCCGAACTGTTGAGCCCCAAGCCGCAGGAAACCCTCGACTTCTTCACCCGATTCCTGGGCATGTACGTGACCCGGAGCGAAGGCCAGTCCGTCTACCTGCGGGCGTACGAGGACCCCTATCCCTGGAGTCTGAAGATCACCGAGTCTCGCGAGCCGGGCATGGGTCATGCCGGTCTGCGGACCAGCTCCCCGGAGGCGCTCGAACGTCGCGCCGCCTCGCTGCAGGGTGCGAACATCGAGACCTCCTGGCACGAGGACGAATTCGGCTACGGAAAGACCCTGGCGTACAAGACCGCGGACGGTCATGACTTCGCACTGGTCTGGGAGGCCGAGAAGTACGTCGCGCCACCGGAACTGCAGAGCAAGATCCTCACCCGGCCGTCGAAGAAGCCGTTGCAGGGCATCCCGGTCAAGCGCATCGACCACCTCAACCTGATGGCCTCCGACGTCACCGCCGTCAAGACCGAGTTCGAACGGCACCTCGGGTTCCACACCACCGAGCGGGTCGTCGACGGGGACGTCGAGATCGGTGCCTGGATGAGCTCGAACATCCTCGGACACGAGGTCGCGTGCATGCGCGACATGACCGGCGGGCGCGGCAAGCTCCATCACGTCGCCTTCTACTACGGCACGGGCCAGCACAACATCGACGCCGTGGAGATGTTCCGCGAGTACGACATCCGGATCGAAGCCGGACCGGACCGGCACGGGATCACCCAGGGGCAGTTCCTGTACGTGTTCGAACCGGGCGGCAATCGCATCGAGCTGTTCGGTGAGTCCGGATACCTGCATCTCGACCCGTCTGCCGAGACGAAGACCTGGCAGATGTCCGACATCGACACCGGCCTGGCCATCGGCGGCGCGAAGCTGCCGTGGGAGACCTATTTCACCTACGGCACGCCCAACCCGCTGCCCCTCGAGGAGCACATCACGGCCTTTGCCGACTTCGGTCCGGGCGCAGGAGCGCCGGAGACCGCGGCCGAACTCGTGCCCGACGAGATCGAGCACTCCCGTGCCGTGGCCGATGCGCCGGTCTGAGCCGGGTCGATCGGTTCGATCAGAACAGGAGACTCCTTGACTGTCATCGACATCACCAGGGTGTCGTCGTCCGACGACATGCCCGACCAGCCGCCGCGGATCGCCGACACCCTGTACCACGACCTCGTGTCGCCCGAGGAGGTGGCCGAGGTCCGGCGCAGGGTCCGGCAGGTCGCGCTTCGCGACGTCGCGCCGGTGGCCGACCGGATCGCGCGGGGCGACGAGCGACTCGACGGCTTCCCACGTGACGTGTTCGATCGGCTGGCCACGGCGGGGATCTACCGCATCCCCTTCGCGGCCGATGTCGGCGGCGACGGACTGGCTCACCCGGCCACCGCGACGGCCACCGCCGTCGAAGAACTGGCGTACTTCTCCAACAGCGTCGCCGCGATCTTCGACGTCCACTGCATCCTCGCGGGCAATGCCGTCAACCAGGGCACGCCGGAGCAGCGCCGCAGGTGGCTGGCCCCGGTCGTCGCCGGCGAGATCGTCGGCTCCTTCGCCACCAGCGAGCCGGCCGCGTCGAGCGATCTCTCACCCGAGGCGGTCCAGACCGTGGCGCACCGCCGCGGCGACGGATGGGTGCTGAACGGGCGCAAGCGGTGGATCACCAATTCCGTCGTCGCCGCGTTCGTCGTGGTCCTCGCTCGCACCGGTGACCGGCTCTCGACGTTCATCGTCCCGACCGACACCCCGGGGGTCCGGGTGGGTACGCCGGATCGCAAGCTCGGGAACAAGGGCCAGATCACCGCCGACGTGCACCTCGACGAGGTGGAGCTGGGGCGTGAGTCCCTGCTCGGGACCGAGGGCGGCGGGCTGAAGGTCGCCCTGCAGACGCTGACCTACGGACGTATCGGGATCGCGGCGGCGGGTGTGGGCATGGCGCAAGCCGCCTTCGACCGCACCGCTGCCCACCTGCGCACCCGGGTGGCCTTCGGCGAACCGCTCGCAGCCCGGCAGCACTGGCAGTTCCTGATGGCCGACCGCGCGACCGAGATCGCGATCTCGCGCGACCTGTACCTCAAGGCGGCGATGCGGCTCGACTCCGGCACGCGGTTCCCCGAACCGGAGGCGGCGATGGCCAAACTGCGCGGTACCGAGGTCGCGGTCCTGATGGCCCGCGACGCGGTCCAGGCGTTCGGCGGGTTCGGGTTCACCCAGGAACTGGGTGACGACGATTCGTCGGGTCCGGTCGAGGCGCTCTACCGGGACAGCAAGATCGGGGAGATCTACGAGGGTGCCAGCGAGGTGCAGCGCTGGGTCCTCGCCCGGCAGATCTTCGGGCGTGACGTCGTGGGCTGATCGGAGTCTGCCAGGCGTGTCCGGGCCGCCGTCCACCTGGTGGGCGGCGGCCCGGTCGCGGGTCGGGACCAAATGCGGGCATCGTGGTGTTGTGCACGGTGACGCCCTCCGAGATGCGCCGTCGATCGACGGAGCGGGGGAGCGTCGGCAGGAGGAAACGTGAGCAACACCTACCGCAAGACCCCCGAGGCGTTGAGCCGCCTCACCGACGTGCAGTACCGCGTCACCCAGCGGGACGGCACCGAGCGGGCCTTCGACAACGAGTACTGGGACAACCACGAACCCGGGATCTATGTCGACGTCGTGTCGGGGCAGCCGCTGTTCTCGTCGACCGACAAGTTCGACAGCGGAACCGGGTGGCCGAGCTTCACCCGGCCCATCGATCCCGACGCCGTCGCGACGAAGGTCGATCGGAGCCTGTTCATGCGGCGCATCGAAGTACGGTCCGCCGGGGCGGACAGCCACCTCGGGCACCTCTTCGACGACGGGCCGCGGGACGCGGGCGGACAGCGGTACTGCATGAACTCGGCATCGCTGCGGTTCATCCCGGTGGCCGAACTCGACGCCGAGGGTTACGGCGAGTACGCCGCCCTGTTCACCGACGACCACACCACCACCGACACCCAGGAGGAGAACGCATGACCACCGACACCGGTCAGATCACCGTCCGCCCCGGCACCGAGACCGCGGTCCTCGCGGGTGGGTGCTTCTGGGGGATGGAGGACCTGATCCGCAAGCAGCCCGGTGTCCTGGACACCCGGGTCGGCTACACCGGCGGACAGAACGACCACGCCACCTACCGCAACCATCCCGGTCACGCGGAGGCGGTGGAGATCGTCTTCGACCCCACGCAGACGACGTACCGCGACATCCTGGCGTTCTTCTTCCAGATCCACGACCCGACGACGCGCGACCGGCAGGGCAACGACGTCGGCACGAGCTACCGTTCGGCGATCTTCCCGGTGACCCCGGAGCAGGAGCAGGTCGCTCGCGACACCATCGCCGACGTCGATGCCTCGGGTCTGTGGCCGGGCAAGGCGGTCACCACGATCGAGCAGTTGGGTCCGTTCTGGCAGGCCGAGCCCGAGCACCAGGACTACCTGCTGAATTTCCCGAACGGCTACACCTGCCACTTCCCGCGACCGGGATGGGTGTTGCCGAAGCGGGATGCGACCTCGACGCGGTGACACCCGAGACCGGCTGAGAGTGCCGGCGCTCGTCGACGGTCGTCCGACAACGACCGTCGACGGGTTCGTCGGCGTATGCTGGGTCGATGTAGCACTCTGCTACACCCACGCGGGAGGTGTGCGATGAGCACCGGTACGGACAAGGTGACCCGGTTGTCTGCTGCACTGGTGACCGATGCCGCGCGGGAGGGCGCGCGCGAGCAGCGATCGGCGCGGCAGCAACTCGAACACTGGGCACGTCTCGGCCGCAGCGTCTCACAGCGCACCACCGCGTCGCGTCGGCGGGTCGAGGCCGCGTTGGCCGGCGACCTACCGGCAGAGGCGTTGACCGCAGAGGAAGCCGTCGTCTACGACGCCGAGATCGACGCGCACCTCGAGGCGCGGCTGGCCACCGACGACCACGTCGTCCGACGCGCCTCGGAGGGGTTCTCCTCGGTCGTCGTCGATGACGCCGGACGGCTCGTCGAACTCCGGCCCGACGGGACGAGCGTCGTCCTCGACCGGTGACACCGAGGCTCGACCTCGTCGTCGGATGCAACGGCGCGGGAAAGTCGACGCTGGTCGAGCATCATCTACAGCCGTTGGTGCGCACACCCTTCGTGAACGCCGACCTGATCGCCCGGCAGCAGTGGCCCGACGCCGCGGAAGCCCACTCCTACGACGCGGCCCGGTTGGCCGCGGCCACCCGCGACCACCTCATCGAGGCCGGTGCCTCGTTCATCGCCGAGACGGTCTTCTCGCATCCGTCGAAACTGGAACTCGTCGACCGTGCGCACACCGCCGGATACCGGGTCGCTCTCCACGTCGTGATGATCCCCGAAGATCTCGCCGTGCATCGGGTGCGGCTACGCGTCGACAGTGGCGGGCATGCGGTCCCGGAGGTCAAGATCCGCGAGCGGTTCCGACGCCTGTGGCCGCTCGTCCGCACGGCGATCCTGCGGAGTGACCAGGCAACCGTGTACGCCAACGAGCGAGCGACCACGCGCATCGTCGCGCGGTACGTCGACGGTATGGTCGCGGGCGTGCCCGACTGGCCCGACTGGACGCCGGGGGCGCTCACGGGTTCGGAGGCACGATGACTTCTCACGATCGAGCGACCCGACTGCTCGTCGTCGGCGCCGTCAACGTCGACCTGGTGGTGGAAGCCGATCGTCTCCCGGGGCCCGGTGAGACGGTCG
Source organism: Gordonia sp. PvP123 (assembly GCF_040547295.1). Lineage (NCBI taxonomy): Bacteria > Bacillati > Actinomycetota > Actinomycetes > Mycobacteriales > Gordoniaceae > Gordonia > Gordonia sp. PvP123. Next base: position 453,252 of record NZ_JBEPPN010000004.1, on the reverse strand, counting down.
TCGGCCCGACGGTGACGCGGCACGGCGGCGGCAAGGGCGCGAATGCCGCTGTTGCCGCCGCGCGGGCGGGTGCCGAGGTGCGTTACTGCGGGGCAGTGGGTTCCGACGACACCGGCGCGCAGGCACTCGCCGAGTTGCGGGACTCCGGCGTCGACGTGACCGACGTGGGCGTGCTCGACGGCGTCGCCACCGGAATGGCACTGATCGTCGTCGATCCACAGGGTGAGAATCAGATCGCCGTCGGGGCGGGCGCGAACGCCGCCGTCGACGCCGAGAGGGTCCGTGCCGCGGTGCATCGCGCGGCGAGCTGGGCCGGGTGTGTGCTCGTCAGCACCGAGATCCCGGCCGGCGCCGTGGCCGCGGCGGTGACGACGGCCGCTGCGCGAGGTATCCGATGCGTCGTCAATCCCGCCCCGGTGTTGCCGTCGACGGTCGACCTGATGGCGTCGCGGCCGGTGTTCACGCCCAACGCGTCGGAACTTCGTGACCTGCACCGGCTGATCGCCGACGGTCGGGACGCCCCGGACGTTCCCGCGGCCGAGCGGGCTACGGCGGTGGCGTCGCGGACGGGTGCCCCGGTTCTGGTGACCCTCGGTGCGCAGGGCGTCCTGATCGCCGATCCGGCATCTGAGGTGGTCGTCCTTCCCGCCGGGCACGTCGACCGCGTGGTCGACACCACGGGGGCGGGCGACACCTTCAACGGAGTGTTCGCGGCGACGCTCGCCGGCGGTTCGACGGTCGCCGACGCGGCGAAGCGAGGTGTCGCGGCGGCGTCGTTGTCGGTGGCCGCGGTCGGTGCGCGGACCGGGATGCCGAGCGACGAGGAGATTCGCAGCGCGTTGTGAGCGAACCCGTCGACCGGGCGGTCAGCGCGTGGCGGGTTTCGGTCGCTTCATGAACCGGTGGTGGTCGTCGCTCGGCAGGAAGTAGTCGCCCTGTCCGCCGGCTCGCAGCAGCGGGCGCGCACCGGCCGTGTCGAAGGTCTGGTCCGCGCGCAGCAGGTGGGTGGCGATGTGGATCTTCACGACCTCGCCCAACACCATCCAGCTGTCGACGGGGTCGTCAGCGGCGGTGCGCAACTGGAACGACTGGGTGACCCGGCACTCGAAGGCCACGGGGCTCTCCTCGACGCGTGTCGGCGCGACGAGGTCGGCGGCCAGCGGTGTCAGGCCGGCGACCTCGAACTCGTCCTCGCCGGCGGGCACCGCCGCCGAGGTCGCATTCATCTTCTCGCCGAGGTCGTCGGTGGCGAGGTTCCACACGAACTCGCCGGATTCGATCGCGTTGGCGGCGGTGTCCTTGTAGCCGACGCTGGCGAAACCGACGATCGGCGGCGTGTAGTTGAAGAGGTTGAAGAAGCTGTAGGGAGCGAGATTGCGCACCCCGGTGCCGGACACGGTGGAGATCCAGCCGATGGGTCGCGGCGCGACGATCGCGTTGACGGGATCGTGCGACAGCCGATGGCCGTGCGACGGTTCGTAGGAGTGATAGGTCGTCACCGTCGCAACGGTACGTCAGCGGCCGGACGTGCCGCTGCCTGCGTAAGGTGAGGTGCGACCGACCACCGCGCACTTCGACGATCGGGAAAGCTGTGACTCTCTCCTCTGCCTCTGACCTGCGGACTTTCGCCAATATCCGGGATCTGGGCGGTATGCGGGTCGCCGGCGGCGGCATCACCGCCGCCAATGTGTTGATCCGCAGCGACGCACCGTATCCCGACGACAAGGACCCGGTGGGCATGCCCTGGCCGCCGGCCACCGTCGTCGATCTGCGAGACCCCACGGAGCTGGGCCGGATGGCCGTCACGTGGCCGGCGAACGTGCGGGTCGTGCACCGTCCGGTGTCGTCGGGTGCCCGGGTCGACCGGCTCGCCGACACCGCTCTCGTCGACATCTACACCGCGATGATGCGGACGGGCGGTCACCGGCTGACCGCCGCGCTGAACGAATTCGATCCCAGCGGCGCGACTCTGGTGCACTGCGCGGCCGGCAAGGATCGGACCGGGGTGATCATCGCCATCGCGCTGCTGCTGGCGGGCGTCGACGAGTCGTCGGTCATCGCCGACTACCACCGGACCGAAGATGGCATCGCCGGCGTCTTCGAGCGTCTGCGGTCCCGCAAGCGGATTCCGGCGGGCACCACCCTGGAGGCCCCCATCCTGCGCACCCCGCGCGAGGCCATCGAACTGGTCGTCGGCGACGTGACGGGTGCCCGCGGCGGCACCTGGGGTTGGTTCGAAGAACAGGGCGGCGACGTCGAGCGCTTCCGGCGGTGGGTCGGGAACTTCGTGCGCACCGAGACGGGCGAGGCCGCGCGTGACTGACGACAACGTCTCGGACACGGCGCAGTTCGCGCCGGATGTCGTGGCGGCCGTACTCGCGCACATGAACGACGACCATGCCGAGGACTCGCTGCTCATCTGCCGGGTGCTGGGCGGACGTCCGGATGCGGTCACGGCAACGATGACCGGATTCGACCACGAGGCAGCCACTTTCGACGTCTCCGGCCCCGACGGGACTGTCGGTGTACGGCTCCCGTGGGATCGGCCGGTGCGCGACCGAGCCGACGTTCGCGCCGCGGTCGTCGCGATGTTCCGTGCGGCGCAGGAGAACTCCCCCGCCGCTTCCTGATCCGGAAGAACCGCGAAACACTGTCTCGGAAACGCAAGCGACGAGTGTTACCGCGTGTCCGGAAGCCCGACGACGCCGAGACCGGCGATAGTGGCCGTATGTGGAGGCAACTCGTCGGGTTCGGGCTGTTCGGTGCAGTGATCGCGGCGTTGGGCGCGGCCCTGTCCCTCTCCGATCGCGGCGGCTCGGTCGGTGGTCCCGACATCTGGATGGTGTGGGGCACCGGGGACACGGCGGGTGTCGCGCAAGACCCGACGGACTCGGTGATCGTCGCGGCCGGGGTCGGCGCCGTCACCGGTGCGCTCGTTGCGGGAGTTCTCTGGGCGGTCGGTGTACGTCTGGCGGAGCGCAGCGGCTTGCGGCTCGGCCGGGTGGTGGGCGCCGGGCTGATCGGTGTCGTGGTCGGACTCGCCCCGGCGATCATCCTGCTGGCGAACGCGTTCACCGGCGACACCGGCGCCGGGTACCCCGTCCTGGTGGTCTACGCCGTGAGTGGGGTGCTCGGGTACGTGCTGGTGCTCGTCGGCATCCTCGGTGTGTTGCGACTGTCCGGTGATGCGCACACCCGGGCCACCGTTCGGACGACCGCGATCTCGCTCCCGGTCGGGGCCGTGCTGGCGACTGGCGCCGGCGTCGGGGTGGCCGGTTGGTTCGGGTACACGACCACCTCGCCGACGTGGATCGCCACGATCCTCGTGGTGACGATGGTCCTGGCCGCGACGTTCGCGGTCGCCCGCGCCGTCGCGGTGCGTCGACGGCCCGAGCCGGTCGTGCCCTGAGGCCAGCGCGGAGGCGAACCGATCACGTGCTGCCGCGTGCGATGAGTTCGACCGGTAAGCGCCGGGATTCGACGTCGCGTCCGGTCGCGAGGTCGAGGAGACCGCGCACCGCGGTCTCACCGATCTCCCGTGCCGGGGAACGAATCGTCGTGAGTGGAACCGGCAGCTGGGCGGCCACCGGGATGTCGTTGTAGCCGATCAGGGCGAGGTCGTCGGGGACGCGGAGTCCGAGGTCGCGCGCCACGCCCAGGACCCCCACCGCGATCGTGTCCGACACCGCGAAGATCGCCCGCGGGCGGTCCGGACGATCCAGAAGTGCGCGACCGGCCGCCGTACCGCCGTCGACCTCGAAGTTCGACGCGACGATGCGGTCGTCGGGCAGCGTGATCCCGGCCTTGCGCAACTCCACGCGAAACCCGCTGAGTCGGTCGGTGGCCGTGGTCGCGTGGGCGGGACCGGCGATGGCGGCGAGGTCGGTGTACCCCCGATCCAGGAGATGTCGGGCCGCGATGCGGCCGCCGCGCACGTCGTCACCGCCGACGAAGGGAAGCCCGGCCTCGGCGTGCCGGGTCAGCGCGAGCAACGGAAGGTCGCCGATCCGCAGCGACTCGACGAAATCGCCACCCGGCCGATGGAGCCCGCTCAGCAACAGACCGTCGACCTGCCGCCCGACGAGGAGTTCGATGGCCCGCCGCTGAGCGGCCTCCTCATCAGGCGGGCTCGACAGCAGCACCGAGTAACCGGCCCGGGTGGCGGCCTGCTCGATGCCCTGGTAGGTCGTGGCGACGACGCCGTCGGTGAGTCGCGTCATCACGACACCGATCGTGGTGGTCTTGCGGGTCCGCAGACTGGCCGCCCACACGTTGCGCTGGTAGCCGAGCTGGTCGGCGACCTCCCGGACCCGGAGCGCCGACTCCGACCATCCGTCGGCGGGTTCGGCCTGGCGGAGGACGCGGGACGCGGTGGACACGTGCACGCCGGCACGCTGCGCGATCTCCTTGAGCGTGGGTGCGCGCTGACCACTGATCACGCTGGCTCTCCTCTCGGCCCGGTAGCTCGAGCCCACCCCACACATTGACCGGCGGCGGCCGACCACCTACCTTAGGCGATGCAATCGTTCTTGCAAACGTTCTCATGGAGGTCTCGATGTCCCGCCCCAGCACGTTGCCCCAGCTCTTCGCCCTGGACTCGCTGCTCGACGCGGACGAGATCGCCATCCGCGACAGTGTGCGCGACTTCGCCGCGTCGAAGCTGCGCCCGCACATCGCGGAGTGGTTCGAGGAGGCCCGCCTGCCCGCCCGCGAGATCGCCCGGGAGCTGGGCGGGCTCGGGGCCCTGGGAATGCACCTCGAGGGGTACGGCTGCCCGGGGATGAGCGCGATGACCTACGGACTGGCCTGCCTCGAGCTCGAGGCCGTCGATTCCGGAATCCGCAGCCTGGTGTCGGTGCAGGGGTCACTCGCGATGTTCTCCATTCATCACTGGGGTTCGGAAGAACAGAAGAACGAGTGGCTGCCGCGGATGGCGGCGGGGGAGGCGATCGGCTGCTTCGGCTTGACCGAGCCCGACTTCGGATCCAATCCGTCGGGCATGCGCACCCATGCCAAGCGCGACGGCGACGACTGGGTGCTCAACGGAACGAAGATGTGGATCACCAACGGTTCGATCGCCGATGTCGCAGTGGTGTGGGCGCAGACCGATCTCGCCGACAGTCCGGGCGGTATCCGCGGATTCGTGGTCCCCACCGACACGCCCGGGTTCTCGGCGCCGGAGATCACCAAGAAGATGTCGCTGCGCGCCTCGGTCACCTCGGAGCTCGTGTTCGACGACGTGCGGCTTCCCGCGTCGGCGATGCTGCCGAAGGCAGAGGGTCTGCGGGGACCGCTCACCGCTCTCGGTGAGGCGCGATTCGGCATCATCTTCGGGGCCATGGGCGCGGCTCGCGACTGTCTCGAATCGGCCATCGACTACGCGCAGTCCCGCGAGGTGTTCGACAAGCCGCTCGCCGGTTACCAGATCACCCAGACCAAGATCGCCGACATGGCGCTCGAGGTCGGCAAGGGCCACCTGCTGGCCTACCATCTCGGCCGTCTGAAAGATCGCGGTGAACTCACCCCCGAGCAGGTCAGCACCGGCAAGCTGAACAGCACGCGGGAGGCGATCGCGATCGCCCGCGAATGCCGAACCATCCTGGGAGCGAACGGCATCACCCTCGAGTACCCGGTGATCCGGCACGCCAACAACCTGGAGTCGGTACTCACCTACGAGGGGACCTCCGAGGTCCACCAGCTCACCATCGGTCGCGCGCTGACCGGTGCTTCGGCGTTCCGCTGAGCCACTTGCCGGCGTAGGGTCCGAACGCCTTTCCCGAGCCGACAACAGGCACGTCGCCGTGGGCTACGTTGGGGTGAGTACGCCGAACAATGCGCGTCCGTGGTCGTTGGTGTTCACGTCGGGCGTTGAAAGGGGCTCGATCATGACACATCCGTCCGAGGAGGACGTCCACCGAAGGATCGCCGATCTGGCGCGTGAGCTCCACGGGGACGACTCCGACGAACAGGTCGCCAAGTCGATCGTCGAGAACGCGCTCATCGACATCCCCGGCGTCGAGTACGCCGGCCTCACCGTCACCACCAATCGGAAGTCGATCGAGTCCTTCGGCTCGACCCACGACGTCGCTGACGTGCACGACCGCATCCAGGCGGAACTCGGTGAGGGACCGTGTATCTCGGCGGCGCTTGCCGACCGCGTCGTGCGCGTCGACGACCTCGCGAAGGAAGAACGTTGGCCCGAGTACCGGCAGCGGGCGCTGGCGGAGACCTCGATCCGCTCGGTGCTGTCCTTTCAGCTCTTCGCCGACACGACCACGATCGGGGCGCTGAATCTGTTCGCCGACGTGCCCCGCGCCTTCGACCTCCACGCCGAGGATCTCGGCGCCGTCTTCGCGACCCACGCGGCGCTCGCGTGGAACAAGGTCAGGAAAGACAAGCAGTTCCACAGCGCCCTGGCCAATCGCGACGTGATCGGCCAGGCCAAGGGCATGCTGATGGAGCGGTTCGAGATCGATGCGATCGCCGCGTTCGAGCTGTTGAAGCGGCTGTCACAGGACTCGAACACCAAGCTGGTCGACGTCGCACGCCAGGTCACCACGAAGCGGTGACCTGACGTGCCCTTCGAGGCTCGTCGCTATCGCTCCTCGCACCTCAGGGGGCAGGGGAGGCTCGTCGCCGGCGCTCCTCGCACCTCAGGGAGCAGCGGCCTAGCTGGGGCGGCTTACTCGGCGACGGTGAATTCCATCGTGCTGGGGGCGACCTCGTTCTGAGTCAGGGCGCGTCCGGCTTCCTCGAGTGTCTCGAAAGCCTTGACGTAGGGCGCCATCCCGCAGAGTTCGAGCGGGCGGGTCACACTGCGGCCGCCGACGACCACGACCGGGACGAATCGTCGACCGGCGTCGTCGATGAAGGACCGCAGCAGTACGAGACCCACTGTTCCGAAGAAGTTCAGGCCGGAGAAGTCGAGGACGATGCCGTCGACCGGGCCGCTGATCACCCGATCCAGCGCAGCCGCGAAATCGGCGGCGGAGTCGCGATCGACGCTGCCTGAAAAACCTTGTACGCAATACGATTTCGGTGACACGAACTGGTGTGGATGTGTCTTCGGCGCAGGTTCGGTCGCGGGATCGAAGGCCGACCGGAAGGTGGTCGAAGAAGTGAGAGCCATGATGTTCTCGTTTCGGTAAGTGCGCGTCTGGCCCGACCGTCACCTCTGGATCGAAGGCCTTGATACTCCACCGAATGTGGTTGGGAGTAACCCAAGTTCACGATCGTCGAAAAAAGATTGACACGTGATGGTGGGAAGCGAAGAGGCCCTGGGCGCCTGTCGCTTAGAACGCAGCTACTACCTGAACCGCATCCCTTACCCTACGTTGCGCGACCACGGCGTACAAGGTTGTGCCCACTTCGGCAGTTTCTATGCGCCGAGTTCCTGCCACACACCGCTCTGACCAGGCCACACCCGGCATGGCTGGACGCTGTCGTACGACCGTGGTTGGCTGGACTCGGATATGCGTCGAACCCGTGCGCACATCATTCCTGTTCTGGTTGCGGCACGAGGTCTGCGCATCAGTTCTCGTGCTGTCTTCTAAGTCTGGTGGTGAGAATGGCGTCGGGAGACCGGGGCGATCACGACGATTACGGTGACGTCCTCCCCTCTCTTCGTGCGATGCACGAGGAGAAGGACGACGATCGTCGTGCTCGACTTCGGGACGAGGTCATCGCGCGGTGCCTGCCCCTGGCGGATCATGTCGCGCGGCGGTTCTCCGAGCGTGGCGAACCCATCGACGATCTGCGTCAGGTGGCGCGGATCGGTCTGATGCATGCTGTCGACCGGTTCGACGTCGAGCGCGGCAACAACTTCCTCGCCTTCGCGGTGCCGACCGTGATGGGCGAGGTCAAGCGCTATTTTCGGGACAGCACCTGGTCCATCCGCGTACCCCGGCGTGCGCAAGAGGCCTCGCTGAACATCGCCAAGGCAAGTGAAGAACTCTTGCAGACCCTCGGTCGGTCGCCACGCCCGAGTGAGATCGCCAAGCATCTGGACCTGCCTGTCGGCGAGGTCATCGAGGGCATGGTCGCCCGGTCGGCGTACACCGCGAGTTCGATCGACGCCGAGGCCGGCTCGAATACCGACGGCTGGACCCTTGCCGACACCCTCGGCGACGAGGACGCACGGTTGGAACTCGTCGAAGAATTCGTGACACTGCAGCCCGCACTCGAGCGGCTCACCGAGCGCGAGCGCACGATTCTCACCCTTCGTTTCTTCAAGTCGATGTCGCAGAGCGAGATCGCACGCGAGGTGGGGATCTCCCAGATGCACGTGTCGCGCCTGCTGACGCGCATTCTCGAGACCTTGCGGTCCGAGGTCGTCGTCGAGGAGGACGAGGCCGAGGGCAACGACACCCCGCAGGCCGACGGTGAGCGCGCCGCGGCGAAGGGCCGCGGCACGCCTCGCGGGTTCACGGCTTGAGGATCACCTTCACCATGCCGTCGTCCTTCCGCTGGAAGGTCTCATAAGCCTGCGGGGCCTCGTCGAGCGGCAGTTCGTGGGTGGCGAAGGTGTCGACGCCCAGTGGGTCGTCATCGGTGAGCAACGGCATGATGTCGTCGACCCACCGCTTCACATTGGCCTGCCCCATGTGAAGCCGGATCTGCTTGTCGAACATGGTCAGCATGGGAAGCGGGTCGGCCGCGCCGCCGTAGACCCCGGACAGCGAGATCGTTCCGCCGCGCTTGACGATGTCGATCGCGGAGTAGAGCGCACCCAGCCGGTCGGTGCCCACCTCGGACATCGCCTTGCGCGCCACGGCATCCGGCAGCAATCCGACGACGCTCTGCAGCGCTTTGTTGATCGGCGATCCGTGGGCCTCCATGCCGACGGCGTCGATGACGGCGTCGGTACCCAGCCCGCCGGTGAGGTCGCGAATGGCGTCGCCGACATTGTCGACGGCGTCGAAGTTCACGGTCTCGATACCGCGGGCCTCCGCCCGGGCCAGCCGTTCGGGTACCCGGTCGACACCGATGACCCGAGCGCCCTGATGCGCGGCGATCCGGGCGGCCATGTCGCCGATGGGGCCGAGGCCGAGCACGGTGACGGTTCCGCCCTGGGGGATCTCGGCATAGGCCACGGCCTGCCAGGCCGTGGGCAGCACATCCGAGAGATAGACGTAACGGGAATCGGGCTTCTCCAGGGGCACCTTGATGTGGGTGAACTGGGCCTGAGGTACGCGTAGGTACTCGGCCTGCCCCCCGGGGACCGAGCCGTAGAGCTGCGAGTAGCCGAACAGCGCGGCGCCCGTCCCCTGTTCGGTGACGCGCGTCGTCTCACACTGCGTCATGAGCCCGTCGTGGCAGAAAAGGCATGAGCCACACGAGATCTGGAACGGTATGACGACCCGGTCGCCAACGCGGAGGTCGCCGGTCTCACTGCCGACCTCTTCGACGATCCCCATGGGCTCGTGCCCGAGGATGTCGCCGGCCTGCATGAATGGACCGAGGACCTCGTACAGATGCAGATCGGATCCGCAGATGTTGGTCGAGGTGACCTTGATGATGGCGTCGGTGGGCTCGATGATCTTCGGGTCGGGCACGGTGTCGACCGACACGTGTCGTTTGCCCTGCCAGGTCACTGCGCGCATTCTCAGGCCTTTCCCTCGTTGTGTCCCCGGTTGTGTCGATGACCCTCGTCGTGCATTTCTTCCAGGCGGTCGTCCCGCCCTCGCTCTCGTTTTCCCGCGTGTTCCACCGGGAAGTCGTGGAAGCGCTCCTCGTAACGCTCGGCCTCTTCGGCAGTGGTCTCCGGCTGGATCGGGTCCTGATGGGCACGATCACCGTCTCGGGCGGCGCGTCGCCGGAGCAGGACGCGGCTGCCGATCAGCAGGCCGAGCGCCACCAGGCCGACGAGGACGGCGCCCACCGCCAGCCATACGGTCGCGTCGCGGTCGCCCGCGCCGGCGGCGATCGCGAGGCCCGCGAGCACCAGCATGAGTCCGAGGCAGACGAAGCCGAGGAGGCCGATGGCCTTCAGCCCTCGTGACTTTCGTGCCGGACGCCGGGCGATGGCCTCGCGCGAGGCGACCTCTCGGTCGGGTGTCAGATCTGGCATGGTGCACTCCCTGCGCTGTCTGGTTGTGGTCGGTGGCCGACGTGGCTGGACGACCGGCCTCGGTGCGGACGGTGTACCGCGACGGGGCGACAACGAAACGTCGTGGTGCGAACCGTCCGCCGGAATTGGGACGGAACGAGATGTGAATCTCATGGGGTCCGGTCCTCGAGGAATGCTCTGCTACCGTGTCCACACGTGTTCGGGGGGCACGGTTCAGCGCGGTACATCTTCTCGAGCCGCGGTTTGGAACAGGGAATCACGGGGCACTCATGACCAGACCAGCCGAGATCGGCACCACCAATCAACGGGCGAAGAAGACTCATTTGATGACCGATTCCGACGCGACGTCCCAGCTAGCGATCGACGGCGGCACGCCGACGGTCCTGCGGGTTCCCGCGGCCACCGATCGTCTCGCACTGGTACGCGCCCTCATCGAGACCGCGTTGTACATCGACGACTGGGCACTCGACGACGTCATCGACGCGAAGGTCGCCGTCGACGAGATCTGCTCTCAGATCATCTCTGCGGCGGCGGAGGGGTCGTCGATCGAGCTGACGCTGCACCTGTCGTCACAGGGCGTGGTCGGGGAGATCCGCGGCGAACTCGTCGGGGGTGTGACCCTCAAACAGTCCACGTTCGGGTGGCGAATCGTGCAGACCGTCACCGACACCCACACGATCTCCTACGACGAACCGCTGTCGGACTCGGGATCGCACGGCGTCGTCATCCGGTTCTCGAAGTTCCGTCGCTGACGATCCGCCAGTCGTCCGCGGCGGAATCGTAGGCGCACAGACCGAGGTCGGCGAAGGCGTTCAACCACCCCGCCATCGGCCACGTACCCCAGCGGCCGTGGAAGACCCGGGCGTTGCGGAGAATGTCGTCGAGATGCTCGACGGGGGGATTCGATACCGGGTGGTGTTGGTGATACGCATGGGCTCCACCCACCCAGGCGATGCGAAAACCGTTCTCCCGCGCGCACATCGCGAAGTCGGTGTCCTCACCGCCGTACCCTCGGTAGCCCGGGTGGAAGCCGCCGAGCGTGAGCCAGTCGGAGGTCCGCACGGCGAACGACAGCGACCAGAAGAGCATCAGTTCCGACGAGAGTTGCGTCTGTCCGCCCGCCGGTGCCGGGCGTGCCGGGTGTGGGTCGGTGAATCGAGGGAGTTCACGAGCCTCGAAGGTCGGCTGATCGGCGGGCAGATAGGTGACCGGGCCGCAGTAGAGGAGCCTGCGGTCCGGCGTCGCCGCGCCGGCCTGCAGGTAGCGTCCGAGCATGTCGGGACCAGGAATGCAGTCGACGTCGAGGAACGCCAGGATCGACGCTCCCGCCGCGATCGCGGCCGCCGCTCCGGCGTTGCGCGCGTCGGCGAGTTGGAGTGTGCCCGGTTCGTCGACATCGACATGGATGACGTGCACCGGATGGCCCTCGACCACCGTGGTGACGTCGGGATCGTCCATCGCCACGATGATGTGGACGTCGGGCCGGCTGGACGAGTGAGCGAAGGCCTCGAGTTGGCGTCGCAGGTGGAGATGTCGCCCTGCCACGATCGTGATCACCGCGACCACCTCGGGGGAGCCTGTCATCGGCTCGCGACCGCTTCGATGGCGCGGGCGGCACGCCCGGCGGCACCCGCGGTGTGCCAGCGCGACCACGCCGGCGACGAGTCCCCGACGGTGTCGAGGATCGATCGCCATCTCTCGGCGTCCGGCCACGTCGACGTGACGAGCGCCAGTTCGGAGCGCGAGAGCGTGTCGCCGGTCGCCCGCTGTTCGGCGAACGGTCGGTCCTCGGGGATCACGACCGCCGGTCGGCCCGCCGCAGCGGCGTCGGCCACGCTGCCCTGACCTGCGCCGATGACGGTCACCCGGGCGCTGCAGAGGAAGGGCCATGGGTCGTCGACCCATGTATCGAATGCCGGTCCGAGTCCGACGACGGTGCGCCCCGGCAGCTCGTCGGCGAGAGTGGTCGCCGGGTGCGGCAGCCCGTGTTCCCCGCCGGCACCGGTGAGGACCAGCACATCCGACGCGAACGTGGGGTGTGAGACGGGAGGTCGGCCGTCGAAGCGGGAGATGCCCCCGGTGAAGACCGTCTTCGACAGATGTTCCCGGAGCCACTCCGGCTGATACAACTCGGCAGGCCAGGGCGCGATGATCGCATCGGCCGCCCGGTAGGCGAGCTGATGCGGCAGGTCGTCCCGGACCCCGGGCTGCGCCGTCACGATCACCGGCACTCCGAGCAGCCGGAGGAACAGAGTGACCTCGACCGAGACGTCGACGACGACGGCAGCCGGTGTGCGCTCGGCGACGAACTCCGCCACCTGCGCCATGCGCGTCCGCAACCCGCCATCGTGCCGCGGCGCCCAGTGCAACAGGCCGTGCACGTCGACATCACTCGGCTCCGGGTCGGCGTCGTCGCGCTCGAGGGTGATCACCTCACTGAACGCCGGATCGCACAGCGACGCGCTGGTCAACGCGACGACGTCGGTGCCGATCTGCCCGGCGACTGCGGTGGCGCGGGAACAGTGTCCGTGTCCCTGATGGTGCACGTAGTAACCGATCACGCCGGTACCGAGCGGGTGCGCGAGTCGGTGCCGAGGGTCGAACGTCCGGCGACCAGATCGGCGTAGATGTCGGAGTACCGGCCGATCATCGCGGTGTCGGAGCAGTGTTCCTCGGCCCGGCGCCGCACGAGTCGCCGGTCGATGGTGAGCGCTTCCTCCGCGGCGAGTGCCAGCGCGTCGACATCGCCCGGCGGGACGAGGACGCCCGCGTCCTCGCCGACGATCTCCGGGATACCGCCGCGCGCGAAGCACGCCACCGGGGTGCCGCACGCGAGGGACTCCGCGACCACGAGGCCGTACGGCTCGTCCCACACGGGGCTCACCAGGGTCGCCCCGCAGGAGCCCACCAGCCGGGCCAGGTCGTGCTGGTGGAGGTGCCCCTCGTAGTGGACGAGGCGGCCCAGGGAGGGGGCGATCTGTTGCTCGAAATACGTTGCGTCGCTGATGGGTCCGGCCAGTCGGAGCCGGCGCCCGGCGCGTTGCGCGGCCTCGATCGCGAGATGCGCACCCTTCTCCGGGACGAAACGGCCGAACCAGACCAGATCGTCCCCGCCGGGACCGGCGGGCCAGCGGTCCAGCTGAACGCCGTTGTGCACCACCGGGATGTCGCCGAGAACATGTGACCAGGACTGCGCCGTGTGCCGGCTGACCGCAACGCACCGCGTATGGGGTGCGAGGGTCAGGGCCGACTCGAGCCACGGCGTCGGCGGGGTGTGCAACGTGGTGACCATCGGGGTCTGCACTGCAGGCCCCATGGCGACCGGGAGGTAGTGCAGGCTGTGATTGTGGATCACGTCGTAGTCGCCGGAGTTGCGCGTGAACGAGAGCATCAGTGACAGATACGAGTGATGATCCTGCAACACTTCGAGTTGGGGCATCGACACATCCGAGCGTGCGGCCGCGGATGGCTCGAACAGCTCGGCGCGCAGGCGATCCGAGTCGACCGGGAGATCGCTGCCGTCACCTGCGAACAGCGTGACCTCGTGTCCGGCGAGCGTCAGGGCGCGGGTGAGATGCCAGACATGGGCCTCGAGTCCGCCGGCGAAGGGCTGCGCGATCGGGTAGCGGCTCGACGCGACGATGGCGATCTTCAGGGGGTCACGCATCCAGAATCCGGGTGTAGAGGGCGGCGTGGTGTTCGGCGAGCGACTGGCGCTGGGCGCGTCGTTCCGGCCACAGTGCTGCCGACGGTCGAGCCGTATAGGCCTGCGCCAGAGCGGCAACCAGCGAGTCCGGATCGAAGTGGTCCGCGGTGAACTCGTAGGACAGGCAGTCCTGCTGCTCGCGATAGAAGCCGCAGCTCGGTGCGATGACGGCGGTACCGAGATCGTGGCAGGCCTCGAGCCAGCCCGAGTGCGTGCCGAACCGGTACGGGAGTACCGATACGGACAGGCTTCGCAGATAGTCCCACAGCTGGTCGTCGGTGAAGTAGTCGTGAACCCGCACGCGCGCGTAGGGATGACGCGACAGCGCCAGAGCCGTCGTGCCGAAGTCGGGGTTGTACGCGTGGGTCCCCGGGACGAACACCTCGTCGTGCAGGTTGATCTGGACGGTCATGTCCGGGTAATCGGCGGCGGCCTCGAGCAGGGTCATGATGACCGGCAACGGATCCATGTTCGCGCGGATGCTCTTGGCGTGGACCCCGACGACGAACTCGTCGGTGTGCGGCTCTCGCGCGCCGAATTTTCCCGGTGGCACGACATGCGGGTGGGGGAGAACGGTCGCCTCCCGGTGCCAGCGGCGTGTGATCTCGGCGGCCGCGCCGGGGGTCAGCGTCACCACCTCGTCGGCCGCGGGCACGAGGATGTCCAGTACCTCCTCGTGATGACCCGGCTCGGCGTGATGCGGATTGCGCAGATCGTGCAGCGTGTAGACGAGCGGCTTGCCGTGGGTGCGCAGTTCGTCGATGACCGCCGACATCGTCGCCGGCTCGATGGCGTCGAACCCGAAATGGAGGTGGAACACATCGAACTCGTTGTGATGTCGCGCGATCCAGGCGGGATCGAGCATCAGCGGTGGCCACCACCGACCCGGGACCATTTCGCCGTCGGCCGGCGCCGGGTCGGGCAGGCGCACCACCGACACCGGTCCGGTGTCGAGATCGCTGACCGTCCCGTTGAGCGGAGACAGGTGTCGGACATACACATGGGATTGCGGTACCGACGCAACGCGCACGCGGGTGGTGCCGACGTCCGTTCGCGGGCGGCAACCCGCCGACATGACCGACCGGTCTCGTGTCGTGCTCACCCCCGTGGTGTCGAGGGTTGCTGTTCCGCTGGGCTGCCCACTACTCACTGCCACATCCGTTCACTCGGGTCGCAACGGCTGTGTTCTCAACCGGGCCTGCGCGATCGCGGCTTCGCAAGCCGCCGACGACTGCCGAATTCCGGCAAGTTCTCGTGCGAGCCGAGTTACCCAGAACGGCGTCGGACGAAACCGTCGACGAGTGCGATGAGCGGTGTTGTGATCAGTGTGAGTTCGAGTGTGGGGTGCCCTGGCCGTCGGTATGGTGCGCGTTGAGCAGCAGGTGGTCGAAGGACTGCCGGACCGGGTCCGGCAGCACCACGTATTTGTGGACCCCGGTGACGATCGACCGTGCGAGTTCGTTCACCTTGACGTTCGCCGTCTGCGATCGCCACCGCATGACCTCGAACGCGCGATCGGCGCTGACCCCGTAGGCCAGCGAGATCATGCCCTTGGCCTGTTCGATGACGCCCTGGTGCTCGCGGAAACGCGCGACGTGTTCGTCGACGCGATCCTTGACCGCTTTCTCCTCGATCGCCGTCAGGTCGAGATAGAAGCCCTCAGCGCCGATGACGGCTCCGGCCTCGTCGGTCAGTTGCTGCGAGACGACCGCGACATGACGGACCTCGCCCTGGGTGTCGACGATGCGATGTCGGCTCGAGAACGGAATCCGGCGGTCCAGCATGGTCGCGAGCAACTCTTCGAACGACTGCCGGTCGTCCGGGTGCTTGTGACCGGCGATCAGCTCGGTCGTCGGGGTCACCTCACCGGGCCGGTATCCGTGCATCTCGGCGACCTCGTCAGACCACTCCCACTGCTGGGTGTCGAACAAGAACCGGAAGCTGCCGACGTGACTGATGCGGGACTCGCCGGCGGTGTGATCGTTGGCGTCTCTCACCCTCACCCCTACAAACCACAAATCAACATGGGAGCCAGCGGTCTCGGGCGAAAAATGAGCTTACCTGGCTGTCGTGCCGAGCGGGAATCGGCCTGGTCAGTGTCGTCGATGCCGGACTCGCGGAGATCGTTTCGGCTCCGTGCCGCTCGGGTACCAGCGTCCGCGTGGGCCGGCGGCGTGCGACGCGGCTCCGACCCGGACACCGAATCCGGTCACGACGAGGAGGACGAGAATGAGCACCGACAACGTGGGTGACAGCGCGACAGCAGCGACCGAGGGCATCAACCCCGATCTGACGTCGACGGCGGGTTTCGAGGACCTCGACGAGGACCGTCTCGGTCGGGATCCGCTCGAGGAGGGCATGGATCCGCCGGAGGACTGGTCGGCCAGCGACCGCACCGGAACGACCGCCCGGGAACAGCGCGAAGGGGAGTCCCTCGACGACAAGCTCGACCAGGAGATTCCCGACGAGCATCCCTGAGCCGCGTGCGGGGGGCCTCAGGTGATGTTTCCGGCTCCGCCCACTCGGGCATCCGCCGCCCATGAGTGACGAGAATCCCGAGCACGTGGCGAAGACGATCCCGTACCCCGGGGAGACCGACGAGATGGGTGATCGCCCGCGCGACGAGATGCGGGAGTACCGCGGACGCGATCTGCTCGCGGGCAAGACCGCCCTCATCACCGGCGGTGACTCGGGGATCGGCCGAGCGGTCGCGGTCGCCTTCGCCAAGGAGGGCGCCGACGTCGCCATCGCCTATCTGGAGGAGGACAACGATGCGCGGCACACCGTCGGACTCATCGAGGCGGAGGGGCGGCAGGCTCGCGCCTATCGCGGCGACCTCGCCGACCCGGCGCATTGCACGGACATCGTGAGGCGAACCGTCGATGAACTCGGCGCGTTGGACATCCTGGTCAACAACATCGCCTACCAGGAGATCGTCGACGACTTCCTGGAACTCACGCCGGAGCAGTGGCGCCGCACGTTCGCCGTCAACATCGACAGTTTCTTCCACACCACCCGCGCCGCCGTCCCGCACCTGACCGGCGGCGGCGCCATCATCAACACGTCGTCCATCAACGGCCTGCGCGGCAACGACAGTCTCATCGACTACTCGGCGACCAAGGGAGCGGTTCTCGCGCTGACCTATTCGCTCGCACAGTCGCTGATGGAGCGGAAGATCCGCGTGAACTGTGTCGCTCCCGGCCCGGTCTGGACGCCGCTCATCCCGGCCACGATGCCTGCCGACGCGGTCAAGGACTTCGGTACGCAGGCGCCCATGGGGCGCGCCGCCCAGCCCGACGAGATCGCGCCGTCATACGTGTTCTTCGCGGCCGGACAGCTGTCGTCGTACTACACCGGCGAGGTCCTCGCGCCGATCGGCGGCGAGACGCTCCCGGGCTAGGCGCGGGTTCAGGGCACCGGGAGCGGTGCCAAACTGTTCCCGCGCGGCAGCGAACCGCAGTTGCTCTGCGTCGGAGCACCTGCGAACCGCTCCGTCAGGTACTGCAGGGCAAGGGGTTCGAACGGCAGGAACGCCTCCTGATGCGTGAGGCCGTTGATCTGGCGGTACGTGATGTCGACGCCGCGTGAGCAGTACTCGTTCGCCAGGCCGATGACGTCGCCGGTGATCATCAGGGTGTCGCCGATCGCGTTGTAGTGACCCACCGCGAGAAGCATCTTCGTCGACGGGGTGCCCGACCGGCCCATGATGTTGTCGTTGATCGCGCGCACCACCTGCGGCACGTCGAGCAACCCGGTGTAGGGCGGCTTGACCATGTCCGCACTCGTGAGACCCGCGTACTTCGACGCGAACTCCGAGATGCACTCGTCGCTCACGTCCTGGGCGACCTGCTTGCCGCGTGCCGACAGGAAGGTCGAGGTGTCGAGGCGGTAGGTCCGCTGGTAGGCGACCACCAGTGCCGGGATCACGCCCGCCCACTTCGCACTGCCGTTGATGTACGGCAGGTTGTGTGCGAGGTCCACGGGCAGGCCGCCGGCGGCGGCGCCGACGATGTTGAGTTCGGGCGCGTATCGCGGCGCGACCTCGGCGCCGAACTGCGTCGGGATCGACCCGCCGGAATAACCGACCAGGCCGACCGGGGTCGACCGCGGCAGCCGCAGGAACGACTGCGCGGCGCGCACGCCGTCGAGCGCGGCGTACCCCGACTGCCTGCCGATCGTCCACTGCAGCTTCTCGCCCTCGTAGTCGGGCACCACGACGGTGTAACCGGCAGCGAGATAGCCTGCGATGACGCCTTGTTCGGCGGTCGCGGTGCCGTTGGTGTAGCCACCGCTGAGTGTGTAGGACGGGTCGCACTGCGAACCCAGCGCGTCGTAGGCCATGTGGTACGAGACCAGTCGGGTGGGGCCCGGAGTCAGCGGTCGGAGCACCGTCGCGACCGTCACCACGCTCTCGCCGAACTGGTCGGTGGTGCGATAGAGCACCTGCGAGCCGGTGATCGGTGTGGACAGCGTCGGTGTCCGGAATTGCATGGGGCGGCTGCGGAGCACCGCGCCGGGTGCCACCCCGGCCAACGAGCCGTTGTACGAGTAGAACGGATCGGCCGACGGAAGCGGCGAACCCGGGCCGGGTGCCGCTTGCGCGGGAGGTGCGCTCGCGAGCACTCCGGCGATCACGCCGACGACAAGACCGATGACTCCCACGCGCAGCCAACTCGTGCGCACCCCGAACGACATGGCTCATCTAAACATCGAATGGGCCGGGATGGGAGAGGTCACCCAACAGCGACGTCGTCCACCGCACCGCTCATGTGGTCAGCTTCGCCAGTGCGGGCTCGAGGGCGTCGACCGCCCACGGAACCGAGTACACCGTCGGCGAGCCGAACGCGGAGGCGGTGTCGTTCGTCAGGAAGACCGTCGCGCCTGAGCGGACCGCGGTCAGCGAATCCCATCCCGGGATCGTCCCGAAGACCTCGGGTCCGCCGACCAACGGCCAGAAGATCAGCAGATCGGAGCCGAGCAGATCCACCCGTTCACTCGAGACGACGACGCGCTGGCCGTTGTCGGACAGCCCGGTGACCGCGGGGTCCAAGCGCAGGCCGACCTCCGCGAGGAGCTTGGCCGACGGGTCGTTGTCGGAGGTGACGACACCGAACTGCCGCTCCGGGGTCAGCTGGCCGAAGGTCGCTGTCTTGCCCTGTGCTGCAGGGTATTTCTTCTTGACCGCGTCGATCTTCGCCTCGACCTCGGTCTGCGCTTCCGACGCCTGCTCTTCCTTGTCGAAGATCTTTCCTGCGGTGCTCAACACCTGCTGCCAGGTGTCGTTGACGGTCTCGGTGCTCATCACCGGGATGGTCGGCGCGATCTTGGCGAGGATGTCGTACGCCGCACGATCGGGCAGGTACCCCGCCAGGATCAGGTCCGGATCGAGTTTCGCGATCTCGGCGACGCCCGGCGAGGCGCCGACATCGACCGGGATGACGGTGGACTCGTGCGGTGGGGTCCACGCGAACCGGTTGCCCGGGCCCGAGTATCCGGTGGAGACGAACTCGGCGGTGATGGGGACATCCAGTCTGATGAGCGAATCGGACCAGGCGGTCGCGCCGGTGAGGGTGACCACCCGCTCAGGCGTGCCCTCGACCACCGTCGACCCGTACTGATGGTCGACGGTGGTCGAGCCGGTCGACTCGGTCGAGTTCTCGCCGGAGTTGCCGTCATTCCCGGATGAACATCCCAGGGCGAACACGAGTACGGCGACGAGCAGGAACGGGGCGGCGAGATACCGCTTCGGATGCATGGAGGTTAGGTTAGGGTAACCAACCATTCAGATCAACCGAAGCTGTCCTCCCGGCGGCCGGTGAGGGCTGTCTGTTGCGGGGTCGGTCCGGCCGCCGACCCCGTTGCTTCTACGTTGGACGGATGAGCAGACCGACCAAGATCGCATGGGCGGCCCTCGTGGCCATCGTCGTCGTCCTCGGTGTCGCCGTGCTCATCGACCGCGAACCCGCCCCCGCGCCCGCGGACACGACGGTCGCCGTCGATCGCCTGGTGCGCCCGGACAGCCATCGCCTGACGGCCCCGGCCGACGAGCGCGCGCGATTCGTCGAATTCCTCGACTTCGAATGCGAGGCCTGCGGCGCGGTCTACCCGATCATCGAGGACCTGCGGCGCACGTATGGCGACCGGATCGCCTTCGTGGTCCGCTACTTCCCGATGCCCGGCCACGTCAACGCCGAGCGAGCGGCCCGCGCCGTCGAAGCCGCTGCGGCACAGGGCAGATTCGAGCAGATGTACCAGCGCATGTTCGCCACCCAGGCGCACTGGGGTGAGCAGCGGGTTCCTGCCGACGATGTGTTCCGCGGTTTCGCGATCGACCTCGGACTGGACATGCCCGCGTTCGACGCCGCGTACAACAGTCCGGCCACGCTGGAGCGGATTCGCGCCGACGTCGCGGACGGGCTGGCCCTGGGCGTGCAGGGCACCCCTACGTTCTTTCTCGACGATCAGCGCCTCATGCCGAACACCATCGACGACCTCACCGGTGCGCTGCACCGGGCGGCCACCGCCTGAGGTATCCGGGCGGCGAGGCCGGGCGGCTCCTGAACCTAAACATGGGATGTTAGGTTGTTTGGCGTGACCGGCCAGATCATCCCGCCCCGCAGGACCAGCGAGCTCGTCGTGCAACGGATGCAGGAGCTGATCGCCGACGGCACCTGGCCGATCGGCGAGCGGATACCCGCCGAGCCCGAGCTCGTGGCGCAATTCGGGGTGGGACGGAACACGATCCGGGAGGCCGCCCGGGCGCTCGAACACGCCGGCATGCTCGAGCCGCGGCGCGGCGACGGCACCTATGTACGTGGACGGAGTCCGCTCGCCGGAGCGATCGCGCGACGCTCGGCGCCATCTGAGTTACGCGATCTACTGGAAGTGCGCCGTGCGCTCGAGAGCGAGGCGGCGGCCGGTGCGGCCGGTCGTGGGGATGCCCGCGACGTCAAACGCCTACGGACGCTGCTCGCGCGCACCGAGGATGCGCTGACCGACGGCGATCTGGATCGATACACACAGGCCGACATCGCTTTTCACGCCGAACTCGTCCTCGCGTCCCGCAACGTGCTGCTCATCGAGATGTACGACGGGATCGCCGAGGCGATCGCTCGAACCCATCCGTCGGTGCTGCGTCGTCCGTTGGCCGAGCAGTCACACCCGCGTGGCCATCGCGACGTCGTGGATGCGATCGAACGCGGCGACGCCGTCGCGGCGCGCGCGGCGGTGTACGCCTACGTCGACTTCACCGAGGTGCCGGAATGAGCGGGCGGGGTCTGTCCACGCATGAGCGGACCGGAATCGGGGTGATCGTCACCGCGGTCGGGGTGATGCTGGTCGCCGCGAATCTGCGACCGGCCGTCGTGGCCGTCGGGCCACTCATCGGCGTGATCTCCGACGACGCCGGGTTCAGCAGCGCGGTCGCCGGGCTACTCACCGCCCTGCCCGTCCTGTTCTTCGGGATCTCGGCGCCGGTTGCGCCGCGCCTGGCCAACCGCTTCGGCATCGAGCGGGTCATCTTCGGCGCGCTGCTCGTGCTGATCGCCGGAATCCTCGTGCGTCTGATTCCCTCCGCAGCAGCACTCTTCGCCGGCTCGGCCATCATCGGAGCCGCCATCGGTACCTGCAACGTCGTGTTGCCTGCGCTGATCAAACGCGACTTCGCGCACCGCTCCGGGCTCATGACCGGTCTCTACTCGATGACGCTCTCAGGTGGAGCCGCGGTCGCCTCCGGGGTGAGCGTGCCCATCAACGATGCACTGGGCGGAGACTGGCGTCTCGCGCTCGCCACGTGGGGGCTCCTCGCGGTGGTGGCCGTCGTCGTCTGGATTCCGCAGCTCCCCTCGGTTCACCGGGTGACCTCTGCCTCGCCGACGACGTCGTTGCTGACGAACCCGATCGCGTGGGCCATCACGGTGTTCATGGGCACGCAGTCGTTGATCTTCTACACGTTCGTGGCGTGGCTGCCGCAATATCTCGTCGAGACCGGGATGTCGCCACTGCGGGCGGGTGCGGTTCTGGCGTCGGCGCAGGTGGTCGCGCTGATCATGTCACTGCTCGCGCCGATCGTCGCCGGCCGCTTCGCCGATCAGCGCGTCGTGACCCTGTCGGTGATCACCGTGTGTGCCATCGGTTTCGTGGGTCTGCTGAGCACCGACGTGTGGCCCGGGTTCTGGGCCGCCTGCGTGATGGTCGGGCCCGGCTCGTCGATCAGTCTGGCTCTCCTCTTCATGGTGCTGCGGAGCTCGGGTTCGGAGCAGACGGGGCAGGTGTCCGGGATGGCACAATCCGTCGGCTATCTGGCTGCGGCAGCCGGACCGATCGCCATCGGCGGGATTCACGACGTCACGGGTTCGTGGACGCTTGCGATGGCGGTTCTCGGTCTCGTGCTGGTGCCGCAGGCCGTCTCTGTGCTCGGCGCGGCCAAGAACGTTAAGATGACCGGCTGAGCCCGAGCCCACCCGATGCCGCAGGTGGATCCGCACAACGCCGGTACCGGTCAGCCCTGACCGCTAATCTGTGGCGCATGCATTGTGTGGTCGTGGGTGGGGGACTCGCCGGTCTGGCGTCGGCGGTGTGGCTCTCGGAGGCAGGTCAGCGTGTCACCCTGCTCGAACGGCGCGGTTCACTCGGCGGCCGCACCATCTCGATGCCCCTGCATGTCGTCGACGATGTCCCCGACAACGGCCAGCACGTGTTCGCCAGCGGATACGAACACCTCATGCGTTACCTGGACAGCGTGGGCACCCGCCGACACGTGGCGTTCCCGGGGCACATGACGGTGCGCATGCCCGGCGGGGCGACCCGCAGATCCGGATTCGCGGGCGTGTCCGGACTCCGCGCGGCGCTCGGCGACCTGCCCGGCGTGACCGGCCTCGACCGGCTGCGGACGGCTCGGGCGCAGATCACTCTGGTACGCCAGGCATTTCGGCAACCCGACTGGCTCGACGACATCACCGCCGACGAGTGGTTCCGGCGTATCGGCATGCCGCAGTCCGCGCGGGACGCGCTGTGGGACGGCATCGTCATCGGCCTCACCGGGGACAAGCCGGACATCTCCTCGGCCAAGGTCCCCGCCGATCTGCTGGTGACCGGCGCCCGGCGGGCACGGGAGACGCGCACGCCGATCTCCATCGGATACCCCACCGTCGATCTCGACACGCTGTTCATCGAGGGCGCCGAGAAGCGTTTCGCCGACGCCGGTGTGGAGGTCCGCCACCGCGCGGTGGTGTCGTCGATCGACGTGACCGACGGGGTCGTGAGCGGTGTGACCCTCGCCGACGGCGAGAAGATCGCCGCCGATGCCGTCATCTGCGCGGTACCGGTGTGGAGTGTGAAGGGGCTCCTCGACCAGGTCCCGGGACACGATCGCATCTATCGGGCCGTCGAGAACCTGACCCCCGTCCCCATCGTGAGCGTGAACCTGTATCTCGACCGCTCGATCGGGATGACCGACTGGGGCGAGATCCTCTACGGCGGTGAGGGTGTGCTCGAGCAGGTCTGGGACCGTCAGCGCATGCACGGGCGCGAACCGCGCGACAACCACTTCTACTCGACGACGGTCTCCGCATCCTATGACCTCATCGGCAAGACGAACGCCGAGATCACCGAGATCCAGATGGACATGCTGCGCCGGTACTTCCCGCAGGCGGCCGATGCCGAGGTGGTCCACAGCCACGTGGTCCGGATGCCGAAATCGACCTTCGCGCAACGACCCGGAACCGCAGGCATCCGTCCCGACCAGCGCACCGAGGTCGACGGTCTCGCCCTCGCCGGCGACTGGACCCGCACCGACTGGACCACGACGATGGAGGGCGCGTGCCAGAGTGCGGCCCGGGCCGTCGACATCATCCTGGAGCACGCGCAGCTCCGTCGGCAGGGCACCCGGCAGCCATGACGACGTCCGCATCCGCCTTCCACCTCGGCGGTCCCGAAGTGATGCTCCGCATCGGCGAGGTCTCCGTTTCCGGTGAGCGCAGTGAGGCCCACACCGAGGCCGGACCGTGGCTGGCCGACCCTGCGACGGGAGTGAGCCGTGGGGCTCTGGCCGTGTCGTGCGACGACGTCACCGGATACCTCGTCGCCGCCGCTGGTCCACGGCACCGGTGGCCGGTCTCGCTCGGTATCCGGATGGACTTCCTCGCCGACCCGCCCCTCGATGGTTCCTCGCTGCATGTCACCGGTGAACTCGTGGCGCGAGATGACCGGGGTGCCATGACCACCGGGGCCGTCCTTGATCCGTCGGGCCGGACGATCGCCACGATCATCCAGCGGTCGCATCTCATCGACGCGCCGAGGACACCCGGCCCGCGGGCGTCAGCGCGGATCCTCGAGATCCCGGACGGGCCGGTCCGTCAGCAGCTCGGACTCGTCGAGGTCGCGCCGAACGTCCTGAGCATGGCGCCCACGGTCCTGTCGGCCAACGGGATGGGCAGCGTGCACGGCGGAATCCTGGTCTGTGCGTCCGAACTCGCGGCCGCGTCGTGTGTCCGCGCCGCAGGCGACATGCGGACGACAAGCGTCGACATCACCTACGTCCGCCCGTGCGACGCGGCTGAGACGGCGACGTTCACATCCGAGGTCATGCACCATGGCCGATCGCTGTCGGTGGTGCGCGTGGTGGCGGCAAACCGCGGAGCCAAGCCCGCGGCGATCGCGACGGTCGTGCTCCAGCACATCTGAGCTCTCGCGTGCGGCATACCTGCATGGTTGCGGGGGTTGTCGGTCCCTGGCAGGGTGCAGACATACGGCCGATTCCGGCGCGCGTGAAGATCGTTCGCGCCACCGATGCCGTCACATCGCGATGCGTCGCCGTCCGACGTTCGCGCACAACACAATCACCTTGCCCGCCGCCGAGGCGCACCTGCTCCGAGAGCGGCCTGCCGGATGAGGGAAAGGATCGCAGAGATCGTGACAACTCACACAGCAACCACGATGCCCGACACCGCCGGAACGAGCGCAGCGCCGACCGTCTCGGCGGGCGCTCGGTCGACGAGCGTCGGTGTCGACGTCTACCGCACGCGGCTCGCGCACCACAGCCAGATCGAACCGCGACCGCACAACACGGTGTGGGGGAGCATGGGAAACCCCGGACCGCTGTCCGCCCCTGAGCTCCGCCGATACGCCGATCGCGGATACCACACGGAGACAAACGTTCTCGCCGATGGCGACATCGCGGAGTGTCTCCGTGAGGTGGAAGCGATCACCGAGCGGCTCGGTGACGACGACCGGGTGATCCGCGAGTCGTCCAGCGGGGACGTGCGGTCGCTGTTCGCGGCGCATCAGCTCAGTGACGTCATCGCCGAGATCTGTTCGCGGGAATCGATTGTCGGCGTCGCCCGTCAGATCCTCGACGATGAGGTGACGATCCACCAGAGCCGGATCAACCTCAAGCCGGGGTTCGCGGGCGGTCCGTTCTACTGGCATTCGGACTTCGAGACCTGGCACGCCGAGGACGGGATGCCCGCGCCGCGCGCGCTGAGTGTGTCCCTCGCCCTGACACCCAACGTCACGACCAACGGCCCGCTGATGATCATTCCCGGTTCGCACCGGCGGTTCGTCAGCTGTGTGGGCTCGACACCCGGCGACTATCACCGGGAATCGCTGACGTCCTACCGGCCGCCGTTCGGGACGCCGGAGGAGCAGGACGTCGCGAGCCTCGCCGATGAACTCGGTATCGACACGATCACCGGACCGGCGGGGTCTGCGTTGTACTTCGACTCCAACTGCCTGCACGCGTCCGGCGGGAACATCACGCCCTACCCGCGCAGCAACCTGTTCGTCGTCTTCAACGCGAAGTCGAACGCCTTGCAGGAGCCGTACGGCGGGACCGCGCCACGTCCGGATCATCTGGCGCACAGGTGAGCGCGGCTGTGCGCTGACCCGCGAGCGAAGGCCCGCCCCCTGCCCCTGAGGTACGAGCGACGGCCCGCCCCCTGCTCCCTGAGGTGCGAGCGAAGGCCCGCCCCCTGCTCCCTGAGGTGCGAGCGAAGGCCCACCCCTGGCTCCCTGAGGTGCGAGCGAAGGTCCGCCCCCTGCTCCCTGAGGTGCGAGCGAAGGCCCGCCCCCTGCTCCCTGAGGTGCGAGCGAAGCGAGCCTCGAAGGGTCAGAACCCGGACGACGAACCCAGGTCGGGAGCCGGTCCGGCGAAGAGGTGCTCACCGTCGAACCGGGCGGGCAGGCCGGCCGCGAGGTAGGTGCCGATTCCGGGCTGGTCCAACTCGCCGAAGAGCGGGTTGCGCTCCAGGACACCCGATTCGACGACCTCGTCGAAGGTTCGGTACCGCTCCCAGAGCACGGATGCCGTTGCCAGGCCGGCCTCGACCTCCGCGGTGGTGTGCCGCGCGAACCATGCTGCGAACAACGGGGTGAGAACACCACGGTGGATGTACCGGTCGTCCTCGGTGCTGAAGTCCGCGCCCAGCGCCCGCTCGACGGCCACGACCGCGTCACCGGTCCCGGTCATCTCGACGAGGGCGCGGAAGTGGCGCGGGGTGAGCGCGACGAGCATGAACCGGCCGCCATCGGCTGCCACGAAATCGGTTCCGTAGGTGCCGTATACATCGTTTCCGGTCGCCGGGCGTGTGCCACCGCCGAGCTGCGGTTCGGTGAGATATCCGAGCGCCCCGGCGATGGCGAGGGCGGTGTCCTCGAGGGGCAGGGTGATCTGTGCCCCGGAACCGGTCTGTTCCCGGCGGCGGACGGCCGCCGTGATCGCCAGCGCGGCATACAGACCGCAGGCGATGTCCCACGCCGGCAGTGCGTGATTGACGACGCCGGCGTAATCGGTGGGACCGGTGATCGCCGGGAATCCCAACGCCGCGTTGACCGTGTAGTCGACGCCCGGGGTGCCGTCGGTGCGGCCGAGCAGTTCCAGCGTGATGACGTCGGACCGCCGTGCGGACAGTGTCTCGTGACTCATCCACGACCGCCCACCCGCGTTGGTGACGAGGATTCCCCCGCCCGGGCCGCTGTCGATGACCAGGTCCTGCACCGACTTCTGGCCGCCGGGATCGCGGAAGTCGACGGTGACCGACTTCTTGCCGCGATTCAACCCGGTCCAGTAGATCGAGTGGCCGTCTGCCGTGAGCGGCCATCGGTTGACATCGGCGCCACCGCCGATCGGGTCGACGCGGATGACCTCGGCGCCGAGTTGCGAGAGCGTCAGGCCGCACAGCGGTGATGCGACGAAGCTCGACACCTCCACGACGCGGAGACCCTCGAGCGGACGGGGATTCGAGCTCATGCGACAGACTCCTGGGACGTGGGGGGCGGTGCGGTGAGTGAGGTCAGGCCATCAGGACGCGGAAACGCCAGTCCAGGACATCCCGGTCCGCGTCGACGCCATGTGCGACGACGGTGGAGCGCAGGCGCAGGACACCGCCGCCGGTGGCCAGCGGCGTGGCCTCCTCGACCAGGATCGTCGAACTGAGGGTGTCGCCCTCGTGTACCGGGCCGGTGTGATCGCACGAGTCCCAACCGATGACCGTCACCAGGTTCGGCAGCGCCCGGTTCGCTTGCGCGAGAGCCAGTCCGATGGTGTGGCCGCCGTAGACGAGGCGTCCGCCGGCGGCCGCGCCGGCCACCCGCTCATCGTGGTGGGTGGCCGCGATGTTCAGCGAGAGCCGGGCGAGTTCCGGCGCGCTGGACACCACGTCGGCGCTGGAGGTGAAACAGCGGCCGGCCAGGTCGGGCGAGAAGTGCTGTCCGCGTGCGGATGTACGGTAGACCGCCAGGTCCCACTCGGGGAGGAACGGTGGCACGTCCGGTCCTGGTCCGATGGTGCTCAGGTCGTCCGCGTGGACGGTCCGCCCGGGATCGGCATCCGGAGACAGCGGCAGCATCGCGCAGCGGTAGAAGTCGAGGACGGTGGCGCCGTGCTGGTCGGTCGTGACCATGTGCAGCGCGGCGAGCCCGGTCGGCGCGCGGCCCGGCTTGGACTTGTTCTCGCGCAGCCCGACCACCTCGGTCACGGTTGTCAGCGTGTCGCCGATCCGGGGGTGGCTCAGGAACCGCAGGCCGCGGTAGAAGAGGTTCGCCTTCACGTGATGGGTGGCCAGGGTGGACTGCCCGATCGCGATGTCGGTGATGAGTCCGGGATGAGCGAGCGTGCCACCGTGGATCACCCGATCGGACAGATGCGCGTCGAGTGCGAGGCGTAGACGATCGCCGAGGATCATCTGGTGCGCCGCGGCGAGGCCGTCGGTCACCGTGAGCGACGGGGCGTCGTCGAAGACCTGCCCGTGGCAGAGCTCGTCGAAGTAGGGCCCGCCGACGGCCTCCCCGCCGGTCCGATCGGGCGAGGTCATTCGGCTGCCTTGGCGAGGACGCGCCGCGCGGACACGGCCAGCGCCTCGTCGAGCATCCGGCCGTCGAGTTCGGCGGCGCCGGCACCCGCGGCGGCGGCCTTCTCGAGCGCGTCGAGCACCCGGCGTGCGTCCTCCACGGACCCGGCGTCCGGGGTGAAGATCTCGATCGCGGACTGCAGCTGCGCCGGGTGGATGACCCAGGTGCCGTCGAAGCCGAGGTCGCGTACCCAGCGCTTGGCGTCGCGGAAGGTGTCGTCGTCGGCGATGGTCAGATGCGGTCCGTCGATGACGTCGACGCCGGCCGCACGGGCGGCGAGCAGCACCGAGTCCTGGACGACGTGCCAGGTCTGCATCGGCAGGCCGGAGCTGCGTCCCAGCGACGCGGCGAGATCGGCGTATCCGATGAGGACGGCGTCCAGCCTGGTGGTGGCCGCGCAGATCGCACCCGCGTCGCGGATGCCGCGGGGCGATTCGAGCAGCGCCTGCAGACGGACCGGGGCTCGGCCGAGCTGCTCGTCGGCGGACCGGAGGTCGGCAGGCGAGTCGGCCTTCGGCAGCACGACCGACGACAGGTTCGGCATCTGTGCACATGCGGCGAGGTCGGCGGCAGCCCAGGGTGTGTCGATCGCGTTGATGCGCAACGAGATCGCGCGGTCGGCACCGAATTCGGCGACGAGGTCGGCGGCCGCCGCACGCGCGGAGTCCTTGTTCTGCGGAGTCACCGCGTCTTCGAGGTCGAGGACCACTTCGTCGGCGATCGAGCCCAGGGCCTTGCGGGCCTTGCGGTCGTCGGAGGCCGGCGCGACCAGGACGGCTCGTCTTCTCTGCACTGCTGCTCCAAAGGTGTGAGGTCAAATGTGCGGCCAAATTCGATGCCGTTCCGGTTCTATCAGACCAAAGCGAGCATGGGAAGTGTTGACAGCGACCGTGCCGGTGGACAAAATGGCCGTACAAATCTGACCGCACGTCGTAGGGAACCCGTCATGAGCTCGCTGTCCGCCGAAGAGTCATTCCTGGTCGACACCGTGCGGTCGTTCGTCGACCGGGAGGTCAAGCCCTCCGTGCAGGAGGTCGAGCACGCCAACTCCTATCCCGAGAAGTGGATCGAGCAGATGAAGCAGATCGGGATCTACGGACTTGCCGTGCCCGAGGAGTTCGGCGGTTCGCCGGTGTCGATGCCGTGCTACGCGCGGGTCACCCAAGAGCTCGCGCGCGGATGGATGAGTCTGGCCGGGGCGATGGGCGGGCACACCGTGGTCGCGAAGCTCCTCACGCTGTTCGGCACCGCGGAGCAGAAGCAGCGGTACCTGCCGCGGATGGCGACGGGCGAGATTCGGGCCACGATGGCGCTGACCGAGCCGGGCGGGGGATCGGACCTGCAGGCGATGACGACCGTCGCGAAGGTCGACGGAGACGATCTGGTCATCAGTGGGTCGAAGACCTGGATCAGCAACGCGCGACGCTCCGGGTTGATCGCCTTGATGTGCAAGACCGATCCGGGAGCGCAGCCACGGCACCGGGGCATCTCGATCGTGCTCGTCGAACACGGTCCGGGACTGACCGTCTCACGCGACCTGCCCAAGCTCGGTTACAAGGGCGTCGAGAGCTGTGAGCTGTCTTTCGACGGTTATCGCGCACCGCGGTCGGCGATCCTGGGCGAGGTTCCCGGCAAGGGGTTCGGCCAGATGATGAAGGGTCTGGAGACCGGTCGGATCCAGGTGGCGTGCCGTGCGCTCGGGGTGGCGACCGCAGCGTTGGAGGATTCGCTCGCGTATGCGCAGCAACGGGAGTCGTTCGGGCAGCCCATCTGGAAGCATCAGTCGATCGGCAACTATCTGGCGGACATGGCCACCAAGCTCACCGCGGCGCGTCAGCTGACCTGGCACGCCGCCGAGCAGTACGACAAGGGCGCACGCTGCGACATGGAGGCGGGCATGGCCAAGCTCTACGCCTCGGAGGTGGCCATGGAGATCGCCCTGAACGCGGTGCGCATCCACGGCGGCTACGGCTACTCCACCGAGTTCGATGTGGAGCGGTACTTCCGCGACGCACCGCTGATGATCGTGGGGGAGGGCACCAACGAGATCCAGCGCAACGTGATCGCGGCCCAGCTCGTCTCGCGCGGCGGTATCTGAGGCGACGAGCGTCGACCCGGCCGGAGAGTGGGTTCCATGGACGAGCCAGATCAGTCCGCGCCTGCGTACAAGACGCTGGCTGCCGAGCTGCGCTCACAGATCGTCGCGGGCAGATATGCCGGTGGCGTGCGGCTGCCCACCGAATCCGAACTGTCGCAGGAACACGGTCTCAGTCGGCAGACCGTCCGTCGCGCATTCCTGGAGCTGGTGACCGAGGGCTCGGTCTACCGCGTCCCCGGCCGCGGTACCTTCGCGACCGAGAACGCGGGGCAATATCTGCGCCAACTGGGTTCGATCGAAGATCTGATGAACCTGTCCGCGGACACCGAGATGCAGGTCCTCGAAGCACCCGCGCGCCGAGTCGATCTCGAAGCCGCGGGACGGTTGCGACTGGACACCGACGTGGCGTACCGCATCGTCTTCCAGCGCTTTCACGACGGGGTCCCGTTCGTCGTGACCACCGTGTGGTGGCCGGAGTCGGTCGCGCGCCTGGTGATCGACGCCCCCGAGGTCGAAGCCGGTGCGCGCAGCGAACACACGATGATCGGACTGCTCGAACCCCATCTGGTGCATCCGATCGAGGAGTGCGCGCAGTCGATCACCGCCACCGTCGCCGACGCCGGGACCGCCGCCCGACTCGGATGCCCCGTCGGACACGCGGTGCTGCGCGTCGACCGGTTGTACACCGACTCACGGGGTAGGGCAGTCGAACTCGCCGTCAGCCACTTCCTCCCCGAGCACTACACGTACCGGGTGACTCTGCGCCGCACCACCGATCCGCGGTCGGAGTGAGCCGGCGCCCTCTGGTCGCCGATCCGAAGGGAACGACCCCTCCGCTCCCTGAGGTGCGAGGAGCGTTAGCGACGAGCCACGAAGGGTGCCGCAAGGTACGTCACGATGCCCTTCGTGGCTCGCTTCGCTCGCACCTCAGGGAGCAGTTGGTTGGCCGCTTCGCTCGCACCTCGGGGAGCGGTTGGTGGCTCGCCGGGACTCAGGTGGCGGTATCCCTGTCAACCCCGAGCCGGAAGGGGCTGCTCCTCGGGCACATTCGACGATCTGCGGTGCGACGGGATGGTGAGTGTGATCGCCATGCCGACGAAGGCGGCGGCCGCGGCGACCAGGAAGCACCAGGTGAACGTCGACTCATCGGGTACCTCGGTGCCGCCGAGCGAGATCGTGGCACTGGCCAGGATCAGGGCCATCACGGCGGAGGCGATGGTGGTGCCCAGCGAGCGCATGAGTCCGTTGAGTCCCACGGCCGCACCGGCTTCGGTGGCCGGGACCGAACCCATGATCAGGGTCGGCATCGCTGCGTAGCCGACGCCCACGCCGATGGCGCACACGATCGAGGCCAGCATCAGCTTCCAGGCCGCGTCCATGAGGAAGAAGGCGAGCAGGTAGCCGCATCCCAGGATGGCGGCGCCGATGGCGAGGGTGATCTTGGCGCCGATCCGGTTGATGAGGATGCCCGAGATGGGCGCGAAGATCATCATCATCAGTCCACCGGGCGCCATCCACAGACCCGCGGCCAGAAGCGATTGTCCCAGACCGTAGCCGGTGGCCTCCGGTAGGCGCAGCAGCATCGGCAGCACGATGGACTGGGCCATCATGCCGAAACCGATTGCCGCGGCGGCGATGTTGGTCAGCAGGACGGCGGGTCGTGCGGTGGTACGCAGGTCGACGAGGGGCTCACGCTGGCGGAGTTCGAAAAATCCCCACCCGATCAGCACGACGATCCCGCCGATGCCGAGGCCCAACGTGGCGCCGGACGTCCAGCCCCAGTCGTTGGCCTTCGACACCGCGATGAGGAAGGCGGACAGACCCACGGCCAGGCCGATGGCGCCGGGGATGTCGATGCGACCGCCGGCGGCGTCGTTGACGCGCGGGACCAGGATCAGCACCGCCAGCGTGACGAGGACGCCGAGGCCGGCAGCCACATAGAACAGCGCATGCCAGTTCCAGGTCTGCACGATCCACGCCGCCAGCGGCAGGCCGATCGCGCCACCGACACCGAGGGTCGCGCTCATCGCGGCGACGGCCATCGAGGTGATCCGGGGTGGGGTGATCTCGCGGATGAGGCTCATCCCGACGGGGATGAAACCCATGGCCAGGCCCTGCACGCCGCGCCCGATGATCAGCGGGATGAGCGAATCGCCCAGCGCGCAGATCAGCGAACCGAGAGTGAGCAGCACCGCGCTCACCAGCAGGACGCGCTGCTTGCCGAACATGTCGCCGAGGCGTCCGGCGATCGGCATGGCCACGGCGGCGGCGAGCAGGGTCGCGGTGATGATCCAGGAGGCGTTGCCGATCGACGTCCCGAGGAGACGGGGGAGGTCGGGCTGGATCGGGATGATCAGCGTCTGCATCAGCGAGGCGACCAGACCGCCGAAACAGAGCACCACGACGCTGCCGATGGCACCCGCGGGTGCCTTCTCGATGGCGTCCGACGCGTCGTCGGTCAGTTCGGGTGCCGAACCTCGTACTTGGCCCATGGGAGAGACCTCCTTCGAGGTATGCAGCATACATATGTAATGTACACACGCAAATCGGACAGTAGATTGTCCACGTCGAGAGATGGAGGAGAGATGTCGGAGGACCACGCGCCCTGGCAGTCGCCGGTGCATCGTGACCTGGCGCAGGAACTGCTGCGGATGTCACGGCGTCGCAGCCTGGTGCACCCCGGCGTCGGGCTGGAACGGTCGGCTTTCGCGATCCTCTGGGTTCTCTCCGACGGACGGCCGCGCACGTTGCGGGAGCTGACCGCCGACCTCCAACTCGAGCAGTCGACGGTCAACCGCCAGGTCAATGCCGCCATCAAACACGGGTATGTGGAGCGGTTCGAGGTCGAGGATTCGCTGTCGAAGATGATCCGTCCCACCGAATCCGGGCGGGCGGCGTTCCGGCGCGACGGCCTGCTGCGTGCTGAGCGGCTCGAGCAGGTCTTCGCCGACCTGGCCCCCGGCTCCCCGCAGGCGCTGCTCGACGAACTGCGCGCCTTCAACGACGCGTACGAACGGACCCAGCACCGGCACGGCGCAACCGATGAATCCGACACCGGGAAAAGAGGTTCGGCGTGACCTCGGCCGGCACATACGCGGTGACCGGTTCGGCGTCGGGGATGGGTGCGTCGGTGGCCGCGGCCCTGCGCGCGGAGGGGCACACCGTGATCGGGGTCGATCAGCGCGACGCCGAGGTCGTCGCCGATCTGTCGACACCCGAGGGTCGACGCGGCGCGGCCGATGAAGTCCTCGCCCGATCCGGCGGGCGGCTCGATGGGGCCGTGCTGGCCGCAGGCATGGGCCCCGCGGCCGGGCGGGAACGGGAGATCGTCGAGGTCAACGTGTTCGGTGTGACCGACCTGCTGACCGCCTGGCGTTCGGCGCTTGCCACCGGTACGAAGTCGAAAGTGGTTGTGTTCGGCTCCAATTCGACGACGGTGACGCCGCTGGTGCCGACGTCCGCGATACGCCGACTGCTCAACGACGACCCCGAGGGGGCCACCCGGGTGATCCGACGCCGACGGGGCGTCACCGGCCCCGTCGCGTATGCGTCGTCGAAGATCGCGATCACGCAGTGGTGCCGTATCCATGGCACAGCGGCCGAGTGGGCGGGCGCCGGCATCCGCGTCAACGTCATCGCGCCGGGCCCGGTGATGACGCCACTGCTGCAGTCCCAACTCGACAGTCCGCAGGGCGGACACGTGAAGTCGTTCCCGGTGCCGGTGCGCGAGTACGGGACTCCAGGGCAACTCGCGTCCTGGGTCCTGCTCATGCTGTCGCCGGCGGCCGATTTCATGGCCGGCGCGGTCGTCACCGTCGACGGCGGCACCGATGCCCTCATGCGCGCACGCGACTGGCCGTCTCGGCTGCCACTGCGGGCGGTGCCACGGTTCCTGTGGACGATGTACCGCGCCCCCAGGAGGGGAATGGTCGCGGAGTACTAGTGGTGGGTCGCGCCTACAGCCCCGCCCGTTCGAGCGCCTCGTCGAACTCCTCCGAAGCCTGCTTCTCGCTCTTGCCGTCTTCGAGAGCCTGGCGATAGACGGCGAACAGTTCGGCGCCTCGTTGTACATAGGCCTGCGTCCAGCGCTCGGCGTCGACACGCCAGTAGCCGATGACGTCGTAGGACCCGCGGTCCCAGCGAAGATTGCCGCGCAGGTGCTTGCGAATCGCGCGCGACTCCGCTGCCTCGCCGGCGAACCAGCAGTACGCGCCGGAGTCCGGCAGGGTGAGCCCGCAGACCGTGTCGGCAAGCCGGCTCGGCGTACGGGAGTTTCCGCCGACGAGCGTGATCAGCTCGACATCCCGCTCGGGTAGGTAGGACAGTTCGGTCGGCGCGGGCACCTCGACCACGGCGGTCACCCCGTCGGTCGACGGCAGTTCGTCGAGGATGCGTGCCAGAGCGGGGAGCCCGGCAAGATCGGCGGCGAGGATCAGGCGTTCGACGCCGGCGGGTGGCGCGTACCAGCTCCGCGCATGCGTCATCACCACGTCATGCCCCGCCTCGGCGCGTTGCGCCCACAGCGTCGCGGGGCCGGCCGCATGGATGACGAAGTCGACGACCATGGTGCAGGCGGAGTGGTCGACCGACCGGATCGAGTAGTTCCGGCCGTCGGGTGCCGGGTCGATGTCGTAGTAGGCCCACGTGCCGTCGCGACATTCCATATCCGGTGTGACACGCTCGGGGTCGTGTGGGAAGTAGATGCCCACGGCTTCGTCGGCGCCGCCGGGCAAGCCGAGTCCTGGCAGATCGGCCACGTCGAAGACGATTCGACGCAGATTGGGCGTCAGGTCGGCGACGTCGGCAACGCGTGCTCTGGAGTAGCCCATGAGGTAACCCTAACCTGACTTGTCTGGACCCGGGTTACTAGGATATGCAACTATCTGAGAAGAACCATCTGCGACGTCTGTCGGTGTGGAGAGGAGTTCGTCCGTGTCGGAACCATCGGTCGTGACGGAGAAGAACGGGTCGGCGCGGTCGCTGGTCCTGAACCGTCCGAAGTCCATCAACGCAATCGATCACGAGATGGTCGGCTCGATGGCCGAACACCTCGCGGCCTGGGCCGACGATGACGCGGTCGAGGCCGTCGTTCTCTCCGGTGCCGGTGAACGGGGGCTCTGCGCCGGTGGCGACATCGTCGCCATCCATCGCGACGCGTCCGCGCTCAGCGGGAATCCCGAGTCGACCGACCGTGATGCCGAGCAGTCGCCGTCGGCGAAGTTCTGGTTCGACGAATACCGGCTGAACGCGCTGATCTCGGGCTACCCCAAGCCGTACGTCGCGATCATGGACGGCATCGTGATGGGCGGCGGTGTCGGAGTCTCCGCGCACGGCGACATCCGTGTCGTCACCGACCGCACGAAGCTCGCGATGCCCGAGGTGGGTATCGGATTCGTTCCCGATGTCGGTGGCACTCATCTTCTTTCGCGCGTTCCGGACGGACTCGGAACCTACGCCGGTCTCACCGCCGGTCACCTGCGCGGCGCCGACGCCATCGCGATGGGGCTGGCCGACCACTTCGTCCCGTCCGAGGCCCTCCCGGCGTTTCTCGCCGCGATCGGCGAGTCGGGAGTCGAGGCGGCGTTGTCCGCCCACGCCGTCGACGCGCCGGCCTCGGAACTCGCCGAGCAGCGCGAGTGGATCGCGGAAGCGTTTGCGGCCGACGATGTCTCGGAGATCATCGAACGCTGCCGCGCGGTCGGTACACCTTTCGCCGACAAGACCGCCGACGCCATCGCCGCGAAGAGCCCGACCGCACTGGCTGTCACGCTGCGATCGTTGCGCGAGGCGGCCGGCGACGCGACCCTCGAGGACACGCTGGTCCGTGAATTCCGCGTCTCGGTGCGCTGCCTGCTGCATCCCGACATGGCCGAGGGCATCCGCGCCCAGGTCATCGACAAGGACCGTGACCCGAAGTGGGCGGCGTTCTCCGAGGATGCCGTCGACGCCTTCTTCGCGCCGCTTCCCGACGACCTCACGTTCGGCGAACGCTGACCGCGGCACTCCCCGGTCCGACGCCGGACCTTCCGGCGTTCGCGATCAACCCGTAGCATCCCGCCCCGTACGACCAGCCCCGTACGATCCCGGGCCGTCACCGACCGAAAGAGGACTCACCATGACCGAACACCAGACCATCATCGTCGAGACCAGCGGCCGGGTGGGCATCATCACCCTCAACCGCCCGAAGGCGCTGAACGCTCTCAACACCGAGCTGATGAACGAAGTGGTCGGCGCTGTCCGCGAATTCGACGTCGACCAGGGGATCGGCGCGATCGTGATCACCGGTTCGGAGAAGGCGTTCGCCGCGGGCGCCGACATCAAGGAGATGTCGTCGAAGTCGTACGCGGACGTGGTGAACGAGCAGTTCTTCGGCGCCTGGGATGAGCTGTCGCGGGCGCGCACCCCGATCATCGCCGCGGTCACCGGTTACGCACTCGGCGGCGGCTGCGAGCTCGCGATGCTGTGCGACACCATCATCGCCGGCGACAACGCCGTCTTCGGCCAGCCCGAGATCAACCTGGGTGTCATCCCCGGCATCGGCGGCTCGCAGCGTCTCACTCGCGCCGTCGGCAAGGCCAAGGCGATGGACATGGTGCTGACCGGCCGGCAGATGAAGGTCGACGAGGCCGAACGCCTCGGCCTCGTGTCGCGGGTCGTTCCCAAGGAGGACTGCCGCGCCGCCGCCATCGAGGTCGCCGAGGTCATCGCCTCGAAGTCGCTCATCGCGTCCGCGGCCGCCAAGGACGCGGTCAACCGCGCCTTCGAGTCGAGCCTGGTCGAGGGCGTCCGCGCCGAGCGCGCGCTCTTCTACTCGACGTTCGCGACCGACGACCAGACCGAGGGCATGGCCGCCTTCGTCGAGAAGCGGGACCCGAACTTCACCCACCGCTGATCAGAAACGTTCGCAAACCCACCCTTTTTCGGCATTTCCACCCCCTGTGCGGTGGGTGGATTTGCCGAAAAGGGGTGGGTTCAGGCGATCAGGAGAGGGTGCGTAGTACCGACAAAGCCCGGTCGACGAGCGGGGTCCGGCGCCCGTCCGGGAACGCGACGGCGAGTTCGACCTCGTCGTCGGTGTCGAGCGGCCGGTAGACGACGCCCGGTACGCCGAGCGCCGAGGTGGGTTCGGGGACCAGGGCGACCCCCACCCCGGCGGCGACCAGCGTCACGAGCGTCGACGTCTCCTCGACCTCGTGCCGGATGCGCGGCACGAATCCCGCGCGTCCGGCGGCGGCCGACAGGACGCCGTGCATGATCGACTTTCCGCCGCCCGCGTGGACGATGAAGTCGTCGCCGCCCAGAAGCGCGAGGTCGACGGCCGCATCTGATGCGCCGCGGGCGAGTTGATGGTCGTGGGGCAGAGCCACGATGAGGCGGTCGCTGCGGATCGGCTCGACATGCAGTCCGGTCGTGTCGATCGGCATCCGCAACAACGCGAGGTCGATGTCCCCGGCCGTGAGCGCGGTGATCTGGGCGGGTGCCAGCATCTCGCCGCGAACGCTCACGTCCACATCTGGTAGCTCGTCGCTGAGTGCGCGCACCAGTGCGGGTAGCAGCGAGTAGGTGGCCGAACCCACGCACCCGATCGACAGGGTGCCTGCACGTCCGTCGGCGATCCGCTGCGCCTGCCGCGATGCGGCGTCGACCGAGTCCAGGATTGCGACGGCTCGCTCCAGGTAGTCCGCACCTGCCGGGGTCAGCTCGACGCGCCGCGTCGACCGGACCAGCAGTGCGACGCCGAGCTCGTCCTCGAGTTGACGGATCTGCTGGGACAGCGGTGGCTGGGCCATGTGAAGTCGCCGGGCGGCCCGGCCGAAGTGCAGCTCCTCGGCGACGGCGCGGAAGTACCGCAGGTGTCGCAGCTCCATGCGGCCAGTCTAAGCGTTTGATATCCACTGCGTATCAAAAGCCCTGATATGGATACTTCTCCATATCGGCGGCGGTTCCTACTGTGGTGGCATGGCTACTTCCAGCACGGGCGCGGGTACCGACATCGTCGTCTGTTCTCCGCTGCGTACCCCGG
This sequence comes from Gordonia sp. PvP123, assembly GCF_040547295.1. Taxonomy (NCBI): domain Bacteria; kingdom Bacillati; phylum Actinomycetota; class Actinomycetes; order Mycobacteriales; family Gordoniaceae; genus Gordonia; species Gordonia sp. PvP123. The sequence continues at coordinate 415,010 of NZ_JBEPPN010000004.1, read as the reverse complement.
TCGGACGCATGGGTGGCGCACTGTCGACGATCCCGGTCACCCGGCTGGCCACCGACCTCCTTCGCGAACTCACGGCACGCACCGGGCTCGGGGAGGGCGATGTCGACGACGTGATCCTCGGGCAGGGCTACCCCAACGGGGAGTCGCCTGCGCTCGGCCGGATCGCGGCGCTGGATGCCGGACTCGGTGTCGGCGTACCGGGAATGCAGGTCGACCGGCGCTGCGGTTCCGGCCTGCAGGCGATCCTGACCGGTGCCGCCGCCGTCGCGGCCGGTGGCGCCCGCCTGGTCGTCGCCGGTGGTGCCGAGTCGATGTCGACCGTCGAGCATTACGCGCTCGGCCTCCGGTCGGGAATCAGGCAGGGCGGCGTCGAACTCCGCGATCGCCTCGACCGCGGGCGTCTGACCGCGGGCGGCGAGTCACACCCGGTTCCGGGCGGGATGATCGAGACCGCCGAGAATCTCCGGGCGCGATACGGCATCTCGCGGATCGAGCAGGACGAGTTCGCGGCCCGCTCCCACGAACGGGCGATCGCGGCGCACGACAGCGGCCGCTTCGCCGACGAACTGGTGCCCGTCACCATCCCCGGCCGCCGCGGCCGCCCCGACACCATCGTCGATCGTGACGAGCACCCGCGCGCCGACGCCACCGTCGAATCGCTTGCGGCTCTGCGCCCCTTGCGACTCAAGGTCGACGCTGACTCGACGGTCACGGCCGGAAACGCATCCGGGCAGAACGACGGCGCGGCCATGGCCGTGGTCACCACGCGCGCCGAGGCCGAGCGCCGCGGGCTCGAACCCCTTCTGGCGCTGCGTTCCTGGGCGGTCACCGGCTGCGAGCCCGAGGTCATGGGCATCGGCCCGGTCGGGGCCACCGCCGCCGCCCTCGACCGCGCCGGCCTCACGCTGGACGAGATCGACCTCATCGAACTCAACGAAGCCTTTGCCGCCCAGGTGCTCGCCTGCCTGGCGGAGTGGAAGATCGACCCGACCGACGAACGGCTCAACCCCAACGGGTCCGGTATCTCGCTGGGTCATCCCATCGGAGCCACCGGCGCCCGCATCCTCGCCACGGCGGCGTACGAAGCGCGCCGCCGCGACTGTCGGTACGTCCTGGAGACGATGTGCATCGGCGGCGGACAGGGACTCGCCGCGATCTTCGAGGCGACCCGATGAGCGCGCAGGTCCACGCCGTCGTCACGGGTCGTCCCGACGGGCCGGCCGTCGTCTTGTCCAACTCGCTGGGGTCGACACATCGGATGTGGGACGCCCAGATCGCCGCGCTCGAGGAGCGATTCCGTGTCGTGCGCTACGACACCCGCGGGCACGGAGATTCGCCTGTGCCACCGGGCCCGTACTCGATCGACGATCTGGCCGACGACGTGATCGGGCTTCTCGAGCGCCTCGACATCGAACGCGCGCACCTCGTCGGGCTCTCGCTCGGCGGGATGACCATGATGCGCGTCGCCGCACGGAATCCCGAACGTGTGAACCGGTTGGCCCTGCTGTGCACCGCCGCGTACCTGCCGCCGGCACAGGGCTGGACCGACCGTGCCGCGCTGGTGCGCGCCGACGGCACCTCGGCGGTCGCCGCGGCCGTGGTCCAGCGGTGGTTCACCCCCGGATACCTCGCCGCGAACACCGAAGCGCAACAGGGGTACGAGGCCATGGTCGCCGCCACCCCCACCGAGGGATACGCGGCCTGCTGCGAGGCGATCGCCGCGATGGATCAGCGGGCCGAGCTGTCGTCGATCATCGCGCCCACACTGGCGATCGCCGGCGCCGACGACCCGGCCACCCCACCGGATCTGTTGCGCGACATCGTCGATGCCGTGCCGAACGGCCGTCTGCTGGTGGTCCCGGACTCGGCCCACCTCGCCAACGCCGAACAACCCGGCACCATCACACCCGCACTTCTCGAGCACCTGGAGCAACAATGAGCACTCGCGACAGTGCCGCCACGACGACGGTCGTCGACCGTCCCGGCGGCCCGATCAAACTCGCGGCGTCGGCGGCCGAGGCGGTCGCCGACATCCCCGACGGCGCGAGTATCGCGGTCGGCGGCTTCGGGCTGGCCGGCATCCCAGGATTTCTCATCGACGCACTCCTCGAGCAGGGCGCCGCGAACCTGACCATCGTCTCCAACAACTGCGGAGCCGACGGCGCGGGCCTGGGGCTGCTGCTGGAGGCCCGTCGCATCGACCGGGTGGTCGCGTCCTACATCGGCGAGAACAAGGAATTCGGTCGCCAGTTCCTGTCCGGCGAGGTCACCGTCGAACTCACGCCGCAGGGGACATTGGCTGAACGCATGCGGGCCGGCGGAAGCGGGATCGGGGCGTTCTTCACCCCCACCGGCGTCGGCACGCTCGTCGCCGAGGGCGGGCTGCCCTGGCGCTACCACTCCGACGGCACCATCGCGGAGGCGTCGCCGCCCAAGGAGGTTCGGACCTTCCACGGCCGGGAGATGGTCCTCGAGGAGTCGATCGTCACCGACTACGCACTCATCCGGGCCGCGGCCGCCGACACCGACGGCAATTGCCGGTTCCACGCCGCCGCAAGGAATTTCAACCCGCCGGCGGCGATGGCCGGGCGCGTCACGATCGTCGAGGCGGAGAAGGTGGTCGAGGTCGGCGAACTCGGACCCGACGAGATCCATCTGCCCGGCATCTTCGTGCAGCGGATCGTCGAACTCGCCCCGGAGCAGGTGGCGCGCAAGGGGATCGAGAAGCGCACCGTCCGTGAACGTCCCGCCGCATCCCCATCAGCCTAGGAGTGTCGAGATGACCTGGACCCGTACCGAGATGGCCGCCCGCGCCGCCCGCGAACTCACCCCCGGCGACTACGTCAACCTGGGAATCGGGTTGCCCACGATGATTCCCGACCTCATGCCCGACAACTCGGGTGTTCACCTGCACGCCGAGAACGGCATCCTCGGCGTGGGGCCGTTTCCCTACGATGACGAGGTCGACCCCGACCTCATCAACGCCGGCAAGCAGACCGTGACGGTGCTGCCCGGGGCGTCGTACTTCGATTCGGCCACGAGCTTCGCGATGATCCGCGGTGGCCACGTCGACGTCGCGGTCCTCGGTGGCATGCAGGTCGCGATGAACGGCGACCTGGCCAACTGGATGGTGCCGGGGGCCCTCGTGAAGGGCATCGGTGGCGCCATGGACCTGGTCAACGGCGCAGGCCGGGTCATCGTGCTGATGGACCACGTCACCAAGAAGGGTGAACCCAAGCTGCTCGAGGGTTGCGCGCTCCCGCTGACGGGCCGCGGTGTGGTGAGTCGCGTGATCACCGACCTCGGTGTGTTCGACATCGCCGGAACAGGTTTCGACGTCGTCGAGTACGCCCCGGGTGTCGACCTGGAAGTCGTTGCGGACAAGACCGGTGCGCCTGTGACCGATCGGGCGGCGGTGACCGCTCAGCGGTGATAGGCGATGTCTCCACGGATCAGTGTGCACCGCACTGCATCTGATCCGTCGATCAGCGCGTGTTCGAGAGATTCCGCGAGCAGGACGAGGTCGGCGGGCCGGCCCACCTCAACGGTGCGTGGGGATTTCCCCGGCGCCTCCGGCGGAGCGAGATACATGCCCAGGGCGCCGGCGTGGTCCACTCGCTCACCGGGTCCGATGACGCGCCCGTCCGGAGCTCGTCGGTCGGCCGCGGCCGCGATGACCGACCAGGGATCGGTGGGTCCGTATGGGGCGTCGCTCGACAGGGCGACGGCGACGCCGGCGTCCACGAGAGAGCGGCACCGGTACAGATCGTCGATGTCATCGCCGTCGAGCCGGTCGAGGTAGTCGTCGCCGCGGTCGGAGATGAAACCCGGCTGGGTGACCACGGTGAGGCCTCGTCGCCGTAGTTCGTGGACGGTCTCGGCGGCGATGATCGCGCCGTGTTCGACCCGGTCCTGAGGGTGACCGCCAGTCTCGTCGAGTGCCGCGAGGAACAGGAGCAGGGACTCTCGGCTGACCGAGTGCACGGCGACCCCTCGGTTCCCGAGGTGGACGTCGCGGATGGCGCGGCACAGGGTGGGGAAGTCGGGGAGGGCGGAGTCGGCGAGCACGATCTTGTGGGGTCCGAGGGTCACCGTCGGACGCGGCAGCGGGGTCCCCTGCTCGGCGCCGAGGAGATGAAGACGCTGGGGCAGTGCACCTGTGACGTGCTCGTCGATCAGGTGGGCCAGGCTGCCGGGAGCGAGATCCGGCGTCGCGTCGGTGACGCCGGTGACACCGAACCGGGCGAGTTCGGCTCCCACGCCTGCCAGATCGGGCGGGCCCGCGCCGCCGAGTCGCTCGCGCAGCCAGGTGTCGGCGCGCCAGAGGCGCCCGGTCGGTGAACCCGACTCGTCGCGTTCGATGCCGGGGTGGTCTCCGGACGCGAGGTCCACCGCGGCTGCGGCGGCAGAGTTGAGGAACCACACCGCACCGCTCCGATGTTGCACGCGGACGGGCCGCCGGGCGTGCAATCGGTCGAGCGCGGCCAGATCGAGAAGTCCGGCAACGGTTTCGACGTAACCGACGCCCCGCACCCATCCCTGATTGTCCGATGACGGTGCGGTGGCGAGCGCGGCCGCGAGTTCCTCGGGGCCGGTCACGTGTGGTGGGCCGCACCGGACCGAGTTGCGTGCCGAGGCCAGTGCGTGCAGATGGATGTGGTGGTCGTGGAGGCCGGGGATGAGCGCGCCGCCGCGGCCCTCGATGACCTCGGCGCCGGTCGTCGGCAGGCCCACCCCGATCTCGGAAATCTGTCCGTTCTCCACAGCCACGTCCCGAATGCCCTCGTGGAGTGTCACGTTCGTGATCACGAGCCGACTCACAGCCGGATCCCGAGAGAGTCGAGGACCGCGGACGTGTCGCGTCCGGACCGCGGTGCGTGCCGAGCCGTGGGACGTCGCGTGGGCGGGGCCAGGACCGCGGGACCGGATGCGGTGTCGACAATCCATCGCCCGGCGTCGGAACGGGCCGCCGGTGTGGGTGTCGCGCCGACCGTCGCGGCCACGGTCGCGCGCATCGAGACGTCCCACAGCACACCGCCGTCGGTGGCACTCATGGCGAGAGCCGCGGCGGTGAGTCCGGCCAACGGGTCGGCGATGGCATCCCCGACAAACATCGCCCCGGTGTGGTCGTAGGCGACGAGACCGGCGGACGCGGCGACGTCGTCGCCGAAACCGATTCGCTCCGAACCACGTCCCGCGGCCGTGATCGAGATCCACGTGGCGCCGGCCGACACGAACTCCGCGCTGTCCAGACCGAACCCGCGCAGGGCTCGTGGACGCGACGCCTCGATGACGATGTCGGCAGATGCGACGAGCCGATGCAGAGCGCCGCGTTCGGCCGCCACCGCCGGGTCCAGGACGACGGACTCGTGGCCGCCGTGAAGTAGCCGGTAGAAGTCGGCGTTCCCGCTGCGCGCCCCGTCGGGGCGTTGCGGGGTCTCCACCTTCACCACGCGGGCACCCGCCGAACCCAGCAGGTGCGCGCACAACGGGCCGGCCCACAGCGCGCTGAAGTCGACCACCAGCATGTCCGCGACCGAACGCGGGTCGCCCGTCGGCGTCGGGGCACCGCACGCGGCGGCAGTCACCTCGTCGTCGCGGGCCACCGAACCGGCTGCGACGCCGAGCATCGCCGCTCGTTCGTCGAACTCGGCCCGGCTGTGTTCGCCGAGCCAGTCCGCGACCGCCGGCCAGGGATCATTCCCGATGTCGCGTCCCACGACAGCGCCGAGAAGCGCGACATCGTCGGGGCGGGCACAGTTCACCGCGACCCACCCGTCGGTGGCCGGCAGCAGTCGCCCCGTCCCGCCGAGGGTCACCGCACCGCGGCGGTGGAATCCGGTCAGAGCGGCTCGTTCGGCCAGCAGGACGGCCCCGTCGACGTCGACCGCGCCCTCGCTGGCCAGCCGGATGTGGTCGGTCAGTTGCCGTGCCCGGGCTGCGGCGTCGCCCATCGGTATCACGGGCGGGCCGTCGGGGCGACCGGTCAGGTGGGGAATCCCGCTGTCTGCCCATGCGCGCACCGGGTCACGGGGCGCGTCGCTGTGCACGGCCGAAATGCTACCGTCCGCACGGGCACACAGGAGGTCATGGCATGGGCGGTCGTCGTCTCTCGATCGCGGATCTGGCGGTCGCACCGACCATCGGCGGGGGCGAGCTCTTCGGTCACCACGCGGCGCTGACCGACCCGGTTGTCGTGGTCGACCTCGATGCGGACGATCGGTCGGTCACCGACATCGCCGGCGCCGCCGAACGGGCGGCGACCGCCGAGACCATCCTCGTCGGTATTTCTCGACGGACGCCGGACCCCGCGCTGCGCCCCTTGCTCTCCGCACTCGATGTCACGTACGCGCCCGGGTGCGACGACCGGGCCGTCGTCGCCGTCGACGACGTGGATGCGGCGATCGGACGGTTCCTGGAATCAGTCGGCCGGACCCCGACCGCGGCTCTGGTGGCGGCACAGGTGCTCCGAGCCGCCGAGCCCCTCGAACCGATCCCGGCCATCGACGTCGAGTCGTTCGCGTACTCGACACTGCAGGCGGGCCCCGAGTTCGGTGCGTGGCTCACCGCGCGGCGCGCCCAGGGACGACCACTTCCGCCGATGACGGTCGACCCCGTCCTGCTCGATCGTGTCGACGACACCCTGTACATCACCCTCAACCGGCCCGAGCGCCGCAACGCCTACGGTACGGCGCTGCGCGACGCACTGGTCGAGTCGTTGCGGGTCGCGGTCGTCGACGGCACGATCCGCCGTGTCGTCCTCGACGGCGCGGGAAGCTCCTTTTGTGCGGGCGGCGATCTCGACGAGTTCGGTCACATGCCCGACGCGACGACGGCACATCTCGTTCGCACGCGGGGCGGGGCCGGACGGTTGATGGCTGCTCTGGCCGATCGCGTCGAGGTCCGGCTGCACGGGCACTGTGTGGGCGCAGGTATCGAGATTCCCGCGTTTGCGCGACGGGTCGTCGCGAGACCGGACACTCGGCTCCGACTGCCGGAGGTGTCCATGGGACTCATCCCCGGTGCCGGTGGCACCGTGAGTGTGCCCCGGCGCATCGGCCGGTGGCGGGCGCTGCATCTCTTCGTCACCGGCGAGACCATCGAGGCCTCTCGAGCGTTGTCGTGGGGCCTTGTCGACGCGATCGAGGACTGAAACCGGGAGTTCACCGCCGCAAGGCCGCCAGCTCGGCGCGGGACTTCACGCCGAGTTTCGCGTAGATCCGGGTCAGGTGGTACTGCACCGTCTTCGGTGAGATGTAGAGCTCGGCCGCCACCTCCCGGTTCGACAGGCCACGCGCGACGAGGGCGGTCACCGCCTCCTCCTGGGGCGTGAGTTCGACGGCACCCGTTGCGGCGGTGTGGTTCTCGCCACGAGACGTCGCGAGACCGCCGGCCTTCAGTTCGCGTTCGCAGCGTTCGACATAGGTGGTGGCGCCCAGCGACAGATACAGATCGCGGGCAGTCCCGATGACGGCGTCCGCGGCGCGGCGCTTGCCGGCGCGTCGCAACGTCTGGCCGTAGGCGAAGTTCACCCGTGCCTGGTCGTAGCGCAGGCCGAGACCGTCGAGGAGTTCGATGCCCTCCTCGAAGGTCCGTCGTGCGCCGTGGATGTCACCGGTCGCGCCCAGGAGGCGACCACGTGCGTACTTCATCCGGGCAGCCGACGATCGGTGTCCCCGCTCGGCGGACCGGGACTCGTAGCGACACAGCAGATCGTCGGCGTCGTCGTGTCGCCCCTCGAGCACCAGTGCGTTGGCGAGGACGTCGACCCACGGCCACAAGCCCGGCTCGGAGAGCGCCGGGACGGACTCGGTCATTGCGACCAGCGGGGTGAGTACTCGTCGGACCTTGCCGTAATCCGCTGCGGCCTCGGCCAGCTGGGCCCGGGCCAGCAGGTCGGGTATCCGCATGATCTCGTAGTCGCCGATGGAGGTGCTGCTCTGTGCCACACTCCGGTGGGCGTCCTCCCAGTCGCCGCGCAGCGAATGGATCTGGCTCGCAGTCCAGTTGAGGAGGGGAGTGGTCAACGCGATGCCACTGCTGCGGGCGAGAGCGCGACCGGCCTCGACGCCACGCAGGGCGCCATCCCAGTCGCCGGTGAGGAACTGGACGCGGGCGAGCCAGGCCAGTGCCCACAGGGTGATCCGGGTGGACCCGCCGAGCTGTGCCATCGACACGGCGGTCTCGAGATCGCTGCGGGCGGCGTCGATCTCGTCGAGACCGAGGCGCAGCCAGCCGCGTCCCATGATCGCGCGCTGCGCCTGCGCGCCGTAGCGGACGCGCTCGGAGACCGTCTCGTACTCGGCACGGGCGGCGTCCGGGTGTCCCGACCACGCCAGTCCGAGCCCGCGGATGACCGCGGCCTCCACGCGTGCGGCGGAACCGGTGTCGGCCATCGCGTTCGCCCGATCCGCCCACTCCACCAGTTCGGTGCCCTGACATCGGACCAGATTGTGCAGGACGTGACGCTGCGCGATCAGGGCGGCGACATCGGGTTCGCGCTCGACGTTGACGATCGCCCACGCCCGATCGAGACGCAGCTGCGCCTCCGCCGACCGTCCCCGCAGGATGGCGAGGTACGCCAGGGTCGCGTTGCGCAGGGGTGTCTCGCGCAGGCTCTCCACGGTCGGGACCAGGGCGCCCGCGCCTGTGCAATCTCCCGCGGCGAGTAGCGAATCGACCGCGAGCGTCATCCTGGTGTCGCGCCGCAACGGGTCGGGGGTGAGTCGGCCCGCCTGCCGGTACAGCCCGGCGGCCTCGGCCCACGCGCCGTCGGCGCCGCGGGCCCGTGCGAGAGCGGCGAGGTCGTCGGCGAGGGTGGCGTCGACGGTCGAGGTGGCCGCGACGCGGTGATGGAGTTGCCGGGCGGGGTCGTCGACCGTGTCCGCGGCCCGGCGGTGGGCCTCGCCCACTGCTTTCATGCCGAGGACCTCGAGGACGGCGGCTCGGACCAGCGGGCCGGCCAGGCGCGGTTGCGCCTCTGCGGGTGTCAGCGCTCGGTCGACCGTAACCAGTCCGGTTGCCTGCGCGTCGTCGATGGCGCCGAGCGGGTCCGTGATCCCGGCGAGGGCGATCGCGGTGGCCAGGGGTTCGGCAGGGTCGAGGATGGCGAGCGCCTCGATCAGCGATCGGGCGGGCGTGCCGTTGTCCGGCAATCGGTCTCGGACCGCGACGACGACGTGGGACGGTGCAGGCAGCGCCACGCCGGTGCGGGACCAGGTGAGCGCCGGGACCTCGTCGAGCAGGGCCACGATGTCGCGCGGATTACCGCCGGTGTGCCGGGCCAGTTCCGTCTGCATCGACGGGTGCAGCACGATGCCACGCTGCGCGGCGATGTCCGCCGTGCCCTGTGCGTCCAGGCCGTCGAGCCGCAACTCCCCGAGCGCACTGCCGACGAGCCGGGCGCCCGGACGAGACATGGTGACGATGACCAGGATTCGACGATCCCGGTGCTCACGCGTCAGCGAGGCCAGCGTCTGCAGGGACTCCTCGTCGGCGAGGTCGGCATCGTCGATGGCGATGAGTGCGGCCATGTCACTCGTCATCTCGCTCGATGGCTCCGCGGGAGCCGCGACCGCTGCGAGCAGTCCGTCGAGCAGGTCGTCCGGGGACGGGACGGTATCGGTCGCGGGTGTGACGTCGGACCGGTCCTGTACCAGCTGCCGGATGAGCGCGCCGGGCGTGTGCGCTCGCCATGGTGACACCGTGGCCCACAACGTGGGACCGGTTGTCGGAGCGGACAATCGCCGCCGGACCAGGTGCCTCAGCAGTGTCGACTTGCCGATGCCGGGATCTCCCGTGACGGCCAGCACACCTGCCTCCGACACGGCATCGAGCCGCGAGGACAGCAACTCGATCTCGCGGTCGCGGCCGACACACCCGCCGGTGACCATCATCGGTCCATACTAGGGCCTCGCCGGGCGGCTCAACCCTGGTCACCGCCGGCGACAGGGAGCACGGTCCCGGTGATGTAGGACGCCTCGTCCGAGGCGAGGAAACAGAGGGCTGCCGCCTGTTCGTCGAGCGTGCCGTACCGGTGCATCGTCGACGACGACAGGGTCTGGTCGATGTGCGCCTGGTACCACTGTGTTTCGGTGCTGCTGTGCGGTTCCGGGGTGCCGCGTGAGATGCGGCGCGGTGGTGCCTCGGTTCCGCCCGGTGCCGTGGCCACAACCCTGATGCCGTGGTCGGCGTACTCGAGCGCCAGCGACGCGGTCAGCGCGTTGACCGCACCCTTGGCCGCGGAGTAAGGAATTCGATGGATTCCCCGGGTCGCGGCGGACGAGACGTTGACGATCACGCCGCGTCCGGAACGCACCATCGACGGCAGCGCCGCACGGCAGGTGAACAGGGTGGTCATCAAAGACCGGTCGATCTCGGTGCGGATCTGTTCGTCGGTGAACTCGGTGAACGGTTTGAAGTTGATCGCGCCGCCGACGTTGTTGATGAGCACGTCGACCCGGCCGTAGGAGTCGATCGCACGCCGGACGACGGCCTCGGCGCCGGCGAAGGTCTCGAGGTCGGCGACGGCCGACACCGCACCGGGCCCGGTCACCGCGAGTTCGCGGGCTACGTCGTCGACGAGTTCGGAACGGTCGGCCAGCACGAGTTGCCCGCCCTCGGCGCTGATCCGGCGCGCGGTCTGCTCCCCGATACCCTGTGCGGCACCGGTGATCAGCACGACCTTGCCGGTGAACCGCCCCGGGGTGACGAAACGTGGCCGCCGCGAGCCGATCTGGTCGGACATCGCTTGTCGCATGGTCTGCTTGGAGTGGTCGGCATGGGCGACGATCAACGCCCGGGCGGCGTCGTGGTCGCCGGAGGCGAACGCGGTCACGATGTCGAGGTGGTCCTGGGCGCACAGTGGGTGACACCATGTCGCGTGCCGCAACACCTCGCTCATCCGGCCTTTCACACCGAGGGCCTTGTAGGCCTCGAGGAGGTGATCGTTGCCGGTGAGCAGGAACAGATAGTCGTGGAACGCGGCGTTGGTCTCCGTGTACTCGGCGGAATCGACGAACCGGTCGCCGTCGACGTAGGGCACCGTGGCGTCGGCGAGCAGGCGGTAACCCGCCAGTTGCTGGGTGGACAACCGGCCGAAAGTCAGCTCCAGTGCGCCCAGTTCGAGAGCGGCCCGCGCCTCGAAGAGCGCGTCGGACTCGGTGATCTCCGGATGCTCCTCACCGATCTGATATCCATGTGAGCCGATGACGGTCGGCGCGGCGGGCGCGGCGAGGTCGGGAGTCCCCGTCGGTGTGCGCGTCGGTGCGGGGTGGGTGTGGAGCGCAGTGATGTCCGATGCGGCGAACATCTCCTGCCCGGCTATCGAACGAGCCGGTGCCCCGGGCTGCGACACCGTGGCGACGGTATCGGCATCGACGTCACCGGCCCGGGCTCCCGACGCGTGGGGCCAGATGAGTTGACCTGCGATTCGCCAGCGGGCGTCCTCGGTCGCGGCGGGGCGGGGACCCGACCATGCGTCGAGGTCCGTGGACGGGAGCGTCTCCTGTCCGGCGATCGCCCGTGCGTCCGGGGCGAACAGGAGGGCGTCGGCGTGCGTCTGCTCGTCGATGGGCTGTGCTCGCGAAGATTTCGGCGTGATGTCGTCGGAAGCCGCGTCGCCGACGCTCGTTGTGCCGGTCGTGCCGCGCGCATCCGGGCCGGCGGCGAGGTCTGTGGTTCCCTGCGCGGCGAGCGCGAACTTCTCGTAGTAGAAGCCGGTCGGCTCGATTCCGGCCTGTGTGACGTGCTGCCGGACCGATTCCACCATCGGTGGAGGACCGCAGAGATAGATCGCCACGTCGCCGTCGTTGAGGTGGCCGGGGCCGATCAGGCTCATCACGTAACCCTTGTTGGGTGCTGAGCTCGCCGGGTCGGAGACACAGTGATCCCACGTGAACCCGGGTAGTCGGCCGGTGAACCACTCGATCTCGTCGACGGCCACCAGGTCGACGTCGGTGGACACCCCGTAGATGAGGTGAACCTTGCGCCGGCTGTTGTCCGAGTGCAACTTTCGCAACATCGACAGGATCGGCGCAAGTCCGGTACCCCCGGCCAGCAACAGCACCGGCCGGTCCGCCTCGCGGAGGAAGAAGGAACCGTGCGGACCGGTGAAGGCGATCGGTTCGCCCCGGGCGGCACGGTCGGTGAGATAGCTCGACATGGCCCCACCGGGCGTCAGCTTGATCAGGAAGATCAGCCGGTCCTCGTGCGGCCCGTTGGCGAACGAGTACGACCGGGTGACCGGGTTGCCCTGCCCGTCATCGCTGCCGGGGATCTCGATGTTCACGTACTGACCCGGCAAGAACGCCAGTTGTCCGCGATTCTCGATGTGGATACCCAGCCGGACGGTGGATTCCGACAATCGGTCGAGCTCGACGACGGTCCCGGTGAATCTGGCCGCCTGTGTCTTGGCGATGTCCGATGTCGCCGGAATCTGCAGGAACAGATCGGATCTCGGTTTCATACAGCAAGGCAGCGCATATCCCTGTGCCGACTCGTCGTCGCTGAGGGCGTCGTCGATGTACGTGCCGCCGTCGTAATCGCCGGACTCGCAGAACGACTTACAGGTGCCGCATGCGCCGTCGCGGCAGTCGAGCGGAATGTTGATGCGCTGACGGTACGACGCGTCGGCGACGGTCTGATCTTCGCGGCACGTGATGAATCGGGTGACCCCGTCCTCGAAGGACAGTGCCACCTGGTGGGTGGTCGCGTCGGTGTCGCCGGTGTCGTTGCGGACACCCGCCTCCGGGGTGACAGTCATGAAGGGGTCCTCGATGAGAGTGAGATGGGTTGAGCGGCCGGGAAACCGTTCAGAAGTGGTACACGTCGACGACGTGATGGATGTAGTCGTTCTTGAGCACGATCGTCTTGCGTCGGATCAGCGGGTGCTCGCCGGAGAAGTCGATCGTGTAGAACGAGGTCCCGTAGTACGGGTCGATGGTGTTGTACCGGAAATACATGGTGTGCCAGTTGAATCGGACGTCGACCAGGTCACCGTGCCGGTCGATGACCTCCACGTTGGTGATGTTGTGGCTCGTCCGCGGCTCCGGAAGCGACGTCGCCGACGACCGCTCGGTACGAATGCGGAAGACCCGGTCTTCGAGACCGCCCTTGTTGCCGTAGTAGATGAGCGAGATCTCGCGGTGGGGGTCCTCGGTGAGGCGGTCCCGGTCGTCCCACGCCGGCATCCAGTAGACGACATCGTCGGCGTAACAGTCGAGCCACTTCTCGAACTCGCGGTCGTCGAGGTGACGCGCCTCCCGATAGAGGAACTGTTCGATCATGTTCTGGGTGATGAGTTTCCCGGTCGCGTCGGCGGCGTCTCGGGTGGACGTCGGTGCAGTGGAGTCGATGTGGACGTTCGTCATGACCTTCCCTTTCAGTGCTCGGTGGCGGAGATGCGTTGTTCGGCGGCTGCGGCGGCGCGCATCGTCTCGAGCCAGTAACCGTGCTGGACGGGGTAGAGGCCCTCGTCCTCGTTCCTGACGCCGGCCGAGATCACCCCGGTCATGCCCAACGATTCGGCGACGGGGTCGGGCCCGGTGAGCCAGTGCTCGGCGCCTCGGCTCATGTCGTTCCACGGCGCGGCCTGCGCCCGGAACGTGAGCTGGCACGAGCGGAACTCCTCGAGGTCGTCGGGCGTGGCCATGCCGGAGGCGTTGAAGAAGTCCTCGTACTGACGGATGCGGTGCGCCCGGGCGGAGTCGCTCTCCCCTTTGGGTGCGATGCAGTAGATGGTGACCTCGGTCTTGTCCGGGGCGATCGGGCGGAAGTGGCGGATCTGCGTCGAGAACTGGTCCATCAGATAGACATTCGGGTACAGGCACAGGTTGCGCGAACCCTTCACCATGAACTCGCCCTTGGCGTCGCCATGGATCTCCTTGAGCTGCTCCAGCGAATCCCACAGCGGGCGGTCCTGGGGATTGGCCGCCCAGGTCCAGAGGCACAGATGGCCGTTGGGGTAGGACCAGTATCCGCCGCCGGACTTCCCCCAGCCGCCGGCGTCGAGCGCCTTGGTGTCGTTCTTCGACTCGCCGGTGCCGCGACGCGACGTGGTGGCCGCGTAGTTCCAGTGGGTGGCGGTGACGTGATAACCGTCGGCGCCGTTCTCCGCCTGTACTTTCCAGTTTCCGTCGAAGGTGTAGGTGGATGCGCCGCGCAGGACCTCGAGCCCGTCGGGGGACTGGTCGACGAGCATGTCGATGACGACGCGCGTGTCGCCGAGATGGTCGTCGAGCGAACTGACGTCGTCGTTCAGGCTGCCGAACAGGAAGCCGCGGTAGCTGTCGAAGCGGGCGACCTCGGTCATGTTGTGCGAACCGTCGACGTCGAAGGTGTCCGGGTAGCCGGCGCCGTCGGGGTCCTTGACCTTGAGCAGCGTTCCGTCGTTGCGGAAGGTCCACCCGTGGAACGGGCAGGTCAGTGTCATGCGGTTGTCGGTTTTGCGTCGGCAGATCATCGCGCCGCGGTGCGCGCACGCGTTGATCAGGCAGTGCAGTTCGCCGCTCTTGTCGCGGGTGATGACCACGGGCTGCCGACCGATGTAGGTGGTGACGTAGTCACCGGGCTCGGGGACCTGACTCTCGTGCGCGAGGTAGATCCAGTTGCCCTCGAAGATGTGCTTCATCTCCAGCTCGAAGATGTCCTCATCGGTGAAGATCCGCCGGTTGGCGCGGTAGACACCGGCGTCGCGGTCGTCGACGACCGCGTCGCCGAGGACCGAGTTCACGTGGTTCAGATGTTCCGATACTGACGCGGTCATGGTCGTGTACCTCCAGAAGTGGGCTGCTCTCTGCACTGTGGCAGCACGTGGCGGCGATCACACCGGGGTATTTGCCAGTCCTGACCCAGTAGTCGATTGATCGATCTGATTCATCAATCGACGCAATTTATGTCTTTGTCATGTATGGATCGACGCTCTACCGTGAGACGTGTCCGCGGTCACAGCCGCGGTGTCGATCGGTACGAGACGAGGCAGGTCATGGAGCTACGGCACTTGCGGTACTTCGCCGCCGTGGCCGACACCTGCCATTTCGGGCAGGCGGCGGAGTCGTTGCACGTGGCGCAACCCGCGCTGTCCTACGCCATTCGCCAGCTCGAGGCCGAGCTCGACGTCACGCTGTTCACGCGGACCACCCGCCAGGTGTCGCTCACCCCGGCCGGGCAATACCTTCGGGTCCAGGCCGAACGAATTCTCGCGGGCGTGGACGAGGCCGTGGACGGCGTGCGTCGGATCGCCGCCGGCCGCAGCGGCGTCGTCCGGGTCGGCATCACCGGCATCGCTGCCTTCTCCCACCTCCCGCGCATCGCTCGGGTGGTCAAACGGGAGTTGCCTGACGTGGACCTCCGCATCCAGTCCGACATGCTCACACCGGGCCAGTGTGACGCCCTGCGTGCCGGTGTCCTCGACCTCGGGGTGCTCCGCCCGCCGGCGATCGGCGAGGACATCGAGACGAGGGTCATCGACGTCGAGCCGATGGTGCTCGCGGTCTCGGTCGATCACCGTCTGGCCGTCGAGCCGGTGGTCTCGGTCGCCGACCTCCGCAACGAACCGTTCGTGCTCTACGACAGCCGGGACTCGGCGGTCAACGATGCCGCGATGCGGACTTGTCGCGCAGCCGGATTCGTCCCGCATCGGGCGCACCAGGCGCCGGGCACCGCGGTGCTGCTGGCCCTCGTCGCCGCGGGGCTGGGGGTCTCCCTGCTCCCGGCTTCGGTGCGTTCGCTCCCGCTCGACGGGCTGGTGGTGCGCGACCTCGCCGACGCCGACACCGTTGAGGTCGCACTCGCCCGGAGATCGGGATCCGGCGACCCGGTCGTCGCGGCGGTCGCCGACGTCATCGCCGCAGCCTTCGCCCCGGATGACGCCATCGACACCGATCCGGCCTTCGTCACCGCAGCCGGCGGCGATCGGGTCGCCGACCATCGTTCCCTGAGTGCCCGGACGGGTGCTCGATCTGGAGAGAAATCGTGAAAATCACCGCTGTGGAGGCGATCCCGTTCGCCATCCCGTATGTGAAGCCGTTGAGGTTCGCCTCCGGCGAGGTGCACGCCGCCACCCACGTGCTGGTACGGGTGCACACCGACGCAGGCGTGGTCGGCGTCGCCGAGGCGCCGCCCCGTCCGTTCACCTATGGCGAGACCCAGGACGGCATCATCGCCGTGATCGAGGGCATCTTCGCGCCCGCGGTCGTCGGCCTCACCCTGCTGGAACGCGAGGTGGTCGCCGCCCGGATGGCCCGGACGGTCGGCAACCCCGCTGCGAAATCCGCTGTGGACATGGCGATCTGGGATGCACTTGGCAAGGTTCTCGGGCTTCCGGTGGGTGACATGCTCGGCGGGTACACCGATCGGTTGCGGGTCAGTCACATGCTCGGTTTCGCCGAGCCTGCCGCGATGGTCGCCGAAGCCGAGAAGATGGTGGACGCCTACGGGATCCGCACGTTCAAGGTGAAGGTCGGACGTCATCCCGCCTCCCTCGACACCGCGGTCGTCCGCGCGCTGCGCGAGCGGTTCGGCGGCGACGTCGAACTGTACGTCGACGGCAACCGGGGTTGGACGGCGGCCGAGTCGGCGCGCGCCATGCGGGAGATGGCCGACCTCGATCTGCTGTTCGCCGAAGAGCTGTGCGACGCAGCGGATGTCCTCGGCCGACGCTGGCTCGTCGAACAGCTGGCGGTACCGTTCATCGCCGACGAATCGGTGCCCACGCCGGCCGACGTCACCCGCGAGGTCCTCGGCCGATCGGCGACCGCCATCAGCATCAAGACCGCGCGTTCGGGTTTCACCACCTCGCGGCGTACGCACCATCTCGCGGAGGGTCTCGGCGTCCCGGTCGTCATGGGCAACCAGATCGACGGCCAGATCGGGACCGCCTGCACTCTCGCCTTCGGCAGCGCCTTCGAGCTGACCTCGCGCTACGCGGGTGAGCTGTCGAACTTCCTCGACATGAGCGACGACCTGCTGACCGAGCCGCTGCAGATCCGCGACGGCCACCTGCACCGGTCGACCGCGCCGGGCATCGGCTTCGAGGTCGACCCGGACAAGCTCGAGAAGTACCGCACCGACAACTGAAAGCACGACCCCCACAACACGTCTCGTGGCAGCCCCACGACTCGGAGCAACAAGGAGAAGGACATGACCACCACCGAGCATCCCCAGGAAGTCGCCACCGCCGCCGCGTCCGGCGCCTCCGCGACCGAACGGTTCCATGCGGACAAGTCGCCGTTCGAGGCCGTCAAGGACACCCCGCCCGAGCGTGTGTCGATGTTGATCAACGACGTCCTCGCGGGCGTGCACGAGACCATTCGCAAGCACAAGGTCACCTACGACGAGTACAACGCGCTCAAGGCGTGGCTCATCAACGTCGGCGAGGACGGCGAGTGGCCGCTGTTCCTCGACGTGTGGGTCGAGCACGTCGTCGAAGACGTTGCGACCGAACACCGCCAGGGCAACAAGGGCAGCATCGAGGGCCCGTACTACGTTCCGGACGCTCCGGAGCTCGGCGCCAAGGGCACGGTTCCGATGCGCGACGACGAGCCCGGTGATCCGCTGGTGTGGACCGGTCAGGTTCGCTCCTGTGACGGCTCCGCGCTCGCCGGCGCCACGGTCGAGCTCTGGCATGCCGACGACGACGGCTACTACTCGCAGTTCGCCCCCGGCATCCCGGAGTGGAACCTGCGCGGCACCTTCACCGTCGATGACGACGGCCGGTTCGAGATCACCACCATCCGACCCGCGCCGTACATGATCCCGACCGACGGCTCGTGCGGCAAGATGATCTCGGCTGCCGGCTGGCATCCGTGGCGTCCCGCGCACCTGCACCTCAAGGTGTCGGCGCCCGGCCACGAGCAGCTCACCGCGCAGCTGTACTTCCCGGGCGACCCGCACAACGACGACGACGTCGCGAGCGCGGTCAAGCCCGAGCTGGTGCTGGACCCGAAGGACGACGGCCAGGGCGGCTTCACCATCTCCTACGACTTCGTGCTGGACCCGGCGAAGTAATGCTGTTCCACGTGCGGATGGACGTCGCCATCCCCGACGACCTCGATCCCGAGGTACGTGCGGAAACCGTCGCGCGGGAGAAGGCGTACTCCCAGGATCTACAGCGTGCAGGGAAGTGGCCGCACATCTGGCGGATCGTCGGCGAGTACTCCAACTACTCGATCTTCGACGTCGAGTCGAACGACGAACTGCACACCCTGCTCTCGGGTCTGCCGTTGTTCCCGTACATGCAGATCAAGGTCACCCCGCTGGCAACCCATCCGTCGGACATCAACGGCTGACGGTCCGTTCCCGCTCACCGAATCCGTTCCCGCTCACCGAAAAGGATGAGTGGGAACGGATTGTGTGCGCGAAACCTCAGGGGGCAGAGGCCGCCGATCGCAGCGTGAGGATCGTGATCTCCGGCGGTGTCAGGACGCGGACCGGCGGGCCCCACGCGCCGGCGCCACGGGTGGTGTAGATGACGGTGTCGCCGATCTGGTCGAGCCCGGTGATCGTCGGCTGCTGGGCGCGCACCAGATAGCGGATGGGCCAGAGCTGGCCACCGTGCGTGTGCCCCGACAGCTGCAGGTCGACGCCGAGATCGGAGGCCTCCACCGCCTGCTTGGGCTGGTGGGCGAGAAGGAGGGTGAAGTCGTCGGGGGACGATCCCGCCAGGGCCGCCGGCAGGTCCGGCTCATATGGTTCCGGGGCGGTGGCGTCGTAGATGCCTGCGAGTGTGATGGTCGCGCCGTCGACCTCGATGGGGACCCGCGAGTTGCGCAGCGTGCGCACGCCGAGTTCCTCCCAGACGTCGAGCCACCGGCCGCCGTCGTCGGCGTAGTACTCGTGGTTGCCGCTGACGCCGAACACACCGAGCGGTGCCTGCAGGTCTGCAAGGGGTTCCAGCGTGTCGCGAACGTTCGGGATCGTGCCATCGGTCAGGTCGCCGACGAGGACGACGAGATCGGGCTTCTGCTCGTTGACGTCGTCGACGACGCGCTGGGTGAACGACGCGTCGCGGGCCGGACCGACGTGGAGGTCGGAGATCACCGCGATGCGCGTTCCGTCGAACTGCTGGGGCAGGCTCGCGAATGTGGCGTCGACGTCGACGACCTGGGGGCGAGACGCTTCGTACACGCCGTAGCCGGTGACCCCGAGCGCGATGATCACGACCGCGGCGGTCGCGAACCGGAGCTTGCCGACCCGACGCGCGGCGAGGGCCGGGGTGTCCTGCACGCCGGAACGGCGACGCCGGATCGAGCGGATGACGTGCGCGGCGAACGAGACGAGACCCACCACCGCGAGGCCCAGGAACAGGTAGAAAACGGCGGCGAGCCAGATCAGCCCGATGGTGCCGATCGGTCGCGCCCACGACGGGTCGAGCACGCGTCCGGTGGCGAAGCCGATGAGTGCGAGCGCCCACAGGACGACAAGCGCGACGTCGGCGATGATCGACCAGGGACGTGGCATCGCAGTCGCTCGCACGATGCGCCGGTGCAGCCAGAACGTGATGAGTCCGAAGACGACGGCAGGAAACAACGCCACGGATGGACTCCTGAGGGTGTTGACGACAGGGCGGCGGATGGCCAGCGCCCGGGCATGGGCGGATTGCCCCAATTCTGCCATCGGTGTGCGTTGGTACCCTCGCCGCCATGGCTGAGGTCCTCATCGCCCCGCTCGAACTGGCCGAGATGCTCCTGTCCACTCCACCGGTCCTGTTGGACGTGCGCTGGCAGTTGGGCGACTTCGACGGCCGGGGTGCCTACCGCGAGGGGCACATCCCCGGCGCGGTCTACGTCGACCTCGACTCCGAACTGGCCGCCCCGCCCTCCGGGCCGGTCGGGGGTAGGCACCCGCTGCCTGCCGTTGCCGATCTCCAGGAGGCGGCCCGGCGATGGGGGATCGACGACGGCGTCCCGGTGGTGGTCTACGACGACTCCGGCAATCTTGCCGCCGCCCGGGCCTGGTGGCTGCTGCGCTGGGCGGGAGTCGCCGACGTGCGACTCCTCGACGGTGGTCTCGCGGCGTGGCGCGCCGAAGGTCTGCGGACGACGACGGGAGACGGCGGTCGCCCGCGGGCCGGTCGGGTGACGCTCACCGCCGGACACCTGCCGGTCGCGACCATCGACGATGTGGCGGCCGGACCGGACCACCTGCTCGACGCCCGCGCCGCCGAGCGCTACCGCGGCGACGTCGAACCGGTCGATCCGCGTGCGGGTCACATTCCCGGGGCGATCAACGTCCCGACCGCGGACAACGTCGACACGTCCGGCCGATTTCATCCGGCCGACGAGCTACGGCGGCGGTTCGCGGGTGTCGGCATCGACGCGGAGGCCGGAACCGGGGTGGTGGTGTACTGCGGTTCCGGGATCAACGCGGCGCACCAGATCGCGGCCCTCGCCGTCGCCGGCATCGACGCGTCCTTGTTCCCGGGGTCGTTCTCGCAGTGGTCGTCGGACCCGGAGCGGCCGGTCGCCGAGGGCGACCGGCCCTGAGGACGTTCATCGCAACCGGCTCTGATGGGACGAACCCGGACGTTTTGTCCCAAGGCGGCCCGCCGCGGGCCGGGTAGATGGTGTGATCGGGTGACCGACGATCCCGGGAGTCGCCATGAGTATTGCCCTGACCGAAGACCACGTCGAACTCGCCTCGGTGGTACGCGAATTCGCCGTCGACCGCAAGGTGCGAGCGCAGGCGCGAGATCGTCTCGACGCGTCGGAGGAGGCCAGGCCCACCTTCTGGCAGGAGATCGCCGACCTCGGGTGGTTGGGCCTGCACGTCGCCGAGGAGTACGGCGGGTCCGGCTTCGGTGTGGCCGAGTTGGTCGTGGTGACAGAGGAATTGGGTCGCGCCGTGGCACCCGGGCCGTTCCTGCCCACCGTGCTCGCCTCTGCGATCCTGGCCCGTGCCGACGACGAGGCGCGTGCCCGCTGGTTGCGGTCACTCGTCGACGGCACGATCACCGCGGGTCTCGGACTCGCCCCGGGGCTGACCGAGTCCGACGGCAAGTCGTCCGGTGTCGTCGACGCGGTGCTCGGCGCACCGCTCGCCGACCTTCTGGTGCTGATCACCGATGACGACGTACTGGTGATCGAATCGACGGCGGCCGGTGTCGACGTGGGTGCGCAGGCCGACCTCGATCCGACCCGGCGCTCGGCCAGGGTGTCGTTGACCGATGCCGCCGTCGTCCGTCTGCCGAGACTCGCCGCCACCGCCCTGGCCCTCACGCGGACGCTGGTCGCCGCCGAAGCGGTGGGCGGGGCACGCGATGCACTGGACACCGCGGTCGCCTACGCGAAGGTCCGCGAACAATTCGGTCGGACCATCGGGTCGTTCCAGGCCGTCAAACACCACTGCGCGAACATGCTCGTCGGCGCGGAGGCCGCCACGGCGGTCGTGTGGGATGCCGCGCGGGCAGCCGACGAGGACGCCGACGCCCTCGGACTGGTGGCGGCGTCGGCCGCGGCGCTTGCGTTGCCCACGTACACGCGGAATGCGGAACTGAACATCCAGGTGCACGGCGGCATCGGCTTCACCTGGGAGCACGACGCGCACCTGCACCTGCGTCGGGCCACCGTGCTGCAGGCCTTCTTCGGAGGGCAGCGGCCGGCGCACGATGTGTATGCCTTCTCCGCGGCCGGCATCACCCGTGCCAACAGCCTCGACCTCCCGCCGGAGGCCGAGGAACTGCGGACGCGCGTGCGCGCCGACATCGCCGAGATCGCAGCGGCCGACGAGTCCGAGCAGCGGGAGAAGCTGATCGACACCGGGTACGTGATGCCGCACTGGCCCACGCCGTGGGGACGCGCCGCGGACTCGGTCGAACAACTCGTCATCGACGAAGAGATGGCTGCGGCGGGGGTGAAGCGACCCGACTACAGCATCACCGGGTGGGTCATCCTCACCCTCATCCAACAGGGCACGCAGGACCAGATCGACCGTCTCGTACGGCCGGCGCTGCTCGGTGACGAGGTGTGGTGTCAGTTGTTCTCCGAGCCGGGCGCGGGGTCGGACGCGGCGGCGGTCACCACGAGGGCCACACGCGTCGACGGTGGCTGGCGTATCAATGGCCAGAAGGTGTGGACCAGCGGCGCGCACCTGTGTCGCCGCGGCCTGGCGACGGTCCGGACCGACCCGGAAGCTCCCAAACACAAGGGCATCACCGCGGTGCTGATCGACATGGAGGCGCCCGGGGTCGAGGTGCGGCCGCTGCGTCAGATCACCGGCGGATCGGAGTTCAACGAAGTGTTCTTCACCGACGTCTTCGTCCCCGACGCCGACGTGGTGGGCACCCCGAACGATGGCTGGGCCGTGGCCCGCGCGACCCTCGGCAACGAGCGGGTCAGCATCGGCGGCGGAGCACCGGGCAGCGATGGCGCGGTGCAGCAGATGGTGGCGCTCGTCCAGGGCTACGGGGACCGGGTCGAGGGGGCGGCGACGAAGGTCGGGGAGTTCCTCGCCGTCGAGGATGCGCTGCGACTGCTGAATCTGCGTCGCGCCGCCAGGTCCGTCGTCGGCGCCGCCCCCGGACCCGAGGGCAATGTCACGAAACTGCTTCTCGCCGAACACCTCAGCGATCGTGCCCATCTCGCGGCGGAACTGCTCGGACCCGATGTCGCGTTCTCGGACGGCCCCGGCAAGCTGGCCGGCCTGCTGATACTCGGGGCCCGCGGGATGTCGATCGCCGGAGGGACGTCGGAGATCACCCGCAACCAGATCGCCGAGCGCATCCTCGGGTTGCCGCGCGATCCGCTCATCCGCTGAGACGCCGCGCTGATCCTTGAGGTGCGAGCGACGCTACCCCCGATCCCTGAGGTGCGAACGACGCTACCCCCGATCCCTGAGGCGCGAGCGACGCTACCCCCGATCCCTGAGGTGCGAGCGACGCTACCCCCGATCCCTGAGGTGCGAGCGAAGCGAGCCTCGAAGGGTCACCGTCGCCCGGGCGGGGGATCACCGGCCGGCCGCAGAGCCCACGACGGTACCCAGTGCGTGACCTTCTCCTGCCGGTCCTTCGAGGTGATGGTGTAGGTGACCTTCCCGTACCAGGCGCCCCACTCGTCCCGTCCCCATTCGGTCAGGACTCCGAGGTGCACGGAGCGGATCTGCAGCCCGTCGGGGTGATACTCGCCGTTGAAGTGAGGTGCGTTGGGGTACAGCGCGCTGAGGTCGATGAGCACCGCCTTGTGGCCGACCCGCACGAAGGCGGGCCGGTGTGGTTGGCCGTTGTCCCCGCCAATCCACTTCATGCCCACCCGCACAGTTTCGCACGTGTGTTCGAGCGGTGTCACCTCTGGTTGGTGGTCGATCAACCGGCGGTCGCGCGTTCGCCGACCGTGTGCACGACCACCACCTCTGGGTCCCAGGGCACGAGCTCGTCGACCGTCGTCTGGAGCTCGCCGACCGGCGGTAGGTCTTGCGGAGCGAGCACGCTGACAGTCACCGTGCTGCCGGTCCACGACACCCCGGTGACCTCGGACGTGTCGTTTCCGGTGGATTCCAGCCAGGACTCCGCCGCCGTCGCGATCTGCCGGGACCACAGTGATGAGAGCGAGTTCGCGACCATCGGGACGGTGACGACGACGAGGGCGACGGCCAGTACGGCGTACGCCCGGCGCCGCGGGGGCCTCGGATGGTCCCCGCCGACGAGTTCGGCGGCCTCCCGGCCGTAGCCCGCGATCGTCAGCACGACCAGGCTGGTGATGATCATCGCGACCACGTTCGACGCGAACAGTACGAAGGCGCCCAAGGCGAGCGACGGCGCCCCCGACCCGAGGCAGACCCCGACGACCCCGAGCGGCGGCACCAGGGAGATGGCGATGGCCACACCGGGCAACACGTCGCCGACGTCGCGACGCGTGATGGCGACCGCGCCGGCCATGCCGGTGGCCAGTGCGGCCAGAAGGTCGACGAGCGTCGGTGATGTCCGGCCCAGAACCTGCGAATTTGACAGCACGCTGGTCGGATTGGGCAGCAACTCCGCGAACACGACGCCGAGGATCGTCACCAGGATCACCCCGGCGAGCACGTAACCCAGGCTCGCGAGCACGAGCCGGCCGCGGCCGGTGACGATCCCGAGGCCGACGCCGAGGATCGGAGTCGACAGCGGCGCGACGATCATCGCGCCGATGACCGTTGCCGTGCTGTCGGCGACGACTCCGGACACCGCGATGATCCCGGACAGGGTGAGCATCAGCCAGAAGGCGCTGCGTTTGGCGGTGCGGTCGCCGACGGAGAAGTCGAGACGTTCACCGATCTCGTCGAGTGTGCGTCGCTGTGAATCGGGGATGAGGGAGAGAACCGACCGGCCCCTTCGTCTCGAGGTTCTCCGAAAATACCCCGCCGGTCCGCTGTTCAGCAGGTTTCGGCCGCGCGTGTGACCATGGGGAAACGCCGGGAGAACTCTAGGGGGCGACCATGGATCGATACACCGGATGTCTACTCGCCGGGGCTGCCGGCGACGCCCTCGGCGGAGCGGTCGAGTTCTCGACGCGGGATGCGATTCTCGACGCGTTCGGGCCTACCGGGATCACCTCGTACGCCGAGGCGTACGGCGGTGTCGGCACCGTCACCGACGACACGCAGATGACGCTCTTCACCGCGGAGGGTCTGCTGCGTTCCTGGGCGCGCGACTGTGCGGGAGGAATCTCCTGCTACGCGGCCACGACCGCCCGCGCCTATCTGCGCTGGTTCATCACCCAGGGCGGTCACCCCCGACACGGTGTGCTGGCGACGGCCGAGAGGTCGAGTTGGCTGTCCGGACACCAGGAGTTGCACGACCGTCGCGCACCCGGCACCACCTGTCTGGAAGCGCTCCGGGTGACCACTCGTCCCGGCGCGCCCGCCGACAACGACAGCAAGGGGTGCGGCGGCGTGATGCGCGTTGCGCCCGTGGGATTGTTCGCGGCACGCGCAGAGTGGTCTGCCGCAGGTACTTTCGATCTCGCGGCCACCCTCGCCTCGCTCACGCACGGACATCCCTCCGGGTCGCTCCCCGCCGGAGTCCTCGCGGTCGCGATCCGCGATCTGGTCGGCGGGGCGAGCCTGCCCGACGCGCTGTCGGTCGCGAAAGGGGTTCTCCGGACTCGTGCCGGGCACGGGGAGACCCTGGCGGCGCTCGACGCCGCCGAGGCACTGGCCGGTTCGGGCCTGTCCCACGACGCGGCGATCGCACGCCTCGGCGAAGGCTGGGTCGGAGAGGAAGCACTC
This sequence comes from Gordonia sp. PvP123, assembly GCF_040547295.1. NCBI lineage: Bacteria > Bacillati > Actinomycetota > Actinomycetes > Mycobacteriales > Gordoniaceae > Gordonia > Gordonia sp. PvP123. Next base: position 389,813 of record NZ_JBEPPN010000004.1, on the reverse strand, counting down.
GCGATCGCGACCTACTCCGCACTCGTGGCCGATGACCTCGAGGACGCGGTGATCATCGCGGTCAACCACGACGGCGACTCGGACTCCACGGGGGCGATCGCCGGTAATCTGCTGGGGGCCCGCGATGGCGCGGCAGCGATCCCGCAGCGATGGCTGAAGTCCCTCGAACTCCACGACGTCATCGCCGAGATGTCGCACGACCTCTACGACTTCGTGGACTGGGACATCACCGAGACCGAACCAGGGGCCGGGTCGGACAGCTGGGTCGAGAAGTACTGGGGACCGCGCCCGGGTACGACCTCGGACCTGCGCCCGGTGGGTTGATCACTCCCGATGATGCGACGGAGGTTTCACACTGTGGAGTTGTCAAAGGTCGTGTGGCGCCGGGTCGACGCCGGAGGGTCTGGTGGGGCGGGTGCGCTCTCAGACGAGTGCGTCTCGAGTCGCATGGTGCGCCGGTTGTAGGCCGGTCGGGGTAGGCGTTGGGGGTCGATGTCGACGGGTGGGATCAGCCAGGGGTGCCGGTCGGGTCCCATCACCACCTGCCAGCCGTGGTGGTGGACCTGGGTGTGACAGCGTTGGCACAGCAGGCACCCGTTGTCGAGATCGGTGGGACCGCCGTCAGCCCAGTGCACGATGTGATGCACCTGCGTATGTGCAGCGGGGGCACCACATTTCACACAACACGCATCCCGGACGATGATCGCCTGGCGCAGATGGTGCGGGAACAGTCGTTTCGTCGTCCCCATCCGCAACGGCACACCCTCGGCGTCGAGGTCGACGAGCCTCGAAGGGTTTCGCGACGCATCTCACCAAGCCCTTCGAGGCTCGCTTCGCTCGCACCTCAGGGAGCAGAAGGGCGCGGCGTTCGCCGACACTGCGCCGGTCCTCGGCGCCGTCGGGTTCGGGTCGCGGACATGAGCGTTCGTCGATCATCGACAGGAACTTGTCTCCGATCACCGCCGTCACATCGCCGGTGATGGCGACTCTGCCCTCGTCGGTCACCCGAGTGTGCAGGGTGTTCAGTGATGCATCATCAGCTGCCGAAACCGTGCCGGGATCGGCCTCGGCGACACGCATGGCGATCGAGCGGGAGTGGGTGTCGATCTCGGCGGGTGTGGCACCGGAGAACGCCTGGGTGAGCAGTTCTGTTTCGAACAGCTGCCGCTCGCCATCGGAAAGCGCTGCCGCAGCAACTCTATTGATGAGAGCGATGCCGCGGACGACCGCGTCGACGCACTCGACGGCGAGATATCCCTCGGCGGCGCAGTCGGCGAGTTTCGGCAACGACGCGAGGCCGCCGGCGATCCGCACACCACGGTGGGCGACCGCCGGTGGCATCCCCATCTCGATCAGCCACGACCGTGTCGTCGATCCCGCACGCGCGGCCGCACCCGAGGCCTCCACAAGAGCTACGTGCACATCGATCTGGTGATCGAGCACGTTTCGCAGCACCCGTAGTTCGTCGAGCCGGTCGAGCACCGCGCGACCGGTCCCGTCGTCGGACGGTGGACTCAGACCGATGAGGGTGTCGCGGAACTCGGTTATCGAGGGCATGACACCAAGGTACTCGCCACAACGTTCGACGACGAGATTTCTCCACAACTCAGGAGTCGACGAAAAGTACTGCACTGCAATAGATGTCACTCACGCCCCAGCGGTGAACCGTGGTGAACTGTGGTGAACAGAAACCCCATTGGTCACACGAACTGATGGTTCTTGCCGGCGCCATTCAGTGTGGAAATGGGATGCACTACCCTCGCCCGGCCGACCCGGTCCTGCGGCACTGCACCTTTCACCGATGAACTCGAACTCGACCGATGAACCTCGATCGAAGTCGATCGGTCGAGATGAGGTTCATCACCCGGAAGGTTGCTCGCGCGACCTTTCGTGGCAGTGAGAACGGGTGTAGGACCAGCTCGTCGTCTGCGCTCCTCGCACCTCACGGATCAGTTCTTCTGGTTCTCTCGGACCAGGTAGCAAGGGGATTCGCTCGCATCTCGACGACACTCCGCGCGTGAATCCGACAAATTACGCCTACGTTGGGACACATGACACCCACGCGCATCTCCGGTCCGATCACCTGGCTCGCCGTCGTCCTCGCCGTGGCACAGGTGCTCGCGCCCATCGTCCCGTTCTCCGGTTTCGGCGCCTCGCCCAACGAGTCGACGACCGATCTGCTGATCACCCCGGCCGGTTACACGTTCTCGATCTGGAGCCTCATCTACCTGCTGTCGATCGTGTTCGCCGTCGCCGTGGTGTGGAAGGGGGCCACCGGGACCGGTGACCCGCGGCGGTTGCTCGTCGACCTCGAAGTCGCGTTCGCCGGCGCGGCGGTGTGGATTCTCGTGTCGGCGGCGGAGTGGACATGGGTGACACCGATCGTGCTGACGGTCATGACGGTGGTCCTGCTCGACGCGGCCCGGATCGCCGCGAGGCCGGCCGACGATTCGGCGCCTCGATGGCTCACGGTCCTGACCCGGGTCCTCGTGGGTGTCTACGCGGCGTGGGCGACCGCGGCTGTGTTCCAGAACTGGGCCGCGGCGATCGGCGCCGACCTGGCGGATCCGCAGTCCCTGGGATGGCAGCTGGCCGTCCTGCTCGCGTGCGCCCTGGTCGGGCTGGCGGTCACCGCCGTCGTCGGGTCGGTGCTCGTCGCCTACCCGCTCACGCTGATCTGGGCGCTCGTCGGGATCATCGTGTCCGCGCAGGGTGAGTCGACGGCCGTCGTGGGAGTCGCGGTCGGGACGATCGTCGCGCTGGTCGTCACCACGGCGGCGGTGACGATACTGCGGCGCCGGGCGGGTGCGCCCGCTCCGGCTGCGGCACGATAGGCGAGACCGATACTGCGAGAGGCGGACCATGACCACCACCGTTGTCGCCGGGAACCCCAAGCCCGGTTCGCGCACGCTCGACGCCGCCCGCCGGTTGGCGAGAGCGCTGACCGGAACCGAACCCGACCATGTCGTGGACGTGATCGGACTCGGGCCGGGCCTGCTCGCGTGGGGTGACACCGCGGTCCAGGGTGCGGTCGAGACCGTCGCCTCGTCGGACCTCGTCGTGGTGGCGAGCCCGACCTTCAAGGCGACCTATACCGGCGTCCTCAAACTCTTCCTCGACCAGTTCGCCACCGGCGAGGGCCTGCGCGATGTCACGGCCGTCCCACTGATGCTGGGGGCGGGGCCGGCGCATGCGATGGCACCCGACCTGCTGCTCAAACCGGTCCTGGTCGAACTCGGCGCGGTGTGCCCGGCTCCGGGCCTGTACCTGATGGATTCCACCTACACCACCGATTCCCGGATCGCCGACTACACCGACCGCTGGTCGTCGGCGCTCGTGCGGTCCGGACCGCGGAGCGCAGGCACGACCGGATGAATCCCGGACTGCGCCGCTGACGCGATCATCCGTTCGGTGAGTTCGGAATCCGCCTGTGCACGTCGGGGGTCGGCCACGTCGCGGTGCCAGACCGACCGACCGCCCACGACGACCTCGCGCAGGTTCCGCAGTCCGCATCCGAGGACATAGGTGGCGATCGGATCCCAGATCGGTCCGAGGTGGGGCGACCGCGGATCGACGACGAGCAGATCCGCGAACTTCCCGACCTCGAGCGAACCGACCCGGTCGGCCACCCCCATCGCCGACGCCGAACCGAGGGTGTGCAACCCGAGCACATCGAGCGGGGTCAGGACAGCGGCGTCGCTGTGCTTGCCGCGTTGCAGGAACAACCCGGTGCGCATGTTCTCGAACGGGTCGGACACGTCCGTGCACGACTGGTCGTCGACGCCCATGCCGACGGTGACCGAATCCCGCAGCAGGCGGGGTACATCGGCGATCCCGGAGCCGAGGCGTCCGTTGGACATCGGTTGCCACACGACCGCCGACCCGGTCTCGCGAACGCGCGTGAACATGTCCTCGGTCGGATGGACGAAATGGCCGAACGCGAAGTCGGGACCCAACACGCCCGCGGCGTCGTACCAGTCGAACTTCGACTGCTGGATCTCGATCTGTTCGGCGGTCTCGACGAAGTGCGCCTGATTGGTGATCCCGTATCGATCCATCAGGGCGCGTTCGCGTTCCGCGGTCGCCTGCGACGACGACCACTGCACCGAGCCGTAGACCGAACCGCCCAGATCGAGCCCGCGGTCGACGGTTGCCAGGTGGGTCATCACCTCGTCGAAACCGGCGAAGGCCGCATCCTCGCCGAGTTGCTCGTCGTCGAGTCGCACGCTGGTGACGAACCGGATTCCGCTGGCCGCCAAGCCGTCCACCTGGGAGGTGACGAATTCCGGTGGGTGCACCCGTGCCGCCTTCAAGACGGATTCCTCGTAGTCGAAGAGGGCCAGGACGCGCGACTGGGTGAAGTTGTACACGGACGTGATGCCGGAGGACAGGTGGTCGAGCCCGCCCGCCAGCGTCATCCAGTACAGGTCCTCCGCCTCGGCCCCGAGCAGCATCGTGCTGTTGAGCGTGACCCATTCGTACAGCGGACTGTTCGGCGCGACACCACGCATTCCGGCGGTGTAGATGTGGCTGTGCGCCGAGACGAAACCGGGTGCGAGGAAGGCGCCGTCGAGATCGTGCCGGGGAAGCGGTGCGTCGGCGGGCGGGGACCCCTCGCCCATCCCGGAGATCCGGCCGTCGTCCCCGATCGACAGCCATCCCCAGAACCACGGCTTCTCGCCGCTGACCGGCAGGATCAGCGCGTTGTGGTAAGTGCCGGTCATCCCGGTAGAACCTCCGATGTCCAATGATCTGCGTTGTGGGTGAACCGTACTCGCTGCGACGGACCGTCCGGGTCGCCCCGCCAGAAGGTGATCTCCCGCAGGTCGACGGCGTACCCGGTCCAGGTCGGCGGTGCGGCGAGTCGTGGGTGGGCGGCGTCGAAGTCGGCCCAGCGGCGCCGCCGCTCGTCGGGTGCCAGTGCGGCGAGGTCGTCGTCGTTCATCCATGCCAGGAGCTGCAGATAGCGAGACCGGCGTGAATATGCCTCGTGCAGTTCGGTATCCGGCGCCCGCCGCACGTCCCCATGCGCGACGACCTGACGGCCCGCGGCCGGCCAGGCGATCGCAACCGACGCTCGGGGGGTCTCCACGAGTTCGGCCACCTTCGCCGACCTGCTGTCGGTGTGGAAATAGACCGCGGTGTCGTCGGTTTCGGTGATCAGGACGTGCCGGACCCGGGGATATCCATCGCGACCGGACGTCGCCAGTGCCATCAGTGGGCGCGGTTGGTCGGCAGGGGGCAGCCAGTCGCGCAACAGCTCCATCGGGTCGATCGTGAGCTGATCGGTGGCCGCACAATCGGTTCCGAAGCCTGCTCCGCTGGTGATCAACGTCCGACCCGGCCCGGGTCGAACGTGGCGATCTCCGGTAGTGCCGCGACCAGGTTTCCGACGCGCTCGTCGAAGAGCGTCGCGCCGATGGATGCGTCGGCGCCGGTGGGATCGCCGATGACGCCCGACTCGGCGAAATCGGTGGACAACCAACCGAATCGAACGGTGCCGGCGAATCCGACGTGCTCGGCGTCGGCAACCGCGTCCGCCACGGCCGCCACGGCCTTGTCCATGTGCACCAGATCCGGCCGCAGGTGGAGCATCATCGAGGTCTCCGCCCACCCGGCATGGATACCCAGGCCGCGTTCGGTGGGACCGGGATGCCCTGGGCCGGAGGAGAAGAACGTCTGCAGATCGAACCGGCGGCGCAGCTCGCGCGCGGCGACCTCGATCAGGGCGGAGTTGCCGCCGTGTGCGTTGAGGAACAGTATCCGTCTCGCCGGGGTCTCGGCGAGCGAGGCGCCGATGTCGACGATCGTCTCGAACAGGGTCGTCGCGCGCAGCCAGATCGTGCCCGGTAGCCGCGAGTGCTCGTCGGACTTGGTGTATCCGAGAGCGGGTAGCAGCCAGACGTCGTGCCCAGCCGCCGCGCCGCGCTCGACGACGGCCTCGGCGACCGACTCGGCGACGATGAGGTCGGTGGCGAGCGGTAGGTGTGGTCCGTGCGGTTCGATTGCGCCCGTGGGCAGTACGAGAATCGAATCTCGGGACAGGGCCGTGCCGATCTGTTCGGTGGTCAGCTCAGCGTAACGTCGATGACCGTTCGGGCTCGCGGCCGTCGTGTCCACCACGTTCACATCCACCTTCCCGGGTTGAGCAACCCCTTCGGATCGGTCTGCTGCGCCAGCGCACGGACGCGCTCGGCGTCGAGATCGACGTACCACTGGTGCGGGGAGTGGACGCCGACCCCGAGTCCTTCGAGTGCGGCGACTCCGTCGATGACCTGCTGCGGGCTGCGATAGACCCCGTTGAGCATCCCGAACATCATCTCGTGACCGACCTCGAGATGAAGCTCGCCGCCCTCGTAGACCTGCTCGACCTCGTCGAGCCGGGTGACGAGCGCATCGCCGCGTACCTCCATGTGGAACCACTTGTCCGGCTGGGACTTCTGCAGCCACCACGTGGGGTGGTTGTAGGACAGGGTCGACAGTTTGACCGTCTCGGCGATCCCTTCTCGGACCGCTTCGACGCGGCCGCCGGCTGCGACGACCAGATCGGTGGTCTCTGCCAGCGCACGGGCGTCGATGATCCCGCGCACGCTGGCGCGCCCGCGGACGAGGGCGGGGTCGTCGGGAAGTGCCGCCGTGATCAGGGGACCGTCGGCCGACAGCAGACGCGGCTTGGGCTCGACCGCCGCCAGCCGGTACGCCGCGTCGAAGGCCTCCGGACCGGAGGCGAAACTCGCATAGACGCACCGCCATTCCTGGAGTGGTTCCACCCGGACGGTGGCGCCGACGATGATGCCGGCAACCCCGTAGGTGTGCACGAAGGGGGTCGCGTCGTCGCCCTCGAGATGCACCACCTCGGCGTCGTCGGTGGCGTGGACGACATCGAGGGCTTCGACGAAACCTTGATGGTTACGTCCGTGCACGATCGTGCCGGTACCGGCCGAACCGCCCGCGAGGAACCCGCCGAGGGTCGACTGGACGGTGGACGGGTACATCCACAGCTGGCGCTCGTGCGCCCAGGCGGTCTGTTCCAGGTTGATCATCCGCGCGCCGGCCTGCGCGGTGACCGAACGCTCTGTGACATCGCGGATCTCGGTCAGCGACGTCATGTCGAGGACGAGTCCGCCGAAGCGGGGGATGACCTGACCGTAATTGCCGGTGCCCTTGCCGCGCGTGGTGATCGGGACCCCGCGGGCGGCCGCGGCACGCACGATCGCGGGCACCGCCTCGGCCGACCGCGGGTAGCACACGAGGTCCGGTTGCCCGAGGTCCTGCGCCGACAGGATCGGGCTCATCCCCGAGCCGTCCCGCCCCGCCCGTTCGAGTGCGCGGGGAAGCGAGCTGATGCCGCGCGGGCCGACAATGGCGAGCAGGTCGTCGGCCAGCGCGTCGACGTCGTCGGGTCCGAAGTCGGGGCGTCCCTCATCGGTGCCGACGGCGACCACCGGTGCGGTCATGACGGGAGGCCCACCGAGGTGTCGATGAACCGGTTGGTCGCGATCGACTCGGGGGTCAGACCGTCGGCGGCGGGGGTGCCCTGTTCGGTGAAGATCGGTCCGGTCACCTCCATCACGCGGGCGACGCGGGCGGTGTCGAAGTTGCCGATCGTCGTGTCGGTGCCGTTGCTCACCAGGTCGAGGTCGGCCATCGTCTGGCGGGCGTAGTCCGCGTTGCGCTGGGAGTACACCCACCCCGTGTCGTACTGCTCGACGGCGTCGAGGATGACCGCGTCCGCCGCCTGCGGCGACGCCAGGTAGTCGACCGACCCGCGCTGCAACACCGGGACGAGCTGCTCGAGGCAGGCGGCGTTCTCCTCCAGTGCGTCCGAGCGAACCGCCACCGACGACTTATAGATCGGATATCCGACCTCGTGGATCAGCTGGTACTTCACCGGCTTCTGCCAGCCCTCGACCTCCTCCTGGTAGACCTGCGGCTCGGAGCTGGCGAATCCCTGCTGGGCCGTCTTGCCGCCGTCGGAGACGAAGTTGGCCGGTGACCCGTCGTAACTGCCGTCGACCTGTCCGGGGGAGAGGACGCCCGACCCCGTCAGGTAGTCCATGTAGGTGGCTCCCTCGAAGTAGAGGACGCGCGCATTCGCCGCCTTGAGGTCGGCGATGCCCTGGGCCTGCGGATATGTGGCGGGGTCCCACATGATCATCTGCGGGCTGATGTCCAGGGGCGCCATGACCGCGGTCGTCGGGTTGTCTTTCGAGTTCTGGATGGCCTGGTCGGTGTCCACGTAACCGAGGAGGATCTCTGGATCGGAGTACATCTGCGAGGTCACCGACTGGAAGCCGATGGCCGGTCCGCCGGAGCGGATCTCGATGTCGACGCCGGTGTACTGGCCGCGGTCGAACAGCGGTCCGACGACGCGCTTGTTGCCGGCATTGATCGTCGGGTCGGGTCCGAGGAGCTGGTAGAGGTGGCCGTGCTCGGCCTCCGGGTTCCAGTCGGTCTGGACCACGATCTTGTCCGGGCAGTTGGCGCTCAGGTCGACCGGGCCGACGGCACCGGTATAGCCCGAGGACTTGGTGGTCTCACCGGAACCACACGCGGCGGTGAAAGCGAGGGCGGCGGCGACGGCCGCGACACCGGTGGTCTTGGACAGGCGACGCCAGATGTGTGTGTTCATGAGATGAGTTCCTTTTCGGGCTGAGAGATTCCGGAAGTTGGTTGGAGTGATCATTGGGTGTCGACGACAGGGGACCCGCCTGCTGGTTGAGCCGGCACCGAGCGCTGGTTGAGCCGGCACCGCCTGCTGGTTGATCCGGCACCGAGCGCTGGTTGAGCCGGCACCGCCTGCTGGTTGAGCCGACACCCCCGCTGGTTGAGCCGGCACCGCCTGCTGGTTGAGCCGGCACCGAGCGAAGCGAGGAGCCGAGTCGAAACCACCCGGCGAGACCAGGTCAGTGCTGATACCAGCGGCCGACAATGCGGTTGCCGAGCCAGCCGAAGAACCAGAAGACGGCCACGCCGAGGAGTGAGGCGAGCACGATCGAGGCGAACAACTCCTCGGCCTGTAGCCGCGACCGGTAGTTGTCGATCAGGATGCCGATCCCGGGATTGCCCTGTTTGAAGAAGAAGTCGCCCACGATCGCGCCGACCACCGACAAGCCCGCCGAGATCCGCAGGCCGGCGAAGATCGCCGGCATCGCGGCAGGGAACTCGAGTTTGCGCAAGATGGTGAGGCGGCTCGGATGATGCAGGGCGAACAGGTCGCGCATCTGCCGATCGACGGACCGAAGGCCGAACAGCGTGTTGGACACGATCGGGAACAGCGAGATCAGCACGCAGACGAAAACGCGGGCGCTGAAACCGAATCCGAACCAGAATCCGACCAGCGGAACGAGTGCGAGGATCGGGACACACTGCAGGACCACCGCATACGGGAACAGGGCGTTCTCCATCAGACGCGACTGCGACATGATCACGGCCCAGGTGATGCCGATGGCGGCGGCGATCACCAGACCCGTCAGTGCAACGGTCGCCGTACGGCTCAACGCTTCCCACATCGCCGGCGCGGCATCGCCGAGCAGGCCGTCGGTGACGACCTGATGCGGAGGTGGCATCAGGAATCGTCGCCCGGGATCGAGGACCGCGTAGCTCACGAGGTACCAGACACCGATGACCAGTGCCAGGACGACGAGCGGTGCGGCGACCCCCACTGCTTTCGAGCGAGATCGTCCGCGTCGGCTCGTGCGCGCCGCCACGGCGAGCTCGGTGGTGGATCCGGGGTCCGGGGTCCCGGCCTTGCCGGGCTTCGGGGTTCGCACGCTCGCGGTGGTGTCGGTGTCGGTCTCGGGGGCGGTCATGAATGTGCCTCTCGGAGTGCGCGGGAGATCCTGCCGGCAATCGCGCCGAACTCCGGCTCGAACCGCAGGTCGGGCGAACGGGGATAGTCGAACGGGACCTCGATCTCGTCGACGATGGTGCCCGGGCGCCCCGACATCACCAGGACGCGGGTGGACAAGAACGCGGCCTCGGCGACCGAGTGCGTGATGAACAGGCCGGCAAAGCGTTTGACGGCGAACAGTTCGGTCAGGTCGGTGCCGAGTCGCTCGCGGGTGAGTTCGTCGAGTGCGGCGAACGGCTCGTCGAAGAGGAACAGGTCGGGGTCGAGGGTCAGTGACCGGGCCAGCGACACCCGCATCCGCATCCCGCCGGACAACATGTGCGGAAGGTGTTTGTCGAAGCCGGTCAGGCCGACTGTCTCGAGCGCGGCGCGAACTCGCTCGCGCCGTTCGGCTTTCGGTGCGCCGTCGAGCTCGCCGAGCAGTGTGACGTTGTCGGCCACCGTCCGCCACGGGAGCAGGGTGGCGTCCTGGAAGACGTAACCGATCCGCTCGGCTCCGCTCTGCAGGTAGCCGTCGGTGATCGTCTCCAATCCTGACGACAAGCGCAGCAGGGTCGACTTGCCGCAGCCGGATGGGCCCACGACGCTGACGAATTCGCCCTCGCGCACGGTGAGGTTCACATCCCGGAGGGCATGGGTGCCGTCCGGATAGGTGAGTTCCACGTGTTCGAAGCCGACGAGCGGGTGACCGAGTGCCGGTCTGGGGGTCGTTGCGGGTGAACTCATCATCTCTCCATACCGACGGGGGACATGCCTGCTGGTGACACTCCTGCTGCAAACGCTCCTGGCGGGGACGGGACCGGGGGCGACGGGACCGGGGGCGACGGAAAGGCCGTCCAGGTGGTGGTCTCGGTGCGCGCGACCGGGATCCCGTTCACGATGACCACCCGGTCGGCCGGGGCGGTCGCGATCACCTCGGTGAGGTCGGTCCCGTGGATCGCGACTAGATCACCACGTGCGCCGACGATCGGCCCGGCCGGCTCGAGTCCGAGCACGGACCGCGCCTCAGAGGTGACCAATTCTGTTGCTGTGTCCGGACTCTGATGGGCGGCGGTGATCAGCAGAGCGGCCGTCTCCAAGGGGTCGGCCCGACCGACGGGGTTGAACGGGTCGCGGATGTTGTCCGCGCCCCCGGCGACGCGGACCCCGTGATCGCGCAGGACATCGATCGGGGTGATTCCCCGGCGCCCCGCCGACGGGCCGTGGCGGCCCTGGAGATACAGGTTCGTCACCGGCAGTGCGACGACCGAGACACGCGCACGCGCGAGTGCCCGTGCGACCCTGTCGAGGTCGTCGGCGGCCAGGGTGTCGAGGCGGCAGCAGTGGCCGGCCGTGCGGATCCGGTCCTCGGGCCAGTCGGCGACCCGGTCGGCGAAGGCCTCGATGGTCAGGTGGTCGCCGTCGAGGAACTCGTCGACATGCAGGTCGGCTCCGATGCCGCGCGCCTCGGCCAGGTCGAGCAGCCTGGTGAGCTCTAGGAGCGGATCGTCGGCGATGTGGGGGGCGCCGCCGACCAGATCGACCCCGGCGTCGAGTGCGGCCTCGATGTGCGCGGTGGGCGTCAGGGGACTCGCGAGCACCGCGATCTGGACGTCCATGAGTCCACGCAGATGGTCGCGGACCTCGATGAGGACACGGACGGCGCGCAGCGGGTCCTCGTGCGGGAGTATGTCGGCGTGCGTGCGCACCGCGGTGATGCCGTTGGCCAGCATGGACGAGGTCGTCCGCAGCGCGCGTGTCCGAAACGACGCCTCGTCGAGGACGATGCTGCCGGCCCGCCACGACGCGATGGCATCCGCGAGATCGCCGCTCGGAGGTGAGAGCTCCGGCCACGACAGGGCCTTGTCCAGGTGGGCGTGAGGCTCGGCCGCGGTCGGCAGCAGGAGGTGGCCGCGGAGGTCGAGCCAACCGGCAGTGCGCGGCGACCCGGGGGAGAACGGCGTGACGGCGCGGACCCGACGTGTGCCGTCGGCGTCGGCCGAGAGTTCGACATCGACCACCGACCCGTCGGGTAGTGACCCGGTGATGCCCGGGACGGGCGCTGTCTGCGGAACCTGCATACGGATCTTCCTCGGAGACTTCGGGATCGACGTGCGACGGTGCACGAGAGGGTTGGTGGTCCCGCTGTGGCTGGGGGTCGGCGGGGGTGGGGCGGTTCGTGATACTTGTTGATCACGTCAACACGACCGAATATAGGAATGCGCTGTTGCCGCGACGTTAACCAGCGCTGCGGGCGTGTAACCATCGGTGGCGATTTCTCGCCGGAGGAAGGGGGTGGCCGCATGGCGCTCGACGAGCCGGATCTCGCGCAGGTGTCACTCGGCACCGAAATCCGCCGACGCCGTAAGCAGCACGGCCTCACACTGGCGAATCTGGCTGCACAGGCCGGTATCTCGCACCCGTTCCTGTCCCAGCTCGAGCGCGGTTACGCGCGTCCGAGCATGACGACGCTGGAACGGATCGCCCGAGCCCTGGACACCACGCAGGTGAGTCTCATGCTGGCCGCCGATCCCACGCACGTGGCAGGAGTCCCGCCCGCGGCGCCGATGGGGGCACAACTGGTACGCGCGGGAGAGGGCGCGACCCTCCCGCAGGCCGGGGACAACGCCGGATATGCGCGCCTGCTCGTCCGCGGCGACGCCGTCTTCTTCCCGCAGGAGCAGTTGTTGAACAGGAGGGACCACGGCGAGTACTTCCAGCACGAGCAGGACGAATGGCTGCACGTCGTCGACGGCGAGATCGAGGTGGACCTCGGGGATGACAGTGTTCTCGAATTGCGAAGAGGCGACAGCCTTTACTACGCTGGCGGCATTCCCCACCGATGGCGGCTCATCGGTGCCGTGGCTGCTCGCCTGATCGTTGTCCAGGCGTCGGCGCAGGTGCCCTGACCCGCGGTGGTGGGGCTGGTTCCCGTGGCTGGGAATTCCGGCGGAGATCGAAGTATCGAGGAGATCTCCGATGTCATTGTCAGTGAACGACGTCCAGGACACCGTACGTGTTCGTGTGGTGTCTCGGCGTCGGATCGCCCGGCGGGTGGACGAATTCGTCCTCACGCCGTCCGGAGACGAGGCGCTGCCGCCGTGGACCGCCGGTTCGCACATCGATCTACACACGCCTGCCGGACCGGTGAGGCAGTACTCGCTGCTGTCCCCGCCCGATGACACGGACAGGTATCGGATCGCCGTCGAACGCCGGCTCGACAGCCGCGGGGGTTCGGTCTCCGCGCACGACGACGTCGAGGTCGGCGCCGAGGTGACGATCAGTCTGCCGCGCAACCACTTCGCGTTGACGCGCGCACTCGGGTACGTGTTCGTGGCGGGCGGCATCGGCATCACTCCCATCCTCGCCCTCGTCGACGAGGCCCACCGCACGGGCCGGCCCTGGCGGCTCGTGTATGTCGGGCGTACCCGCGCGGACATGGCCTTCGTCGAGGACGTCGAGTCCAGGTACCCCGGGCAGGTGACGGTCCACGAGTCGAGTCGATCGGGTCGCCTGGATGTCGGCGACGTGCTCGCCGGCCTGGCACGCGGTACCGCCGTGTACACATGCGGTCCGCCGTCGATGCTGGATGCGGTTGCGCGCGTGTGTGAACCGCAACCGGCGGTCGATTCGTTCGCGGAGAAGTTCACCGCGACGTCGACGGAGTCCGAGGCCAACGCGGAGTTCGAACTCTCGCTTGCCTTCTCGGGTGTGACGGTGACGGTGCCGGCGGACCGCACGATCCTCGACGTCCTCGACCGACGCGGGGTGGTGGCCCCCTCGTCGTGTCGCGAGGGGGTGTGCGGAACGTGCGAGACCGGGGTTGTCAGCGGCGAGGTGGACCATCGGGACTCGATCCTGTCCCCGGAGGAGAGGTCCGAGAACGAGTCCATGATGATCTGCGTGTCTCGGTGCACGAGTGGTCGATTGGTTCTCGAACTGTGACCACGACCGTGCTCACCGGGGCCGCAGCGGTGCTGCGCGACGCCTCGACGGTCGCGCGGGACCCGGTCGTCGTGGTGGACGGGTGGATCGGCAACGGCGCCGACGGACAGGACGGGGCAGATCAGGTCGTCGACGTCTCGGGGTGCGTGGTCACCCCCGGCCTGGTGAACGCCCACCATCATCTGTTGCAGACCGCGTTCCGATCGCGCCCGGAGAGTCGATCCGTCCCGATGTCGCAGTGGCTCGACTCGATGGCGCAGCGCTATTCGTCGATCGGTGTGGACCCCGAACTCACCGCCGCGGCGGCGTCCGTCGGACTCGCGGAATCGCTGCTGTGCGGTGTGACCACGGTGGCCGACCACCACCTCACCTGGCCACGGGATCAGGACCCGGTCGCACTGGCGGGTGCGACGATCGGTGCCGCCGCACGGGTGGGGGCGCGGCTGGTGTTCGTGCGGGGCACCGCTCGTGACGACCCGGATCTGGCTGCCGCATCGGTCGAGGACATCCATCGGACGTACCTGGATGCGGCTTCGACCGGAACCAGCCCCGACGGAATGCTCCAACTGGCCGTCGGGCCGTCCGGAGTGCACGCCGACGGACCCGAGACCTTCGCGACGCTCACCGAGGTGGCGGCCCGGCTCCGCCTCCGTCGCCGCACGCAGGCCAACGAGCAGATCGATGTGCAGGTCGCCGCGGAACGATACGGGCGACGTCCCCTTGCACTTCTCGATGAATGGGGATGGCTCGACGACGACGTCACTGTCGCGCATCTCTGCGACATCACCGACGACGAACTGACTCTTCTCGCTCGGTCGGGAGCCTCGGCGACTCATGCCCCCGGATGCGACGTGCCGATGGGCTGGGGTGTCGCGCGGGTGTCCGCGCTCATGTCGGCGGGCGTGCGGGTGGGGCTGGGCACCAGCGGCGGGGGAAGCAACGACGCCGGGCACCTGCTCGCCGACGGTCGTCTGGCGATGCAGGTTTCGGGGCTGATCGGCGAACCCGTGACGGCGCGAACGGTTCTCGCGATGGCCTCCGAGGGTTCGGCGACCGGACTCGGCCGCGCCGAGCTGGGGCACCTGCGGCCCGGGGCCGCAGCCGACCTCTGCGTATGGGACTGTTCGGACGTCTTCGACGCCGGGGTCCCGGACCCGGTGGACGGACTGCTCTGGGCGGGCCCGGGCCGTCGACCCCGCGACGTCATGGTCGGCGGACGGTGGGTGGTGCGCGACGGCAGGCTCCTCACCGCGGAATCCCGCACGCTCGCAACCGAACTCGGAGGGCTACTGCCGTAGCCCTGCCCGGAGTGCGAAGGACGCCGCTGCTCCCCGAGGAGCGAGCTTGCGCAGGCCCCCCACCGCTCCCTGAGGAGCGAGCTTGCGAGCGTCACGAAGGGTCGTGGCGAGGCGGGCTGCGAGACCCTTCGAGGCTCGTCGCTAGCGCTCCTCGCACCTCAGGGAGCGGCGGGACGAGGAGCCGAAGCGGTTACGTCAGGACGAAGCCGTCGCACACGGCGGAGCCGGAGCGTCCTCGGACAGCGGCTTGTTCAGCGGCATGAGGTACAGGACGTCGAGGACGACCGGGGTGGTCCCGAGGTTGGTTCCCTCATGGGTGTTCGCCTTGCCCCCGGGCTCCTGGATGATCTCACCGGTCCGGTAGACGACCGGTTTGCAGTCGGAGCCGGGATGGGTGAGCGTGCCCTGGCGGACCAGGCCGATGAGCGTGCCGTCGTGGTAGTGCCAGCCCGTGGTGCCGCCGGGAGCGATGGTGATCTCGCGGACCTCGACGTGCACGCCGTCGGGCACGAAGGGCAGCAGATCCGCCGGGATGTCCGCCTTGGCCAGGCTGACCGCCGAGATCCCGGACGAGGGCGTGGCATTCGCCGCCGTCGACGACATCGCGAGGGGCGTCAGGAGAGCGGCCGCGGCGGCAAGCGTCGCGACGGCGGTGCGCAGGAGAGGTGTCATCGTCCGACCGTACGTCGACCGGGCGGAGGGGATAACCGATTCGTCCGATTCCGTTGGGGGCAGCTCTGGACGATTGACCCGAACGGTTCTGGGTACAGGTCGATGTGCCTACGATGGCGGAGCCGGGTCGATGACCCGGCCCGAACCCAGGGAGCCGTGGATGTCTCGCTTGTCCCATGTCGCGATCGTCGTCGGCGCTGCCTTCCTCTGCTCGGTGCTCG
Source organism: Gordonia sp. PvP123 (assembly GCF_040547295.1). Lineage (NCBI taxonomy): Bacteria > Bacillati > Actinomycetota > Actinomycetes > Mycobacteriales > Gordoniaceae > Gordonia > Gordonia sp. PvP123. The sequence continues at coordinate 373,845 of NZ_JBEPPN010000004.1, read as the reverse complement.
GTGTGACGGGGCTGCTGGTGCCGTCGGCCGGTACCGCGGCCGCGGACACCCTCGCCGGGGTCCGTTACGCCAAGGCGACCGCGGGCGCGCCGTACCGGGAGACCTGGGTGTCGCCGCGGAACCTGGTGGTGTCGGTGTGGTCGCGGTCCATGCAGACCCAGGTCCCGTCGCTGGTGCAGACGCCGGCCAACCGGAACCAGGCCGCACCGGTGATGTACCTGCTCAGCGGATCGACGGGCGGCGAGGACAACGACGACTGGACGCACGCCACCGACGCCAACTCCTTCTACGCCAACAAGAACGTGTGGACCGTGACCCCGATCGGCGGTGCCGCGAGCTACTACGCCGACTGGCGCCGCGTCGATCCGGCCGCGAACTTCCGCTTCGGCGTGAAGTCGTCCCGGCCCCTGCGGTGGGAGACCTTCCTGACCTCGGAATTGCCAGCGGCGTTCGAGAACGCGCACGGGGGACGATCTGGTCCGGGGCGCTCGCGCGGCGTCGCGGGGATCTCGATGGCAGGTACGGCGGTGCTCCGGATCGCCGAGAACCACCCGGGCTTCTACCGGGCGGTGGGCTCCTACTCGGGATGCGCCGACACCACGTCGCCCACCGGACAGCTGCTCCTGCGCAATGTGGCGTTCGTGCCCGGACTCGCCGACGCCAGCAACATGTACGGGCCGCCCGGCGATCCGCAGTGGGCGGCGCAGGACCCGGTGATCAACGCCTACAAGCTCGCTCGCCGCACCCCCGCCCTGTGGATCAGCGCGGCGACCGGCCTGCCCGGCGCGCATGACAACCTGTCCGACCGGCGAGTTGCCGGCAACGTGGGGGAACTCGCCGAGCAGGTCGCCGCCGGCGGTTTCGCGGAGGCGACCGCACGATCGTGCACGGTGACGATGGCTAATCGTCTCGCCGCGCTCCGCATCCCGGCCGTCGTCCGGCTCCCGGCGACCGGTACGCATTCCTGGGGGTACTGGGAGGACCAGATGCATGAGTCCTGGCCGATGTTCGCCCGCGCGCTCGGGGCGTGACGCCGCGGGAGATGCACCGCGGGCGGCGGTCGCCGTCGACCGCCGGACCTCGCGTTTCAGCGTCCGTTCAACTCGGCGGACCTACGGTCGGGACGTGATCTCGGGGCACGGCTCCACCAGACGATGTCCAGGGGGCGATCCGCGATGACCGTCACCCGCCGCGGCCTGTGGCTGTCGCAACTGCTGCATCCCGAGGTCTCGCACGTCGTCGCCTTCGGCCTGACCCTGTCCGGCCCGCTCGATGCCGAACAACTCCACCGCACGGCCCGCGCGGTGCTCGATCACGTCGGCTGGTGCGACGTACGTCTGAGTCCGGACCGTTCGCCGGCCGACGGTCATCCGCATCCCGTGCAACCCGCCGGCTCCGGACTGGACCCGGTGGCGTGCGTGGACCTGTCCGCGTGTGCCGACCCGGCAGCGGAGAGCGAGTCGCGAGCGCAGCGTTTCCTGGATGATCCCGCGGGCGCCGACCTCGGACTCCCGCTGTTCCGCAGTGAACTGCACGTTCTCGCTCCCGACTTCCACCGGTGGATCGTGCGTGTTCATCACGTGCTCACCGACGGCGCCGGCGCCTTGCGGGTGATGGCGCACATCGCCGCCGTCTACGCGGGTGCCGCGCGGCCGGATGAAATGCCCCTCGCCGACGACCTCGAACTCGAGGCCGAAGAGGAGAGGTATCGCGACTCGCGACGCCGAGGAGTCGACGAGGAACACTGGGCGCGACGACTCGACGCCCTCGAACCCTCTCGGCTCGCCGGTACCGTCCCGCGCCTCACGTCGTCGATCGTGCGCGTCACCCACACCCTGACCGGTCCGCGCACCGCGTCATCGGCGGAGTTCGTCACCGGGTTCGCCGGTCTGTGCGCCCGGCTCCTCGACACCCCGGACGTGGGTCTGAGTCTTCCGGTGGCGGCACGTACCTCGGCGGCGCGTCTACGGGCGGTGCAACCCGTCTCGAACGTCGTGCCGTTGCGCCTCGCCGGAATCGGCGACCGGGGCGCAGGTCAGGCCCTCGCCGACGTGTCGTCGGCCCTGGTCGACGCGCTGCGCCATCAGCGTTTTCATCGTGAGGACATGCTGCGGAACCGGAAGGAGCTCAACGACTTCGGCGCGGTGGTCAACCTGTTGCCGGGTTTCGATCCGCCCGCCGTCGACGGTCTGCACTGGGGACTGGAGGTGATGCGGACCGGTCCGATCTCCGACGTCGCGGTGACCCTGCACCCCGCGGACCAGGACGGGCGTCAGGCGGTGACCTGGGAAGCCCCGGCTGCCGTTTTCGACAGCGACGCGCTGGCCACCCTCGCCCGACGCTTCGACCGACATCTCACCGCCACCCTCCTCGAACTGGACGGCGGCCCGACGATTCCCGACGACTCGGTGTTCGTCGACGGCGAATGGGAGCGGTTCCGGTGCGTGAGCGGGCCGCCGACGCCGCCCTTCACGCCGACCGTGAGCCACCTCGAGAACCACTGGACGTCGGACCCCGAGGCCATCGCGATCATCGACGGAGAGGTCTCGGTGTCCCGGCGCGAGTTCGCCCGCCGGGTGGATCGCGGGACCCGGTTGCTCGTGGAGGCCGGGGTCGGTGCGGGCGACCGGGTGGCGGTGTCCATCGAGAGGTCGGCGGCCTCCGTCGTCGCGTTCTGGTCGGTGCTGTGTGCGGGCGGCGTATGGGTGCCGATCGGCGACCCGTTCGCACCGGAGGCGCGAACGCGTGATCTGCTCGATCGCTCGGGCGCCAAGGTCGGGTTGTGCGTGCCGGGCGCCCCACGCCCGGGCTCGATCCGGTGGCTGGATCTCGAGCACAGCGACCCCGATTCCCCGGAGGCCGACCGGAGGCCGGGACTGGACTGCGGGCCCGACGACGCGGCCTACCTGTTGTTCACATCGGGGTCGACGGGAACCCCCAAAGGCGTGGTCATGACCCACCGCGGCCTGCCCGCCCTGATCGCGGAGATCCGACAGACGTATGCGCTCACGTCCGGGTCACGCATCCTGCACGCCTCGTCCCCGACCTTCGACACGGGGATCGTCGAGATGCTGTGCGGGGTCGTCTGTGGGGCGACCGTCGTCGTCGCGCCGAACTCGACTCCCGGCGGGGATGGTCTCGCACACCTGATCCGACGCCATCGCGTCACCCATCTCATCGTCACCCCGTCGGTCCTCGACACCCTGCCCGTGGATCTCGGCGACGACCTGGTGCAGGTGATCATCGGCGGCGAACCGCCCTCGCCGCGGTTGGTCGACCGGTGGGCAGGGCGCGTCCGACTGCGAAACGCATACGGACCCACCGAGTCTCGATGTAGCATCAACATCTCCGCGCCGCTGTCTCCGGGCGGGGCGATCACGGTGGGCCCGCCGATGGTCGGGGTCGGCGAGGCGGTCCTGGATCGCCTGGGGCGGCCACAGCCTCCCGGTGCGCTCGGCACCCTGCACTGTGTGGGTCCGCAACTGGCCGACGGCTACCTCGACGACCCGGCGTCGACGGCCGAGGTCTTCGCGAAGAGCGCGTTCTCCGACGACGAGATCATGTACCGGACCGGGGACCTTGCCCAGTGGACCGAGGCCGGTGAAGTCCGTGTGCTCGGACGGCGCGACAGCCAGGTGACCCTGCGAGGATTGCGCATCGAACTCGCCGAGATCGATGCCGCGCTGGGGCGATGCACCGGTGTGCGCAGTTCCGCGACGATCCTGCGTGAGTTGCCCTCGGGCCGTACCGCGCTGGTGTCATTCGTCGTGCCGCAGGGAACCGGAACGGACGTCGACGCACCCGGGCTGCGTCGCGCGGTCGCCGGTGTGCTGCCGTCGTACATGGTCCCGGCGCTCGTCGTCGGCATCGACGCGCTGCCCCGTACCGGCAACAACAAGCTCGACGTCGGAAAGCTGGCGGACCACCCGATCCCCGGTCGCCGGTCGGCGCGTAAACCCATCGGCTCGCACGAGACCCTCCTGGTGCGGGTCGTGGGTGAGGCGCTGGGCACCGACGCGGTGGACCTGTTCGCCGGCTTCCTCGAGCAGGGCGGTGACTCCCTGGCGGTCATGCGGGTCGTCGGCTCGCTCACGGCGGCGGGGCATTCCGAGATCGGGCCCGACGACATACTCACCGCCCCCGACCTGGAGACACTGGCCGGGCGGATGGTCGCGCCGGTGTACTCGGACATCGTTTCGCCGCGGGAGGCCGGGTCCGACGACGACCGGCCGCTCACGTCCGCGGAACGGACGGTCGAACGCGCGCCGGGGCACCCGCACGGGCAGCTCGTCCGCGTCGCATGGGTTCCCCCTGAAACCGGGCGACCCACCTCGGCCGAACTGCGGGAACTGCTCCGCACGTTGGCCGTTCGGCACCCTGCCCTGCGGTCGATCTACCCCGACACCCCCGCCGGGCCGGTCCAGCGGGCGCTGGCGGGGGGCGCCGACGCCGCGATCGATGGTGCCGTGCAGGTGGTTTCGGAGTCGAATCCGAACCCGACACGCGAGCGGCTGAGTGCACTGGCCGAGCAGATGTCGGCGACGCTCGACGTCCGGGTGGCTCCGCCGTTCAGTGTCCGCATCCTGTCGGATGCCGACGGCGATGTGGAGGCCGCGGTCGCGGTGTTCCATCACATCGCGGTCGACGGTCAGTCGCTCGGAACTCTGGCTCGGGAGGCGGACCTGATCGCTCGGGGGGCCGATGTCCCGGCCGTGCACTCCATCTCGCCGCCGGCACCCCGCGCCGACCGCGGTGTCGACGGCGCGTCGTGGCAGAAGTTGCTCGGCCTGCCGCCCGAGCAATCGTTCACGCTGGACGGGGTGAACCCGGTCTCGCGCACACGGTCAGCGGCGATCCGCCGTCGAGCCCTCGTCGACGCGCATGTCCACACACGATTCCACACCGACGCGTCCGAGCGGGGCATGACGTCGTTCGAGGCGTTCGGTCGATCGGTGTCCGAGGCGTTGGCGAGGCTGACCGGACAAGATCGGGTGATGGCGGCCACCGCGGCGTCGACGCGGCCGGTGGGTGCCGGGGACACCGTGGGGGACTTCGTGATCTCCGCGATGACGCCGCTCGACGCCCGGGAGGATGTGCGCGACTCGGTGGAGCGGACCCGCCGGTGCATCGGCGCGGCGACGGGGCCGATGGAAGACGTGCTGGACGCACTGGGACGCCCGGTCGTCGACGGTCGCCTCTTCCCGGTTCCGGTTCTCCTGGGCTGGGTCCCGACGATCACCCGGCCGAGCGCGGGTGGTCATCTGTACGTGTTCCCACCGCGGATCACGCGATGGATGCTGCAGATCGAGGGCTCGCCGACCGCGAAGGGGGAGCTGCAGGTCCTGGTGACCGGTGCGGCCTCCGCCCTCGCGGAATCCCGGGTCGAGCAGGTCCTCGCCGAGGTCGTCGCGTGCGTGCGCCGGGCGTGACACCCGCGGTGCCCGACCGCCGACGGCGATTCCGGGCGGCCAGCGTTCGCATGCGACTGACGGTCGTCGGCGCGGCGATGCTGTTCACCGCACTGCTGATCGCCGGCGCGATCGTGCTGTTCGTCCTGTATCACTCGTTGAACACCGCCGCCGACGGCGCGACCGCCGCACGCAGCGGAGAGATCGTCGACGCGATGTCGCGGTCGGGCGTCGCCGGACTCGATCCGTCGCTGCTGGAACGGACGGAGGCCGTCGACATCGTCCAGATCGTCGGTCGCAACGGCGACGTGCTGGCCGCCACGCCCGGTGTCGAGCAGGACCGGGCGCTCGTCCCGCCCGCGGGCCGGGCCGGTGTGAGCCACGTGATCGACGCCGCATTCTCCAGGAGCGACACCGAGTATCGCGCGACCGTTCAGGGTGCCGAGGTGTCCGGTGACCTCGTCACGGTGGTGGTCGGAGCCGGGGAGGGCAGCATCCACGCCACCGTGTGGACGGTGTTCGCCGTGCTGTGCGTGGTGTTCCCGATCATTCTCGCGGCGGCCGTCATCGCGACCGATCAGCTGCTACGGCGAGCGCTGCGTCCGGTCGAGTCCATCCGCGCCGAAGTCGCCGACATCTCCCGTGCGGGCGTCGCCCGTCGGGTGCCCGTCCCCGACACCGGAGATGAGATCGCGACCCTCGCCGAGACGATGAACGAGATGCTGGACCGGCTCGCATTCGCTCGTGACCAGCAGCTCCGTTTCGTCGGTGATTCGTCGCACGAGTTGCGGAGCCCGCTCGTCACCATCATCGGACTGCTCGAGCTGGCCGACCGGACCGGCGAGCCCATCGACGACGATTCGGTGTCGACGCTTCTGCTCCCCGAGGCATACCGCCTTCGAGACCTGATCGACGACCTGCTGCTGCTCGCGCGCGCCGATGAGTACGGGCTGCGCCCCGAGTTCGAGGACGTGGATCTCGACGACATCGTCAACGACGAGGTGACCCGGCTCGACCTGACGACCGAACTCGACGTCGACGCCACGGTTCTCCCGGTGCGGGTGACCGGCGACCGGCGACAACTCGCGCGAGCGTTGCGGAATCTCGGCGACAACGCGACCCGGCACGCCCACGGCGCGGTCAGTGTCACGATGGCGGTCGGACCGGAGCGGGTGGCGGTGACCGTCGCCGACGACGGTGTCGGCGTTCCTGACGAGGACCGGGATCGGATCTTCGACCGGTTCGTCCGCCTGGACACAGCTCGTGAACGCGGCGGCGGGACGGGTCTCGGCCTGTCGATAGTGGCCGAGATCGTGCACGCGCACGGCGGGACGGTCGCGGTCGCCGACACCGGGGGCGACGGGTTCGCCATCGAGCTGTCGCTACCGCGCACGACACCTCACGACAGCGGGCCCCCGCCGTCACCGGCGAGGAGATAGCCTGCGCCCCGGACGGTTTCGATGGTTCGACAGCCGAACGGGGTGTCGATGCGCCGGCGCAGATAGCCGACGTACACCTCGACGATGTTGTCGTCGCCCCGGTAGTGCGCGTCCCACACCGATTGCAGGATCTCGGCCTTGCTGACGACTGTTCCCTTGTGCCGCATCAGGAACTCGAGCACGGCGAACTCACGGGCGGTGAGGCGGATCGGGGTGTCGCCGCGCCGGACCTCCCGCGTTGCGGGGTCGAGGGTGAGCGAACCGGCACGGAGCACGGCGGGACGCTCGGGCGCACCGCGTCTCACCAGCGCCCGGAGGCGGGCCGACAGCACGACGAAGGAGAACGGTTTGACGAGATAGTCGTCGGCACCGAGGTCGAAGGCGTCTGCCTCGTCGTATTCGCCGTCCTTCGCGGTGAGCATCAGGACCGGCGTCCACACGGCGCGCCCGCGGAGCTCGCGGACGACCTCGTACCCGTTGAGGCGCGGCATCATGATGTCGCTGACGATCACGTCGTAGGTCCGAGTGCAGGCGCATTCGACGCCGTCGACCCCGTTGTCGGCCGTGTCGACCGTCCAGCCCTCGGCCGCCAGGGTGCGGCGGAGGGTCTCGGCGGCCCGCGGGTCGTCCTCGATCACCAGCACGCGCATGCGTCCCAGTATCACCGGCTGGGGTCGCAGCCCGCGAACCCGTCGACCCCGCGCGTCTCATGTCCAGACGGCGCGTGCCCCGCTCTCGCCGATGCGGTACACCATGATCACCGACACCACGGCCACGACGACGAGCAGCGCGCCGAGAGCGATGGCGACGGGTCGGCTCGTCGGGATCGTCGTTCTGGACACCCTCGTGCGGACGGCGGTGAGCAACCGGTCGTCGTGCACAGCCCACCACAGCACGGTCAGGGCGAAGAGAGGTCCGACCCAGTAGATCAGCTGGTCACCGAGGCCTGCATGACGTTCGACCGCCGCACTCGCGGGCACCTGTTCCTCCAGCGATTCGCCCGCGGAGGTGGTCAGCGGGACCGCGATGAGGGTGCCCAGCGCGACGAGCGGGGTGAGGATGCCGAGCCGACGACGCGCGGCCGGCCACACCACACCTGCGATCGCCATCAGCGCGGTCAGGGGAACGAGGACCACGACCAGGTGCACGAGGAGTGGGTGAAGGGGGAGCCCGTTGATGGTGTCCACACCGTGAACCTAGCTCGGCCGAGTTGAAGGGCTGCTGAATGCGGAACACCCCGCGGGCAACGGGCCCGCGGGGTGTTCTGTGTCGTGACGGCCGTGGCTGATCAGGCCAGATCGAACCGATCGTTGTTCGAGACCTTCACCCACGCCTTGACGAAGTCGTTCACGAATCGCTCCGCCGAGTCGTCCTGGGCGTAGACCTCCGAGAGGGCACGCAACTGAGAGTGCGAACCGAAGACGAGGTCGGAAGCCGTTGCCGTCCACTTCTTCTCACCGGTGGCCCGATCGGTTCCCTCGTAGACGTTCTCGTCGGAGCCGCTCTTCCACTCCGTGTTCATGTCGACGATGTTCCGGAAGAAGTCCGTCGTCAGGACGCCGGGGCGGTCGGTGAACACGCCGTGCTTGCTGCCACCGTGATTGACGTCGAGTACGCGCAGACCGCCGACGAGTGCGGTCAGCTCGGGCGCGGTCAGATCGAGCATGTACGCGCGATCGAGGAGCAGCGACTCCAGCGGTGTCTTCTCGCCGCCCTTGCTGTAGTTGCGGAAGCCGTCCGCGCGTGGCTCGAGAACCTCGAACGAGTCGACGTCGGTGCTCTCCTGCGACGCGTCGGTGCGACCCGGGGTGAAGGGCACCGTGACCGGGAATCCGGCCGCCTCCGCGGCCTTTTCGACCGCGGCCGCGCCGCCGAGGATGATGATGTCGGCGAGCGACACCTTCTTGCCGCCCGACGCCGAGTCGTTGAAGTCCTTCTGGACCTGCTCGAGGACCGGTAGCACCTTGGCCAGTTCGCCGGGCTCGTTGATCTCCCAGTTCTTCTGCGGTTCCAGGCGGATGCGTGCGCCGTTGGCGCCACCGCGCTTGTCGGTGCTGCGGAAGCTGGCAGCCGATGCCCACGCGGTCTTCACCAGCTGCGTCGGCGAGAGGGCGTCGAGCAGAGTGCTCTTGAGCGAGGCGATGTCGGCGTCGTCGATCAGTTCGTGATCGACGGCGGGCACCGGGTCCTGCCAGATCTGCGGCTCGGGAACCCACGGACCGAGGTAGCGGCTGACCGGTCCCATGTCGCGGTGGAGCAGCTTGTACCAGGCCTTCGCGAAGGCCTCGGCGAGCTCCTCGGGATGGTCGAGCCAGCGGCGGGTGATGTCGGCGTAGATCGGCGACTCACGCAGTGCCACGTCGGTGACCAGCATCGTCGGGGCGCGCCCGGGTCCGCCGAACGGATCGGGGATGGTTCCTGCTCCCGCACCGTCTTTCGCCACGTACTGCCAGGCGCCGGCGGGGCTCTTGGTCAGCTCCCACTCGTAGCCGTAGAGGTTCTGGAGAAAGCCGTTGCCCCACTGGGTGGGGGTGGAGGTCCAGACGACCTCGAGGCCACTGGTGATGGTGTCCTCGGCCTTCCCCTTGCCGTAACCCGACTTCCAGCCCAGTCCCTGCTGCTCGATGGGTGCGCCTTCGGGCTCGGGTCCGATGAGGTCGGCGTTGCCGGCTCCGTGGGTCTTGCCGAAGCTGTGACCGCCGATGATGAGGGCGGCGGTCTCCTCGTCGTTCATCGCCATGCGACTGAACGTCTCGCGGATGTCCTCGGCTGCGGCGATCGGGTCCGGCTTGCCCTCGGGGCCCTCGGGATTGACGTAGATGAGACCCATCGTGGTGGCGCCGAGCGGCTTCGCGAGCTCCCGCTCACCCGAGTACCGCTTGTCGGTACCGAGCCAGGCATCCTCCGGTCCCCAGAAGACCTCCTCGGGCTCCCAGATGTCCTCGCGGCCGAAACCGAATCCAAAGGTCTTGAAGCCCATGGATTCCAGCGCCACGTTGCCGGCGAAGACGAGGAGGTCGGCCCACGAGAGCTTGGTGCCGTACTTCTGCTTGATGGGCCACAGCAGGCGGCGTGCCTTGTCGAGGTTCGCGTTGTCCGGCCAGCTGTTCAACGGGGCGAAGCGTTGCGCACCCTGGCCACCGCCACCGCGGCCGTCGAAGATGCGGTAGGTGCCGGCGGCGTGCCAGCTCATGCGGATGAACAGGCCGCCGTAGTGGCCGTAATCGGCGGGCCACCAGTCCTGCGAGGTGGTCATGAGCGAGACGAGATCGGCCTTGAGGGCCTCGACATCGAGCTTCGCGAACTCCGCCGAGTAGTCGAAATCCTCACCGAGCGGGTTGGAGAGCGAGGAGTGTGCGTGCAGGATCGAGAGGTCGATCTGCTCGGGCCACCAGTCCTTGTTGGTCAGCGGCGCATGAGCTTTCGGCTCGGGCGACGAGATGACCGGGTTCTCGCTCTCGCTGTTGCTACGGGTCTGCTCGTCGGAATTGGGCGGGCGGCTGTCGGAGGTCACGACATTCCTTTCGAGGGGGAACTGCTGATGGGCTGAATGATCACAGGGTGCGATCAGGTCGGGGCCGTGCTGACGCACTCGGGGCAGAGTCCCCAGAAGATGACCTCGGCCTCGTCGAGCGCGAAACCGTGGTCCTCGGATGGGGTCAGGCATGGGGCTTCCCCGACTGCGCAATCCACGTCGGCGATCGCGCCACAGGCGCGGCAGACGACGTGATGGTGATTGTCTCCGGTACGAAACTCGTAGCGCGACACCGAACCCGACGGTTGGATTCGGCGGATGAGACCGCGCTCGGTCAGGGCGTGCAGCACATCGTAGACGGCCTGACGTGAGACCTTGGGGAGGGTTTCGCGCACCGCGTGGTAGATCGTGTCCGTGTCGGCGTGTGGGTGATCGTCGACGGCGTGCATCACCGTCACCCGCGGCTGGGTGACACGAAGATCTGCGGCCCGGAGTTGCTGGGCATAGTCCGATGTCGATGCCACGTGACCCACCATAGGGGCGTCGTCGCGACCGCGCACGGTTTTTCTGGATCTGATCCAAATTCCTTTCCGGTCCGCACACGACGACGGCCGCCATCAGATGGATGGCGGCCGTCGGGTCGGTGCGGAGCGATCAGCTGTCGATGCCGACCAGGTCCTTCGCGAGTTCGGCGAATCGGATCTCGATCGCCGAGACCACGCGTTGGCGGTTCTTGTGTGCTTCCTCGTAGGCGAGGGTGACCCGCAGGTCGGCCGGCTTGGTCAGTTCTTTGACCGCGGCGACCGCGTCGGTGACATTGAGGTCGACGTATCCCTCGATCGGGAGGTCCTCGGCCTCAACGGTTCCGGTGATCTCGCGCAGTTGGTGGAGCGCGTCGGCGGCACCGTCGGCGCCATTGTCGCGGGCGCTGTCCTCGACGGCTTCGAGGGCCGCGTCGCGTCCCGCCGCGACCGTCTTGGAGACGGCTGCGCCGGCGTTGCTCACGGCGTCGGTCGCCCGCGCCGCGGTCTCCGATGCGTCGTCGACGGCGCGCCCGAATCGGCTGCGGATCGAGTCCACCGGGTCGGGCAGCTGGCGGGCGAATTCGGCGGTCCGGTCGATCGCCCACGATGCGCCGAGTGCGGGAGCGGTGAGAGCGCGCGCGGCGAGGCCGCTGGCCCACTGCGAGGGCCCGCGACGCAGGGCAGCCGGGCCACCCAGCGCCTCCTCGGCGAGCACGGTGGTGAGCCAGTGGACAGTGGCGGTGTGCGCGTCGATGAGCTGATCGGCCAGCGCGACGAGTGCCTGGTCCTCCTGGCCGGTGGCCAATGCCTTCAGGTAGGTGGCGCGTGCGACGAGTCGTTGTTCGAGCGCGAGGTCGTCGAGCAGGGCCTCGTCCAGCGGTTGGGCCTGCTCGGCCAGGGTCTTGGCGACGGCTCCGAAGCGGCCGAGGACCGGTCGGACCACATCGACGAGGCCGCCGCGGTCGCGCAGCGCGTTCTCGATGGTCAGGGCACGCTCGCGTGCGTTCTCGGCATTCTGTGCGAGTTCCTTGCGGATGGCGTCGGTGCGTGCCTGGGCCTGCCGGGTCTCGGCGATCTGGATCTCGGTGTGGGTCAGCGCGAGGATCGCGCGAAGTTGCTGGTGAACGGTGGTGGTGGAAACGGTCATCGGTTCTTGCTCCCCTCTGGTGCGGGTCGGGATGGGCTACAACCCGAGTGTTGCCACGACGAGGGCAGATGTAACACCTCGGCGGGAATCGGCCCTGGTCGAGTCGGCAAAGAGCAAGTGTCACAACGTTTCCGAACGTATGTGAAGCGTGTCACAGTTGCGCCCGACCGGGCGGTCCATGTCCGATTGCCGAGCTTTGCTCGGTACCGGGGCGGATACCGACCGAACGGCACCCCGACGTCGAGGTTTGGGCTCGCCCGCGGCCCGGGTACCTCGGCGCGATGAACCCGGAGCGGAGTCGCAGGATGGACCCCCATCCGGGTGCGCAGGTCACCGTTGCGCAGATCGCCGATCATCTCCGAACGCCGATCGTCGGCGGACCCGACGTCGGTTCGATCGTCGTCCGCGACATCGACGACGATTCCCGGACGATCCGTCCCGGGGACGCCTACCTGGCGATACCCGGCAGCCGCTGGCACGGACTCGACTTCGAGCGAGAGGTGGCCGCCGCCGGTGCCGTGCTGGTGATCAGCGACCGGCCGGCGTTTCGGCTGCCCTCACTTCTCGTCGATGAACCGCGTCGCGTGATGGGGCCGCTGAGCTCCTGGTTCCACGGCGAGCCGTCGCGAGACCTGCGGGTCTTCGGTGTCACGGGAACGAACGGGAAGACCAGCACCACTCACTTCGTCGACGCCGCGCTGGCTGCGGGGGGTGAGGCCGCCGGACTCATCTCCGGCGCGCGCATCCGAGGACCCGGATGCGACGTCGTCCCGCTGCGTACGACGCCGGAGGCGCCGATGCTGCAACGGACACTGGCGATGTTCCGGCGCCACGGCGTCACCTGCTGCGCCATGGAGGTCTCGTCTCACGCATCGACCAGGGGCGGGTCGACGGCACGGTGTTCCGGGTGATGGCGTTCACCAATCTGTCCGATGATCACCTGGATTATCACGACTCGATGGAGAACTATTTCGCGACCAAGGCCGCGATGTTCACCGCCGAACGGACGCAGATCGCCGTGATCGACATCGACGACGCCTGGGGCGCGCGACTGGCCACGGGCACCACGACGGAGACCTGGACGTGCTCGACCTCCCGCCCGGATGCCGATGTCGTCGCCACCGAGATCCGGACCGGCCGGCTCGGGACCGAGTTCACCGTCCACACGCCGCACGGGCGGGCCCGGATGGGCCTGCAGGTGCTGGGTCCGCACCAGGTCGGCAACGCCCTGCTCGCGCTCACCGCCGCGGTGGCCGACGGCGTCGACCTCGCTGCCGCGGCCGAGGGGATCTCGGCGGTGACCGGCATCTCGGGCCGCTGCGAACCCGTGCACGCGGGGCAGCCCTACCGGGCGATCGTGGACTACATGCACAACACCGCTGGTCAGCATGCGCTGTTCCCGTATCTGCGGTCGCTGACCGAGGGCGGGCGACTGATCGTGGTCGTCGGCGCGACCGGCGGGCGTGACCCGGGCAAGCGAGAACCCCTGGGCGAGGTCGCGGCACAGTACGCCGACGTGGTGATCGTGACCGATGAGAGCCCGGAAGACGAGGACCCGAATGCCATTCGGGCCCGGGTGCTCCGGGTGCACGCCGCGCGGCGTCGGCGCTCGTCATCGAGGAACCCGACCGGCAGGCCGCCTTCGCGATCGCCACGACCATGGCCGGTGACGACGATGTCGTCGTGGTCACCGGCCGGGGTAGTGACACCTTCCGGCGGTACGGACCGGCGACGACGTTCTTCGACGATCACACCGAGCTGCGGCGCGCGATCCTCGAGACGTCGTAGCGGGCGACGCGGCCGACGTCAGTTCTTCCCGGACAGCACGGCTTCGCGCGCCGCGGCAGCGGCGGCGAGTTCACGTTGATACAGGATCCCGTAGGTGAAGCCGTTCTCTCCCTTGCGGACTCCGGCGCCCGCGCCGAGTTCACGGAGCGCGCGGGCGGCCACCGCGGAATCCTGGTGTTCGCCCAGGACGGTCTGAATCCTCTTGTATCGCTTGGCCTGCGACCGACCCATCGACTTGTCGACGACCGGCGCGGCCAGCTCACCCGCGTACCGAGCCCGTTTCGCCGCCTTACGCGCCCGGTGGAGGTCCTCCTCGTTCCCGGTCTCCAGCGCGTGCGCAAGACGCTTGTCCGCCTTGCGCGCCGCGCGAGTGGCGATCTGACGTACCTGCTTCGTCGAGATCTGGTCGTCGGCGAGCGGGACCGACTCGTTCCAGGTCCCGAGGGTCGACAACAGTCCGCGGTACCGGTCCGACCGCATCTCGTCGGTGACGGTCTGCCGGTGATGGTGCTGCTGCGCGGAGAGCTCCTCCTCGATCCGTGCCGCGACCGGCCCGAGCACCAACTCGTCAGGGAGATCGGCGACCGCCGAGGCGAATCGCGCGCGCAAGACCTCACGGTCGCGCACCTCGCCGAGCACACCCGCGAACCACTGGAGTTCGGTGTCGAGGTCCGACAGACCGTCCGGCACGAAGAGGGGAGCGGCAGTCCGCAGCGTGCTGCGCAGCCGCCGGATGGCCACACGGACGCCGTGCACCGGGTTCGCGCCGCGTCGGAGGGCGACGTCACCGGCGAAGATCGTCGCGATCTGTTCCCGGACGTAGTCGAGAACCGCGCCCGCCGCGGGCGACGCAGGGGCAGCGGGGCGCGGGACCTCGTGGCCGATCGCGCGCTCGAAGGTCGACGATGCCGACGCGGGTCGCGCGCCGGCCCCGGCCATCCGCTTGCGCACACTCTTCGGGATCGCGTTCGACTCCGCTTGCACCCCGACCTCGCGCCACGACGTGGCGGTGGCCACCGGGCCGGTGACCGTGGCCGAGACGGTGTCGTCGACGACGTCGTAGGCGTGTTCCCCCGTCGCGTCGAGATGCCGGTGGCGGGTCCGGTGCGTGTGCACGATCGCCGCCACGCGTAACGGTTTGCCGCCGCTCAGACCCCACAGGGCATCGGCGATCGCCGACGGCACGGCTGTGGAGGGCGCGTCCACCCGCTCCGTGATGATCTCGCCGGGGGACGGTGTCGTGACCCGCCACCCTGGTTCCCGGCCTTCCTCGTCCCCGCCGTCGAGGAAGACGACGGTCGTACCGTGCGCGAGTAGGTCCCGGTCCTCGGTGTCGTAGTAGGTGTCGCTGAAATCGGTCGACGAGACCTCGACGTCGCCGGAGCTGCCGAGGTCGGGGATCGCGCTGTCCAGGCCGAAGTCCCAGCTGTTCGGGCGCGTGGTGTCGGTGGGCACTTGTAGCTCCTCACTCTCGCTCGTGTCGTCGACACAGGGTGACCGAACCGGACATTCGGTAAACGTGCGGAGAGCAGGCGATCGTCTATGTGCGGTGGTAGACACCTTCCGGGGAGCGCATGACCTGCCCGTGGCGCATCAGCCGTTCGAGATGGAGTTCGGCGGTTCGCTTCTCCACCGCGTCGACGAAGGGCAGCCGGACATGCGGCCGGTAGACGAGTCGCTCCACGATGATCTCGTCGACGGTGCGCGGGTGGCGCAGCAACTCCAGCAGCCGGTCCTCGCGTCGACGGATGACGCCCTCATAGTCCGCGAGCCGCGCGCGGAAGTCGTCGGCGCCGGTGACGACACCCTTCTGATGGAAGGTCCCATACCAGCGGGCGTCGATGTCCCGGACCCGCGCGATCGACGCCAGGTAGTCGTCGACGCTGCTCCCCAGGTCGCCGTACATCGGGCCGAACGAGGTGAGGTCGATGTCGGCGAGATAGAGGAAGCCGGTGGGCTCGACGAGTACGCCGGAATGTCCCGCGGTGTGGCCGGGCAGGTGTACGACCGTTGCCGTGACGCCGCCCAGGTCGAAGACGTGCCCATCGTCGACTCCGGCGGCGTCGGGAAAGCCGGGCGTCAGGTCGAAGGTGTCACCGATCTGGGCGTCGACACCTGCTCGCTGCTCGTCGGTCAGACCGTAGTTGTCGAGGAGGACCTGGAGGGAGCGAACGCCGTCGACGTCGGCGTGATGGGCGAAGATGTCCGCGGCGAAGTGCCGGAGACCGGCGATGTGGTCCTCGTGCGCATGGCTGATCATCACCGCGTCGGGTTGCACGGGGTCGTGGTCGACCTCGAGCGAGGGATCGATCACGAGAGTGCCGGCGGAGCCGCGGACGACGACGGAGTTGCCGTATGGAAACGCACCGCCATGCGACGACGCGAGCACGGTCACCTCGTCATAGCGGTTCTCGATGAAACTCGGTGCGAGGGTCACGTCGTCTGCGTACCCCGGGCAGGTGAACGCTGTCAACGCCGCGGGTCGTCGGCGGAACCCGCCGGCGAGTCGGTCATCGCGCGCAGCCACAGTGGGACTATCAGCCATGAAAGTGAGAACACGACAAGCGTGACGACCCCGGCGATCGCCGACGGGACCGGGCCGGCGGTCGCACCGAAGACGACCGTGACCGCGCCGGACAGCGCCAGTCCCAACAGGGTGAGTCCGGCGAACGAGAGATAGTGCGCGTAGGTGACGATCAGCGCGAGCTGATGCTGCCGGAACAGCGCGCGGTGCAGGGCCACCGGTGCGGCGAGCAGGATGGCCGCACCGACCGCGCACGACACGGTGATCAGGTAGATCACGCGGAGTGTGCCGCCGAGTTCCTCGAACCCGTCGTGGAACGGCAGGGTGAGCAGGAACCCGGTCAGGATCTGCACTCCCGTCTGCACGACGCGGAGCTCCTGGAGGAGCGAATTCCAGTTGCGGTCCAGCCGTTGTGTTTCGGTCTCGTCGCGTTGGGCGCGATTCCACTCGGCGTCGCCTGCGCCGGAGCGGGTGCGGTCGGTGTCCGACGGGCTGGTCACCTGCTGATCGTCGCACCGTCGGGTCTCGTCGAGCCGTGCCGTGGGGTCTCGAAGCGGTCACCACTCGGGGTCGGGGAGCGTCAGCCCCGGCTGGCGGCGAGCATGTCCTCGCGTTCGACGACTTTGACGCGTTCGCGGCCTTCGGCGGCGCCGAGTGCGCGTTCGTGTTCGTCGAGTCGGTACCAGCCGTCCCAGGTGGTGAACGGGATGCTCTTGGACTCGAGGAGTTCGATGATGGCGTCCTCGGCGGGTTTGCCGGGTTGGTTGAGGGCCCCGGCTTCCATGTCTTTGAGGATGCAGTCGACGGTCTCGTTGGCGTCGCCCTTGGTGTGGCCGATGAGGCCGACGGGGCCGCGTTTGACCCAGCCGGTGGTGTAGATGCCGGTGAGCTGGTGGCCTTCGTCGAAGACGCGTCCGGCTTCGTTGGGGATGACGCCGGCTTGGGAGTCGAATGGGATCTCGGGCAGGTTGTCGGAGAGGTAGCCGACCGCACGGTAGACCGCGCCGACTTCCCAGTCGGTGGTCTTGCCGGTGGGTTTGACGTTGCCGGTGCCGTCGAGCTGGGTGCGTTCGGTGCGCAGACCGACGACTTTGCCGTCTTCGCCGAGGATTTCGGTGGGGCTTTCGAAGAAGTGCAGGAACAGCTTGTGGATCGCGCCCTGTTTGGGTTCGCGGATCGCGTAGTTCTCGATGATCGTGGCGACCTGGTCGGTGATCTTCGATCCGCGGCGCGCGACGGCCGAGCCCTCGTCGTAGTCGATGTCTTCGGGGTTGACGATGACTTCGATGTTGGGGGAGTGGTCGAGTTCTTTGAGTTCGAGGGGGGTGAACTTGGCCTGGGCGGGGCCGCGGCGGCCGAAGACGTGGACCTCGATGGCCTTGTTGGCTTTGAGGCCTTCGTAGACGTTGGCGGGGATCTCGGTGGGCAGCAGTTCGTCGCCGGTCTTGGCGAGTACGCGTGCGACGTCGAGGGCGACGTTGCCGACGCCGATGACTGCGACCTTCTCGGCCTCGAGGGGCCAGGTGCGGGGGAAGTCGGGGTGGCCGTCGTACCAGGCGACGAACTGGGCGGCGCCGTAGCTGCCGTCGAGGTCGATGCCGGGGATGTCGAGGACGCGGTCGTCGGTGGCGCCGGTGGAGAAGATGACGGCGTCGTAGTGGGCGCGTAGTTCGTCGATGGTGATGTCGGTGCCGTAGTCGACGTTGCCGAGCAGGCGTACCTGTGGTTTGTCGAGGACCTTGTGCAGGGCGGTGATGATGCCCTTGATGCGCGGGTGGTCGGGTGCGACGCCGTAGCGGATCAGACCGAACGGAGCGGGCATCCGCTCATACAGATCGATGCTGACGCCGGACAGCGGTTGGCCCGCTCGCGTTGCTCCCGGCGCCAGGTCCTTGGCGGTGTCGGACTTCACGATATCGGACTTCATCAGGGCGTCGGCGGCGTAGATCCCGGCGGGACCGGCACCGACGATCGCAACCCGCAGCGGGCGGCTGTCAGTCGTGGGCATGGGAGGGTATGACCTTTCGATGAAGGAGGAGTTGCCACCGGCGCCGACAGCGGTGATGTGGTCGGGGGTGACGCGGAAGTGTTACTCCGGCATGGCTTTCAGTGCGGAACGCAGTGTGTCGTCGAGGTGATCGACGGCCAGTGCGACAGCGGCTTCAACATCCCGGCGCCGAGTGATGCGCACCATCTCCAGGTGATCCACCTGTGCTCGACTCCGGCGGGCGTGCTCCGACACGATCGCCATCCCGACGTACAGGGTCGACAGGTCGGTGAGATTGCCGAGGATCACGCGGGTCCGGGGTTGGCTGTCGCAGGTGTCCATCAGCCAATGGAACCGACGGTTCGCCTCGACCCAATCGCTCGCCGGCATGTCCATGGTCATCGAGGTCGCCAGCATCTCGGCCTCGTCGAGTTGCTCCTCGGTGACTTCGAGCACCGCGGCGGTCACGCTCGACGGAATCAATGTCTTGCGGAGTTGGTAGACCTCGACGAGTTCTTCTCGCGATATCTGATGGATCGTTGCCCCCCGAAACGCATCGAAGTCGACCAGTCCTTCTGCTTCGAGCTGCCGGAGAGCCTCACGGACCGGCGTGACACTGACCCCCAGCCGTGACGCGATATCCGACTGCACGATTCGGGAACCGGCGGGCAGGTTGCCGCTCACGATCGCCCGACGAAGACGTTCGGCCACATCGAGATTGGCGGTGCTTGTCGCACGAGTCGGAGCGGGCTTGGCAATCCGCGGCGGCAGGGCCGTCATCCTGGCCGCCGCGCCGTGGACTGATGTGTACATGTCATCTCGATCCCCCGATCGTCACAGCACCACTCCCTGCCCGCCGGTGGCCATGGCCACAACCGCGCCGGACAATACCAGTCCGACGTAGGGGTTTCGAGGGCCCTCGCCGGTTTCGAGACCGACCGGGGTCCTTCGCTTCGGGTCGACGACGATGACGGACTCGTCGATCATATGCGCTGTTCCGAAGATCGCCGCCGGCTTGGTGGTCACCTTTTCCCACAGCGCCGCCAGTGGGATTCCCTCGATCTTGGCGACGGTGAGCAGAGTGGACAACAGATACCGCTGACTGGAGAGGCCCGGCCCGGTGTTTCCGTATACGGGCGCGTTGTCGTCGGTCGCGATCATGTCGATGTCGGACACGAGCATGTCGAGCAGCGAGGTGCGGTCGCCTCCACCGGGTACCGGCGGCAGAACGTGGAGGTCCCGAGCGTGCTCGTCGACCAGTTCGAGAAGGTAGTGCGGGGAGGTCTGCAGCGTGGCGCCCGGGGTCGACTGCATGACCTGCGCTGAGGTCTTCGACCGTGCATGTCGGTGATGGAGTGGCCCGCCACGCAGTGCCGCAACCCGATCCAGATCGTCGTCGTCCCAGGAGTAGACGACTGCCGTGAGTCCCGCTCGCCACACTGCTTCGATGTTCGCCTCGAAATTGGGGTCGGGCGAGTACAACTTGCAGACTTTGGCCCAGTGCTGTTGCAACGTTTGCGCATTGGCATCGAGCCAGTCGGCGAATCCGTCGGTGTCCTCGGGCTCCACCGAGAGGGTCGGGATGTACCGGGGGAGCACGGTCTCGGCGCAGTAGTCACCGATGGCGGCCACGTCGAACCCGCGAAGCTGTTGCCACTGAAGGGCGGTGTTGACGTGGGTGATCCCGCCCATCCGCGGACTGTGCATCTCTTGGTGGCGGAGCCCGAGGCTGAGTAGCGGGATGTGCGCGTCGGCGTCGTAGATGCCGGGCAGGGCCCAGAGTTCGGAACCGTCGACGGTCGTGGGTTCAGGCGCAGGCGGCGATGGTACTGCGATGGGGATGTCGGAGTGCTCGCCGGTGAGTGGATGGTAGACGTTGGTGAAGATGATGTCGCGCATGGTGGTCACGGGACGAGGTTCTCCTTGGGGGCGAAGCCCGTGTTGGTGAGGTCGATGTCGGTCAATTTCGCGACCGCCGCGTCGTAGATCTCGGTACCCATCACAGCGTCGAGGTCCGGCTGGTTCTCGATGACCCCGGTACCCGTGAGGACGTCGGCGGTCTGCTGGTACGAGTTGCGGTCAAGCGTCCCGATCGGAACCTCGGTGGACCACACCGACCTGTTGACCTCGTTCATCTGCCACAGCATGAAGTCCCGGTCGATCGATGCGCCTGCGTCACTGACGAAGTCGACGCATTCCTCCGGATTGTCGCGGCAATAGACCTGGCCGCGGATGGTCGCGGCGGTGAAGTCGGCGGCCTTCTCGGGCTCGGCTTCCACGAATTCGCCGTTGCCGAACAGTTGTAGTCCAAGGGTGGCAGTGCTGTCGTCCGCATAGTCGTAGATCGTCAGATCAGACATCGGAACGCCGGCCTGGAGGATCTGGCCGACCTCGTTGTACCCGTAGGCCGATGCCATGTCGATCTCACCGTTCAGGAACTGCGACATGTCGAAGCCCTGCTCGACGAGGGTGACGTCGGTGTCCTTGTCGATGTCGTGCTTGGCGAGCGAGGCATAGAGCGAGTTCGCCGACGACCAGACGCCGATGCGCTTCCCTGCCCACGTCTCGGGACCCTGGAGGCCATCCGCGGCCCGTGACACGAGACGGAGGGAGGTCTCCTGCTCGAGTTGGGCAAGGGTGACAAGGCCGGTTCCGACGTCGTTGGACAAGAAAACGTTCGAGCCGTTGTCGACCCCGAACTGGGCGCTCCCGGCGCCGACCAGCTGCTCGGCGTTGACCTCGGGACCCCCTGGCTTGATCGTGACGTCGAGACCGGCCTCGTCGTAGTAACCGAGTGCTTCGGCGGCGTAGACGGAGGCGAACTCGGGTTGGATCACCCACCCCAGTACGACGTCGACCTTGCCGTCGCTTCCTGCGGAATCGCCACTGCCGCAGGCGGTCAGGGAGATGGCTGCAGCGGTGGCGACTGCTGCGCCGGCGAGCCGCAGGGCTCGGGATCGGGGCCCAGCAGAGTGAGGCCGGGCTCGGAGAATCGACATGATGGTTTCCTTTACTGGCGGTTAACGCCGTGTGGCTGTGGTGGAGCTGGGGTTGCTGGACTGGTCGGTAAGGGTGTGGGTCAATCGGTTCGGGACGGGTGCCATCGCAGGATTCGGCGCTCGATGATCGCGAGAGCGAGGTAGAGCACCACTGCGAAAACGAATGCGACGAATGCGGCACCCCAGGTGTCGGCAACTCGCGACTGCACTGCGGAGGACTTGATGAACGTCCCGAGAGTGTTCAGCTCACCACCGAAGAATTCGGCAACGATCGCGATCGAGAATGCGGTCGGTAACGCAACTCGGAGCGCGCTCATACAGGCGGGAAGCATCGACGGGAGGTAGAGGTCGCGGACAGTGCGCGCCGGTGAGATCGACATCGACCGGAAGACCTCGACGAGCCCGGGATCGGTGTCGCGGAGGCCGCGGCGCAGAAACGAGAGCACGATCGGGAACACCGCCACCGACACCACGAAGATCCGGGACGACGGCGTCAGCCCGAAGAAGACATTCGAGATGGGGACGAGGGCCACCAACGGGAGCGCGAGCATCGCCGCGCAAGCCACCTCCGCGGTCTGGTCCAGGGCTCGGATCCGGAACGCCACGAGAGCGCTGATCGCCCCCGTGACCGAACCGATCACCAACCCCGCCAACGCTTCCTGGAGGGTGTGCAGTCCGAGGTCGAGAAAGAACACGGGACGCTCGGCGAATGCCTCCCAGATTCCGGTGGGTGTCGGCAGGATGAACGGTTTGATGCCGGCCGCCTCGACCCATAGCTCCCACCCGAGCAGTGCGACGACGACGACGCCCATCGGGCCGGCGACAGCGAGTATCCGCTGGCCGAACCCGGCACGGTCGGCCGCCGGAAACGACTGTCGAACAGCGGATCTGGTCGTGGTCATGAGGCACTCGCCAGCAGTCGACGAACCTCGCTGGTCATCTCGAAAAACTGAGTCGTCTGGGCCAGTTCGGGGGTGCGTTCGCGAGGAAGATCGACCGGGAGACGGGCATGGATTCGTCCGGGGTTACGGCCCATCACGACGACATCGGTCGACAACGCGACCGCTTCGGCGATGCTGTGGGTGACGAACACGATCGTCTTGCCGGTACTTGCCCACAACGCGTGTAACTCGTAGTTCAGGCGCTCCCTCAGAATCTCGTCCAGCGCGCCGAACGGCTCGTCCATCAACACGATTCGCGGATCGCTGACGAGAGCGCGTGCGATCGCGGCACGCTGGGCCATCCCGCCCGACAACGTGCGGGGATGGGCATCGAGGTACTGACCGAGGCCGACCCGCTCGAGTTCTGCGGTAGCCAGTAGCCGACGCTGTGCCCTGTCCATGGCCATCGCCTCGAGCGGCAGCTCGACGTTGCGCCGAACCGACCGCCACGGGATCAGATTGGGGCTCTGGAAGACCATCGACATGGTCTGGTCCCGTCGTGCCTCGGCAGGCGTACGGGAGCCGATACGCACTTCCCCGAAACTCACCGGCTCCAGATCGGCGATCATCCTGAGCAGGGTGGATTTGCCGCACCCCGACGGTCCGATCAACGAAACGAACGATCCGGGCTCGAAGACATGGTCGACGGCGTCGAGGATCAGCTTGTCGCCGTAGTACTTGGTGACCGCGTCGAGCACGATCCCGTCAGGGCGAGGTGGCTGGTCGACCGACAGGTCGTCGATCCGGCTGGCGGAGGTTGTCATTGTCCGGTCTTTCCGTCGGCGGGCATGCGAAGCATGGTGCGGGTGGTGTACGACGCGATGGCGGAGAGCGCGAATACCAGGGCGACGCCACCGGCCATGGCCACCAGGGCCGAGCACCAGAGCGCTTCGGGGTCGGTGAGGTAGTACGAGGCGGCGGTCAGCATGGTTGCGGCGATTCCTCGGTCGCTGCCACTGGGAAGCTCCGCCACGATGGATCCGGTCACCGCCAGCGCGGTTGCCGTCCGGACCGTGGACGTGACAGCGAGCGTGAGAACCGGTAGGTCGAGACTGAGAAGTGTTCTGCTCCGCGAGAAGCCGGCGGCTGCGAAGAGTTGCCGCCGGTCGGCCCCGATGTCGCCGAGCGCTCTCGCCACCGCGACATAGACGGGGAAGAACGCGAGCAGCGACGCGATGACCGCGCGCGAGAACCATCCGTCGCCGAGGAGGATGATCAAGGCCGGAACGATCGCGACGAGTGGCAGGGTTTGCGTGGCGACGAGAACCGGGGTCAGCGTTCGGGAGATGAACTCGGATCTGGCGGTGACCAAACCGAGTACGGCACCCACCGAGATGCCCAGCGCCACGCCGACAATCGACTGCTGCAGGGTCACCGCGATGTTCTCGGCCAATGCCGCCGCGCGGATCTGTCCGCTCGGAGTGGTGTCGGCGAACGCGGACACGATCGACCAGCTGTGCGGCATCGTGACGTCGGACACCCCGAACAGAGCCTTGGCCGCCTCGAACACGGACACCATCACGAGGACGGCTGCCGCCCCCCACATGCCGACGCCGAGCAGTGACCGGGCCTGGCGGTATGTCACCGACCGTTCGGCCCCGGCGCGAGGCCGAGCCGGGGCGACGAGCGTGCCCACGGTCGCCGGCGAGCTGATCTCTCCGAGAGTCATGGCGATGCAACCTTTCCGATCGGTCGGCGGCTCAGTCGACTTCGCTGAGGGACTTGGCATGTGCCTGGTACCGCAGAGCCAGCCAGCGATTGACCTGGGGGAGGGTGGTTTCCTGCCACGAGTAGCGTCCGCGCTTGGCATATCGCGACCGCTGCCCGTCCTGCATGCGCTTGTTGGTGACCATGTCCTGGTCGTTGATCACCTGGTTCACCGCATTCTGCATCTCGAAGGCCCAGTCGAACCCGGCCGCCTTCTTCGTCTCGGCCGGGAACAGCCACGCGACCCGCAAGGTCATCTTGTTGGCTCCTTCCGGCGTGATGAGGAAGTAGAAGACCTGTTCGGGACTGAGCGCGAAGAACACCGTCGGCAGAATCGAGGCGAACATGATCCGGCTGCGATGCAACTCGTCGAGACCGGGCAGGATCGGCAGGATCGCCTTGCCGGTCGGATTGAATCCGGCATCCATGTAGCGGTAGTTGGTCGGGTGCATGATGACGTTGTCGGAATCCTCGAACTCGACGAACTCGGCCATCGAAGCCGGCGCGATGTCGTGGTAGCCCATGTGCACGAACGACGTGTGGTACGGCTCGAGGGCGTTCTCGTGCATGCCCTTCCAGTTCCACTCCAATCCGGGGAACTCCTGCGGTGAGGTGATCTCCAGATTCGCCACGTCGTACATCTCCATCTCACCCGCGAGTTTGGTCAGCTGCGGCGCCAGTGGTTCGGCTTCGAGATCCATGTTCGCGAAGATCATTCCGTACCAGATCTCCACCTTCAGGTTCGGTAGACGTGTCTCCGAGCGTAGCTGCGAGATCGGGCACGTTTGCTTCATCTCGGGGGCCGCCTTCAGTCGACCGTCGAGATCGTAGGCCCAGTAGTGGTAGGGGCACCGGAACTGCTTGGTATTGCCCTGCTCGTTCGCATCGACCACCGGATAGGCACGGTGCTGGCAGATGGCCGACATCACCCGGACGTTCTCGTCGTTGTCACGGGTGACGATCAGTGGTTCGTCACCCACCGTGATCGAGTAGAAGTCACCGACATTCGGGACCTGGCTGACATGGCCGAGGCACAGCCACTCCTTCGCGAAGATGGCTTCTTTCTCGAACTCGAAGAACTCTTCGGAGGTGTACACCTCGGTGGGCATGGTGCGGGTCGTCGCGAAGTCGGCATCGGGGACGCCCAAACGGTCGAGGACGTCCTGGACGAGCTGGTGGATGGTGTTCATGGGTGCTCCTGGATGTGGGCTGTGAGCGGGACGGACGGCTCGTGATCAGACGTTCCGTACCACTGGGTTCTCGTTGTTGCGGGTGACGACGCATACGCACTCGATGTCGAGGTCGTTGAACTCCTCGTGAACCAATCCTCCTGGGATGACCGCGATCTGACCGGCCGAGGCAGTGAACTCCTCGGCGCCGTCAGGGCCATGCACGCGGAACCGCATGGCACCGTCGACGATGCAGACGATCGAGGTCTGGTCCTGGTGATGATGTGGAACCGACTGGTGTCCGGGCGGAAGTTTGCTCACACCCATCCACATGCCACCGGCCGACGCCGCCGAACCGCGAGCGAGCGAGCCGGATCCGCCGCCGGCGGACTCCGAGTTGTCGGCGACCAGACCGGAGTCGACGAGGCGGCTTCCGCTGGGGTAGGTGGCGGTGTCACCGGAAACCTCTGGGGAGATGGGACTATCCGACATGGGGGAAGCCTTCCGAGAGCGGGGTGTGTGTGGTGGCGATGGCCTCGATCTCGACGAGGAACTCGGGACGGACGAGGCGTGCGACGACCAAGAGTGTGTTGCCGGGCGGGCGCCGGTTCGGATAAAGGTCGGCGAAGATCAGTTCGCGTACGCGGTAGAACTCGGCGATGTGGTCGGGGTCCACGAGATACGTCGTGAACTTCACGACGTCGACGAGGGAGGAGTTCGCGGCCTCGAGAGTCGTGGCCATGTTGGTGAACACGGTTCGCAGCTGCTTCTCGAAATCGCCGGTGCCGACCGAGTTCCCGGCCGCATCCGTGCTCAGCACGCCGGCAATCGCGACGAGCTGCGCGCCGACCGGGGCGACCACCGCGGGACTGTAGAACCCGACCGTCTCGGCTTCGGTGAAGACGGCGCTGTTCATCGGACTCCTTCGATACTTGTGAGGTCGGCGGGGGTTTCGGTGAGTGATGCGATGTCGATCTCCCGGCGAACCGGGTTGACGATGCTGCCGATTTCGGAGATGGACGCCGTGACCACGGATCCCGGCGCGAGGAATTCGGCCGGAGTGCGGGTGAAGCCGACCCCGGCAGGGGTGCCGGTGGCGATCAGGTCGCCGGGAAGCAATTCGATGTAGCGACTCAGGGCGCAGATCTGCTCGGTGATGGAGAAGATCATGTCGGAGGTGACGGCTCGCTGCTTGACCACCCCGTCGACCTGTAGCGCGATCTCGAGACGAGGGGGGAAGGCGATCTCGTCGGCGGTGACGATCCACGGTCCGACCGGTGTCGTCGCATCCAGGTTCTTCCCGATGTGCCACTGCGAGAACCGCTTCTGGAGGTCGCGTGCGGTGACGTCGTTGACCACGGTGTAGCCGAAGATGTGGTCGGCCACGGCATCGGGCGCGATGTTCCGTCCGGCTCTACCGATGAGCACTCCCAGTTCGACCTCCCAGTCCAGCTGGGCAGAAACCGCGTCGTCGGTGACGATGTCGGCGAAGGGTCCTGTCAGGGCCGACGGAGTCTTGAAGAACACGATCGGGTCAGACGGAACCGTCGCGGCGAAGTGCTCGGCCGACTCTCGCTGATGGGCGACATAGTTGATGCCGAAGCAGTAGACGCCGCGGCTGGACTCGGGAACCGGTGCCAACAGCCCGACATCATCGAGCGGCACCGGAGTACCGATAGGTGTGGGTTGGGCGCCGCGGATGATGTCGTCCAGGGTTTCACCGATCGGTTGGACGACGTCTGCGGTGACGACGCCGACACCGACAACGCCGCCCTGGGCGAAGCGTGCATATTTCATGAGGCCGGGGCCGTCGAGTCGGAGAGGTGGCGGCGTCGCAGCCAGCCCTCGTCGTAGGGAGTCTGGAAATCCAAGGTCAGGCGAAGGTGTGAGATCTTCCAGATCCCGTCCCGCCGGGTGAATTCGTCCACGTAGTGGCCTCCTTGCCATACGGCTGTTTCGTCGCGGATAGTGCAGGGCTCCAACAATTTCCATCGGCCGACCGCCCGATCGCCAGACACCTGGATCGTCTCGTTGGTCAGATAGTGGACGGTGAACCACAGCCGGTCGGGGCTCAGGTTGAACATCTCGGCGATTGCGTCGCGCCCCTCCCATCGGGCATCGGCGATCGTCTCTCCTGTGGCGTCGACCTCTTCCCAGATCGCGTCGTCCCAGAACAATCCGCCCATGCCGAGGCGTCGTTTGTCGTCGGCCCACTGCATGTAGTTCGCCTTGACGGTGCGGATGGCGTCTTGGGACTCGAGGCGATCCAGGCGTGCGAGGACGTCGTCGAACAAGGGGTCGGTCATCGAAAGGATGCTCCTCGAATGCAGGCCGCTTCGTATGTCCAAGGAAGCGGAAAGGAAAGCCGGCTGATTTCGCGACGACCTTGTCGCGAGGGCTGTGGCCGAGCCAGTTCTAATATTATTTGATCTGGAGTCGGTCGGAATACCGCAAAGTAAACGGTTCGTAAATCACTCGGCTGTGCTGTCTATGCTGTTGCGGCGACGCGAAGAGTGCTGGTGCTCACCAGATTTCCGCCCACGACGGACGGTCGGAGACGTCGATCGTGGCCGAGGCTTCGGTCCAGCGATGGTGCGCCCGTCTGTCCTCGCCCATGACGTCGGACCGTACCGGGGCGAGGCGGGTCCGAAATTCTCGTCCAGCTGACGATGACCGAAGGGCATAGTAGTGCCCTTCCACGGAGCTGAGGTGGACGAATTCTTCGCTGCCTCGCCGAACGGTCGCTTGGGCACCACCGGCGAACTGCCGGGAACCCGATGCGGCCTGGCGCGTGCCGCGTGATCGGAGGACCATCGGACCATGGCCACGTCGATGGATGAACTCACGATGTCCCAACTCGGTTCGCTGCGCTGGGCCGACATGCGCAGGCGGGTGCGCGCGATGGTCGACGGGCAGGTCGTCGTCGATTCGGCATCGGCCATCCAGGTGTGGGAACCCTACCGGGTGGTCGGATGCTATGCGGTACCGACTGCCGATGTCGTTGCGCCGCTCGGTGATCCGCAGGTGGTCGACGCCGTCGCCGAGCATGCGCCGATCCTGACACCCGACGACCCGTTCGCGATTCACACGGCACCCGGTACGGTTTACGACCTGCAGGCCGACGGACGAACGCTGCGCGGCGCCGGGTTCCGCCCGCGGGATCCGGACCTCGCCGGCCACGTTCTCCTGGACTGGTCGGCGTTCGACGAGTGGCGCGAAGAGGACCAGACGGCGATCGGTCACCCGCACGATCCGTTCCAGCGCATCGATTGCCTTGCCACCAGCAGACACGTGGTGGTGACGGTGGGTGACACGGTCCTGGCGGAGAGCCGCCGCCCGACCCTGCTGCTCGAAACCCATCTGCCGCCGCGCCACTACCTTCCGCGCGAGGATGTCCGGGTGGACCTTCTCGTGCCGTCGGACACCGTGACGGTGTGCGCGTACAAGGGCCAGGCGACCTACTGGTCGGCGGTCGTCGGCGACCATGTGGTGTCCGACGTCGCGTGGACGTACACCGACCCGCTGACCGATGCCGAGCCCGTGCGCGACCTCATCTGCTTCTACGACGAACGGGTCTCGGTCGCCGTCAGCGCAGCGAGTACCGGATCGGAAGGTGTTTGAGTCCTCCCACGAAGACGGTCGCGGCGAGTTCGGGTGTTCCGGCGAGCTCGATGGAATCGAGCCTCGGGATCAGTTCGGCGAAGAAACTCCTCACCTCCATCCGCGCGAGCGCCGCGCCCAGACAGAAGTGGACGCCGTACCCGAACGACAGGTGTTTGTTGGGGAAGCGGCCGACGTCGAAGGTGTGCGGATCGTCGAAGACCTCCTCGTCCCGGTTGCCCGACGTGTAAGCGAGATAGACGGATTCACCCTTCGCGATCGGTACACCGCGGACCGAGGTGTCCGCGGCGGCGGTGCGCATGAACTCCTTGACCGGCGTGGTCCACCGGATCATCTCCTCGACCGCGGTGCCGATGAGCTCGGGTTCGCGGCGGAGACGGTCGAGCTCGGCGGGGTTCTCGATCAGCGCCCGGAGCCCGCCGGAGATGGCGTCCTTGGTGGTGTCGTGGCCCGCACTCGCCACGATCACGTAGTACGACGCGGTGTCGACGTCGGACAGGGGCTCCCCGTCGATGAGGCCGTTGGCGATGGCCGAGGCCAGGTCCTCGGTGGGGTGAGCGCGTCGGGACGCGGTCAGCTCGTTGAAGTAGGCGAAGAAGTCCAGAAGCGTCGCCATCCGCTCCTCGAGTGTTGCCCCTCGACGGTATTCGACGTCGTCCGCGCCGAACAGTTCCTGCGTGAGCTGATGCATTCGGGGGAAGTCCGCTTCGGGCAGGCCCAGCAGCGAGAGGATCACATACAGCGGGAAACCGACCGCGACCTCCTCGACGAAGTCGCATTCCGGTCCGATGTCGCGCATCCGGTCGACGTAGCGCTTGGCGAGCTCGTCGACGCGGGTCTGCAGGTCGCGCAGGGCCTTCGGCCGGAACCAATCGGCGCCGATCGCGCGGACCTTGCGGTGGTGCGGATCGTCCATGTGGATCAGGGTGCGCAGGCCCGCACCGGATTCCAGCTGCGCCCGTGCGACATCGTCGGCGGCGGCGGTGGTCAGCACGGGCCGCGGTTCACTCAGCCACAGGGTGTTGTCGCGCTCGATGTCCATGATGTCGGCGTGCTTGGTGATGGCGAAGAACGGTCGGTAGGGGCCGTGGTCGACGCGCGGTACCGGATTGTGTGCCCGCAGATATGCCATCGCCGCGTACAGGCGCGGCTCGTCGGTGTAGGCCTTGGCGTCGGCGAAGATGGTGGCGGCGTCGTCTGCCGTGCTCGTGCTCACGTCGCTTGTCGTCAACGGGTGCGTCCTTCGGTCGAGGGTGATTCTGGATCCGAGTGTCCGATATCGGGGTGTTCCAGTTGGCCGGAATCGCGAACCCGATCGAATGTGCCCCGGCCCATCCGGAAGGGGCCAGGCGACGAATGGCCGCCATGAGCACCGCGACCGAATCCGGCGAGGACGCGAATCCGACTTCCCGATGCGACGGCGCCACGACGGCTGACTCCGCGAGCGACTACCTGCCGATCGCCGATCACGGTGTGATCGGTGACCTGCGGACCGCAGCCGTCGTGGGAGTCGACGGGCGCATCGACTGGTTCTGCTGTCCGCGATTCGACTCGCCGAGCGTGTTCGGCTCGTTGCTCGATGCCCGACGAGGCGGCGCCTGGACGGTGGAACCGGTGGACGGCGACGTCACCACGCGCCAGTTCTATCTGCCCGACTCCAACGTGCTCGTCACCCGCTACCTGAGCGAGGACGGCGTCGCCGAGGTGCAGGACCTGATGCCGATCGCGAGACCACACGACCCCGACCACCGGACGCGGATCATCCGTCGGATCTCGTGTGTCCGGGGTTCCGTCCGGTTCCGCGTGACGATCGCGCCGCGGTTCGACTACGGCCGTGAGGCACACAAGCTGGTCGTCGAGGACGGGCGTCGGGTTCGCTTCGAGACCGACGGCCTGGTGCTGCATCTCGTCTCGACGGCCGATGTCGACACGATCGACGACCGGGACGCGCAGGCCGACTTCACCGTCGAAACCGGCGAGTGCGTCACGTTCGTCCTCGCGCCCGACCCCGTCGACGACGAGCTTCTCGACCACGACAGTTCGCCCGCCGTCGTCGCCGCGACGGTCGCCTTCTGGCAGGACTGGGTGTCGAGGTCGTCGTACACCGGTCGGTGGCGGGAGATGGTGCATCGGTCGGCGCTCACACTCAAACTGCTGACGCACGAACCGTCCGGGGCAGTGGTTTCGGCGGTGACCGCCGCGCTTCCCGAGGAGATCGGTGGCGAACGGAACTGGGACTACCGCTACGTGTGGATCCGCGATGCGGCGTTCACGCTGTATGCCTTGCTCCGGTTAGGGTTCACCGACGAGGCCGGCGCGTTCATGGACTGGCTGACCTGCCGGTTCGACGACGGTGCCGACGAGTCGGGAGATCTGGGGCCGCTGCGATTGATGTACACCCTCGACGGGGATCCACCACCGAAGGAGACCGAACTCGACCACTGGGAGGGCTACCGGCAAACCTCCCCGGTGTTGATCGGAAACGCCGCCGCCGATCAACTCCAGCTCGACATCTACGGTGAGCTCATCGACTCGGTGTACCTCTACAACAAATACGGACCGGGGATCTCGTACGGGGCCTGGACCCATCTGTGCACGGTGGCCGGGTGGCTCGTCGACAACTGGGACCGTCCGGACCAGAGCATCTGGGAGGTGCGCAGCAAGCCGCAGGACTACGTCTACTCGCGAGTGATGTCGTGGGTGGCCCTCGAGCGGATGATCCGGATGAGCCGGCAGCGCGGACTACCCGGCGACATCGCCGGCTGGATGAAGGCGCGCGACGACATCTTCGTGCAGATCATGGAGCGCGGCTGGAACGACGAGGTGGGGGCGTTCGTCCAGACCCTCGACTCCGACCGTCTGGATGCGGCGCTGCTGCTGATCCCCGCCGTGAAGTTGCTGTCACCCACCGACGAGCGCTTCGTCCGCACCCTCGAGCGGATCGAGGAAGAGCTCGTGAGCGACTCCCTGGTGTTCCGGTACGACACAGACGGCGGGCACGACGGCCTCGACGGGGCCGAGGGGACGTTCTCGCTCTGCTCGTTCTGGTACGTCGAAGCGCTCACCCGGACCGGCCGGCTCGGCGACGCCCGGCTGGCGTTGGAGAAGATGTTCACCCACGCCAATCACCTGGGTCTCTACGCCGAGCAGGTCGGTCTCACCGGCGAACAACTCGGGAACATGCCGCAGGCGTTCACCCACCTCGCCCTCATCAGCGCGGCCATCAATCTCGATCGGCGCCTCGGCGAGTAGAGCCGGCGCGCCTCAGATCCAGCCGGACCCGCCGCACAGGTCGTCGGCGGCCGCGGGGCCGGTCGATCCGGCCGCATACGGTTGCGGAGCAGGCGGATTGTCCAGCACCGGCGCGGCCACCTCCCACACGTGGGCGAGGCCGTCGGGCCGGGTGAACAGCGATCGGTCACCGCGCAGCACGTCGACGATGAGTCGCGCGTACGGCGACAGGCCGTCGGCCACCTCGTCGAGCTGTTCGGTCATGTGCGCGACGGAGAGGTCCGTGCCCGACCCCGGTTCCTTGACCGTGACGGCCAGATCGATGGCACCGTCACCGGCCAGGTCGAAGGTCAGCACGGTGCCGTCCTCCCGGGTATCGGTCAGCGGACCGTCAGTGGGGGCGCGGAACACGAGGCTGAGTCGTTGCGAGCTGTGGTCGAGCATCTTGCCGGTCCGGAGCAGGAACGGGACGCCGTGCCAGCGGTCGGTGTCGACCCACAGGCGGACTGCCGCAAACGTCTCGGTGGTGGAATCGTCCGGAATCCCCTCGGTGTCGCGATACCCCTCGTACTGGCCGTAGACCACTTCGGCGGGGTCGAGCGGACGGAAGGCCGCGATGACCGACTCCCGCGCGTCGAGCAGGTCGTCGGCGCCGAGCGACGCCGGAGGTTCCATGGCGACCTCTGCCGCCACCTGGAACAGGTGCGTGACGATCATGTCCAGGAAGGCCCCGGTGGCGTCATAGAACGCGGCGCGGTCGGCGATGTCGAGGGTCTCCGGGACGTCGATCTGGACCTCGGCCACGTGCTCGCGGTTCCACACCCCGGCGAACAGTCCGTTGGCGAAGCGCAGGACGTGCAGGTTCTGGGTGCTCTCCTTCCCGAGGAAGTGGTCGATCCGGTAGATCTGCTTTTCGTCGAGGGATTCGTGCACCGCTTCGTCGAGTGCCCGGAATCCGTCGGGAGACGTCCCGAACGGCTTCTCGTAGACGACCCGCGAACCCTTCGCGAGACCATGCGCGGCAATGGCTTTCGTGTAGTCGACGAAAGTGGTCGGCGGGAGGGCGAGGTAGTGGACCAGCTGAGCGGTGTCCCCGACGGCGTTGCGGGCGGCGTCGATCACCTCCAGCAGACGGCCGGGGTCGTCCGCGGTGAACCCGCCGCCGGCGAACCGGATGGTCTCGGCGAACGATGTCCACTCGTCCGACGAGCCCGACCCGTCCGCGCCGAACTCCTCGATCGCATCCTTGACGTGCTGTCGGAACTCGTCGTCGGTGCGGTCGCCCCGCCCGTTGCCGATCAGCTGCCACCCGTCGGGGAGCAGGTCTCGGCGGTGGAGCTCGTACAGCGATGGCAGGACCATCCGCCTGGCGAGGTCGCCGGTCGACCCGAAGAGGATGAAGATCACTGCCGTGTCCTCATCCGCATCGGTGTCGGACGTTGTCGCGTTCTTTTGTGCGGAGCTGTCTGCGGTCATGCACCAATAGTGCCCATCGAAGACGCCGTAGTTCGGATACCCGGAGAGCGCGTCGTCGAAGTATGGGCCGGCGCACGGTCGGCGACTGTCGAAGCGGGCAGTTCCGGGCCGAAGAAGGAGACTGCCCGCTCGGTGGTGACAATTACGTGTCGCCCGCCGACTCGGCGAACTCATCTCGACGTAGATGGAGTGGATGGCCTGCCACGGTAGCGACTTTACAAATCGGCGAACAATGCCACGACGTCAATTGACTATTCGCTTGGTTCGAAGCCACGCATCGGACGCCTGAGGGGGCGGAAAGACCGCGATCGCGAATGAACTTGCATGCGAACATGCTTTGGCTCGATTTGGGATGAGCAGTAGGCGAGCGAGTTGGCATTGTCAGCTCGACCCACCCGGCGATCTCCGTTCCGTCCGACGACGCCCAATTCGTCGACGTCCGCAACCGTTGGCTATGCGCACCGTTTGCAAGGTCCCAACGCGGGGGTGTCGGAAGTCAGTTCTTCGTGCTGTCGTACGTACCACGCAGAAGAGCACGTCCCGCAGCGAGGCTTGCGTGAATCATCGGTGCGGTGATCGGAATGCTCCCTTCTCCACGTCGCTGCACGATGCTGATGAACGTACCTTCGGCTCGGCTGTCGGATCTGATTGCGCCGTGCACCAGGAACGGCTTAAGCTCCTCACCCTGCGGTGGTATGTCGATCAGAATCAAAGACCGTTCGCCGTCAGCCGGCACAAGGTCGACCCTCAGTCCAAGGGGCGGCGGATACAGGTGGTGGTCGAGAACTTGCCTGTACCTTACGTGGCGGCCGGCAGTCGCTGGGACGCCGCCAACTCTTGTAATGACCTCGCCACCTGGCACCTTCTTCGCCTTGGCCCCGATCACGACGAGCCCTCCGTCCTCGCCGTTGCAGAATCGGGCCACGGCTTGCGCTAGCGAGATCTTCCCATCGAGAGTTGTGAGGTCGTACTCCTGTGATTTTGCGTCGAGCCAGTTTCCCTCCGGCTGACCGACGAGTAGATGAGCTGCGCCACCGCGGACGAGATTCGCGACGGTCTGCCGCGTGATGGCCGATCCTGCGAATGCGTCGCACAGTTGCATCGCGTCCTCGGCGACCGAATACAGATCGGCCAGGGTCCGGCCACGCAACGGCGTCTCGATAGTGATCGTGAGGAACAGGACTTGCGGGTCACTAAAGCGGTCATCCGGTTCGACGACTCGTAGGCTGGACCGTGATGCGGCGAGAAGTGGAGGTAGCAACCGGCGGACAGCCGAGGTTGCTGTGTCCTCGTTCCCGTCTATCGGCCACTGCACCTGCTGGGAGAAGGTCGTGTTCAACTTCCTGCCGTCCCACTCAAAGCTGATGGGGGAGTACGGCCCGTAGTCGAGATCGACGTACCCTATGGGGACCAGTGAAACGGTTGCAGCTGCAGTCTGGACGCCGTAGAACTTCGATTCCGTAGCGAGTTCGCGCCGAAGGTCAGAAGCCGCAATTTTCCCGAGTTCATCCTCGGTGAGCACGATTTCCCCGTCACTGGAAGTGCCCCGTCTCACTCCGAGTACGGTCCATTCCTCCGCCAAGCGGGAGAACTTGAGAGATTTCACGATGTTGACCATAGCGATGCGCCCCGGTGTCGGGCGTCTGCTGGAACGTCCTACCTGGCATCGCTGCGTAAACCTTCGGCGCTCAGCTCGCATCTGAGCTTGCCACCTCACCTCGCGCGCTTCGGAAGTCGGCTCATGACCAGACGGCGATTTTGGGAGATTCCGTCTAAAGTCTGCCGGGCAAATAGACCAGTCCCAGTTACATCGCGTTCTTATCGCTCACAGTTGCTCGGCTGTCGAGATCGGCCGCACCGTGCGAGTCCGCGGGCGTATTCCCACCACACCAAAGAAATTCCTGTCAGCTTGGGACTGCTTCATCTGGAAAGTCTGGTGGGCTTTGCAGGGTGGAGACCAACTGCTCGGCGAACTCTCGGAGAGGTCCCCAGACGGTGGGATCGAGATGGCCGCCGCCCTCAGCCTCAGCCAGGAGAGTTCGAATTCGGGTCTGTACGACATCCTTGTCACTGGTGGGCAGGGATGCTTGCCATGGACCGTTCTTGCCGACTTGTGATGACCAGACAGCGCGAATAAGTTCACCGGCGTCATCTCGAAGGGTTGAGGTGCCGAAGTAGAACTCCAGCGAGGCTCCACGCCCATTGATGTCGGCGTTCGAGAGACCAGTCGGACCCAAAGTTGGAAACTCGCGGAGATAATCGAGGTTCGGAAGTGTCAGACAGTGGTAGTAGTCGGGAATCAAACCCTGTTGGCCAGCATCTATTAATCGTTGTTGTGCCACATTTCCTGCAGCGTCATTATCAAAGATCGCAATGACAGGATTTCGTATCCCGGCTGCCGCAAACGCCCTAACGGCTTTAGATACCTGGTCAGTGCCCCCGGCGGTTTTGGAGCCCTCCATGTCCCAGAACCGGAAATAAGGAGCGAGGTCCGGAATCAGCAAATTTAGGACCCGGGGTAAGATGTTCGCGTCGAACTTTCCTTCGCAGACCACTATGATTGGCAATGACTCGGGGGCCGACAAATCGCCTGTTGCGTTTGGGAAAGCGGAACCCCGCCAGGGATCTACCAATCCGGACGATAGTAAATCGTCCAGGATCAGGACGCATTCGTCATTACCGTCAAACTCAGATAATATCGCTGCGAGCAGGAAGTTGTAGTCTTTCGACTCGTGAGCTTCCGTATACTCCCAATCGAGAAAATCTTCGACGTCAGGTTCTAAAGTGGCGCCGACCCGCTTGTAAGCAATGCATTGAGCAAGGGCGTAGTTCACGAACTCGAGGTGGGACAAGTTCTTGGTTACACCGTCCACCGAGAAAGGGCCATGAGTCTTATTGGGTTCGTCTGATCCCAGGACGGATGCCATCGTGTGCCTGCTGGAGAACGGCGTGAAGCCTAGAAAGCGCAGTCTTTCCAGTAGAGAAGCGACTCTTGTTGAATAAGCAAATCGCGGAGAACTGGCGGATTCGATGTACGCCCATTCGTCATCAGTAAGAGTGTCGTCGTCTTTCTCGAGGATGGTTGCGAATTGTTGGTCAAGAACCTTTTCGTGCTCGAAGAATAATTTCAGCAAAGACTCTGGTAAGAAATTCTTTCCCCAAATTACATCTCGCGTGCCATTTACTTTGAGGGACCACTTGTCGCTCACTGTATCAGCCCCTGTGAGGCAGCGTCGGCAATTGGCGGTGCCGTTCTAGGTGCTCAAGGGTTGCACTGATCTGATCGATCGTCGCCGATGCTTCAGTTCGAACGAGGGATTCTAGGGTTAGTCTCGTGGCCACCGTGAAGCACTCCGTCCGGCGCCACTCGCGCAGTTCGCCACGCTCTCGGCGAGGCATATTAACGTCCAGATATCTCGACATTATGTGGTTAGTAATCCACTTTCACTGCACGATAAGTCTCTGCTGATGTTTCCGCCGCTGTCCCGTACGCTGTATGGAATCCTATCGCAACCCTAGCTGCGAGGCCCGGCGCCACGCGCGGAGCACTGCCGGGTGGTCTTGACCGTCGTCGACCATTGCCGGGGTGCCCGTTCGGGGACTTCCAGTCGGAAGCGCTCGGCGTACTTTTGCTGGAGGGCAGATATCGAGCCGAGCTTTCTGGGCGGCGCCCGTCGCGTTGGCGTGGGTTGCGATACCGCGACGACGCGAAGCGCCTTGGCGATGGTGGCGAACTGTACGTCGCCACCCTCGAGGCTCCTTGCGTCAGGTTGCCGCTTCCTGGCCGTAGTCATCGTTCCCGTTTGATCGTCGAGATGGAGCTCGCGGCATTCTGTGGCCACTGGAGCGATCGAGATCACACAGCGTGGAAACCTGAGTGGAATACGCTCAAGTCTGTTGGCGTTGTAGACCGCGTATGGCTCATACTTGAGCCTGTTGGACTAAAGAGAAAGGTGCACGCGAGTGGACAGCTTCACCCCCACCACCAAGACGCAGCAAGCATTGAGCGCTGCTGTGCAGGCGGCGGCCAGTGCTGGAAACCCCGACGTGCGACCGGCCCACATCCTGGTGGCACTGCTCGATCAGTCCGACGGCATCGCGTCGCCACTGCTGAAGGCAGTGGGCGTGGACCCGTCGAGCGTTCGTGCGCAGGCCCAGGGATTGGTCGATCGCATGCCGACGGTGTCTGGCGCCAGCTCGACGCCTCAACTATCCCGCGAATCGATTGCGGCCATCACCGCAGCCCAGCAGCTGGCCGGTGAACTCGACGACGAGTACGTCTCGACTGAGCACGTCGTCGTCGGTCTGGCGACCGGTGATTCCGATGTCGCCAAATTGCTGCACAACCTCGGTGCGACTCCGCAGGCTCTGCGCGAGGCATTCGTCGCCGTGCGCGGCAGTGCGCGGGTCACCTCCGAGGATCCCGAATCGACCTACCAGGCTCTCGAAAAGTACTCGACCGATCTGACCGCGGCCGCCCGCGAGGGCAAGCTCGACCCGGTCATCGGTCGCGACACCGAGATCCGGCGCGTCGTACAGGTGCTCAGCCGACGGACCAAGAACAACCCGGTCCTCATCGGTGAGCCCGGTGTCGGCAAGACCGCCATCGTCGAAGGCCTCGCCCAGCGCATCGTCGCCGGCGACGTGCCGGAGTCGTTGCGCAACAAGACCGTCATCTCCCTCGACATGGGATCGATGGTCGCCGGCGCGAAGTACCGAGGCGAGTTCGAGGAGCGCCTGAAGGCCGTGCTCGACGAGATCAAGGGGTCGGCCGGACAGGTCATCACCTTCATCGACGAGCTGCACACGATCGTGGGTGCCGGTGCGACAGGCGATTCCGCGATGGACGCCGGCAACATGATCAAGCCGATGCTCGCCCGCGGTGAGCTGCGCCTGGTCGGTGCCACGACCCTCGAGGAGTACCGCAAGTACATCGAGAAGGACGCCGCACTCGAGCGTCGATTCCAGCAGGTGTACGTCGGTGAGCCGTCGGTCGAAGATGCCATCGGCATCCTCCGCGGCCTCAAGGACCGGTACGAGGTGCACCACGGTGTGCGCATCACCGACTCCGCACTGGTCGCTGCCGCAACGCTGTCCGACCGGTACATCACCTCGCGCTTCCTGCCCGACAAGGCCATCGACCTCGTCGACGAGGCCGCGTCGCGGTTGCGGATGGAGATCGACTCGCGCCCCGTCGAGATCGACGAGGTCGAGCGGATCGTCCGCCGTCTCGAGGTCGAGGAGGTCGCCTTGGAGAAGGAGACCGACGCGGCGTCGAAGGAGCGGCTCGAGAAGCTGCGCGCCGAGCTGGCCGACCAGAAGGAGAAGCTCAACGAGCTCTCCGCCCGGTGGCAGTCGGAGAAGACCGCGATCGACGCGGTCCGCGACCTCAAGGAGGAGCTGGAACGGCTTCGCGGCGAGGCGGATCGGGCCGAGCGCGACGGTGACCTCGGACGGGCTGCCGAGCTGCGGTACGGCACGATCCCCGGACTGGAGAAGGAACTCGAGGCCGCGATCGAGAAGACCGGCACCGATCCTTCGCAGGACGTGATGTTGCAGGAGGAGGTCGGACCCGACGATGTGGCCCAGGTCGTGTCGGCGTGGACCGGAATCCCGGCCGGACGCATGCTCGAGGGCGAGACCGCCAAGCTGCTGCGCATGGAAGAGGAACTGGGACACCGGGTCATCGGCCAGAAGGACGCGGTGCAGGCGGTGTCCGACGCGGTGCGTCGTGCCCGCGCAGGCGTCGCCGACCCGAACCGGCCGCTCGGTTCCTTCATGTTCCTCGGCCCCACCGGTGTCGGCAAGACCGAGCTCGCCAAGGCGCTCGCCGAGTTCCTGTTCGACGACGAGCGGGCGATGGTCCGCATCGACATGAGTGAGTACGGCGAGAAGCACAGCGTCGCACGGCTCGTCGGTGCCCCGCCCGGTTACGTCGGGTACGAGGCCGGCGGCCAGCTGACCGAGGCGGTGCGGCGTCGTCCGTACACGGTGGTCCTGTTCGACGAGATCGAGAAGGCCCACCCGGACGTCTTCGACGTACTGCTGCAGGTGCTGGACGAAGGCCGACTGACCGACGGCCAGGGCCGGACGGTGGACTTCCGCAACACCATCCTGATCCTCACCTCGAACCTCGGTGCGGGTGGCGACAAGGACCAGGTGATGATGGCGGTGCGGTCGGCGTTCAAGCCGGAGTTCATCAACCGTCTCGACGATGTGGTGATCTTCGATGCCCTGAGCCCGGAGGAACTGGTGTCGATCGTCGACATCCAGCTCGGCCAGCTCAAGAAGCGCCTCGCGCAGCGTCGCCTCGACCTCGAGGTGTCGCTCAAGGCCAAGGAGTGGCTGGGCGCACGTGGATTCGACCCGCTGTACGGTGCGCGCCCACTGCGCCGGTTGGTGCAGCAGGCCATCGGTGACCAGCTCGCCAAGCAACTGCTCGCCGGAGACATCCGCGACGGTGACGTGGTGCCGGTCAACGTCAGTGCCGACGGAGAGTCGTTGGTACTCGGCTGATCTCAGCTCGTCACAGTTCATCGCGAGACAGAGTCCATCGCAAGACAGGGGACCCATCCTTCGGGATGGGTCCCTTTGTCGTTGTGCATGGTTCAAAGGGTGGCGAGGAGCTCCATGAGGTGTGCTTCGACGAGAGAGGGCCGGGGTGAGGGTGGTCCGGGTCGGGGTGGTCGGACGTCGATGACGTGGCTGATTGTCAGCCATGATTGGCGTGCTTGATCGTCGGGCCCCCTGCTCCCTGAGGAGCGCCCGGAGCTTGCGGAGGGCGCGTCACGAAGGGTGGTCGGTCCGTGGATCTCGGTGCGCACGGTGTTCAGATGTTCTGCGAACCGCCGGGGTATGTCGGGTCGGCGGTTGATGTGTTCGGGGTTGGGGGGTGCGCCGGGTTCGGTGTTGAGTCGCCAGATGCAGCGGCCTTCGTCGGGTCCGGACCGTTCGATTCGGGTGGTGTACTGGCCGGGCTGGTCGCCGACCATGCGGTTGTGGCGGGGGCAGGCCGGTGCGAGGTCGTCGATGTCGGTGAGACCGCCCTTGGCCCAGTCCTTGTGGGCGTGATGGAGTTCGACCTGGGTGGCGGGTTGATCGCAGCCGGGTGCGGAACAGACTTCACCGTCGGGGCGGGCGAAGGAGACGAGGCGTTGTTCGCGGGTTGCCAAACGTTTCCCGCGCCCGAAGTACAGCGGCACCGCGGTGGCGTCTTTGAAGATCGCGAGCCACGGTTGCATGTCGCCGGCCATCGCGATCAGGTCGGGGATGGGGAGCAGGGTGCCGGTGGCGGTGGTGGCGAGCCCGGCTTCACGAATCAGATCATTGAGGTCGGCTTTGATGATCAGATGGGCGGGCAGGCCGCGGTGCGACGTTCCGAGAATCCCGTCGGCGAAGCCGGCGGCCAGTGCGGCGTCGAGCGCGTCGTGATTCGTCTGGGCGAGGGTGCGGCCGTCACGATCGGCTGCGAGCGCGAGGGCGTCGGGGTCGGCGGTGCCGGCGGGTCCGGACGGTGAGGCGGGGTCGTCGGGGTTGTTGAGTCCGGGTTTGCCCCAGACGGCGAACATCATCGTCAGTCGGGCATTCAGTTCAGGACTGAGGGTGCCGGAGATGGTGGCGGTGCCGTCGGCGCGTTGCCGCCCGATCCACACGCCGCGGCGTCGTTTCTGGTCGGTGTCGTCGGACAGGGTGCCGTCCGGGTCGAGATGGGCCAACAAGCGCGCGCCCAATTGGGTGATGTCGGCGGGGGTGTGGGCTTCGGCGATCTCGGCCATCTGCCGTTCCGCAGCGACTTTCAGGTCGTGGTCGACAGCGTTCGGGATGCGGTCGAGGACGTCGAGGGCGGCTTGGACGTGTGCGGTGCCGACGGCGCCTCGCGCGAATGCCTCAGCCAGGCAAGGGTGTTCGGGCTCCAAGATTTCACCGCCGAGGCTGGTGCGGGTGGCGGTGGCGTCCATCTGCTTACGCCGCCGCAGCGGGTTCGAGACCCGCAGTCGATGGGTCATGAACTGCATGAGCGTGCGGCAGCCGGTCTTGCGGGGGAGGTCGCGGGCCTCGACTTGATCGATCTGCCGGTCACCGGCAACGGTCAGTCGTGCGATGGCACGTTCGGTCTCGGCTGCCACGTCAGTCAACTCGGTATCGGTGCACGGCGACAGGTCCACAGTCTGCAATTTGTCGAGAATCGCATGCAGCTCGGCCACCAGCTCGACCGCACCAGGGGACGGCACGCCGGTGCCATCGTGTCGTTGGGTATCTGTCATGACGGTCACCTCCCCCG
The DNA here is from genome assembly GCF_040547295.1 of Gordonia sp. PvP123. Taxonomy (NCBI): domain Bacteria; kingdom Bacillati; phylum Actinomycetota; class Actinomycetes; order Mycobacteriales; family Gordoniaceae; genus Gordonia; species Gordonia sp. PvP123. The sequence goes on along the minus strand of NZ_JBEPPN010000004.1, from coordinate 332,128 downwards.
AGAACCGTTGATGCGAATGTGCTTTCGAGTGTACACGACCTGGGTCGTCTGGCAACACCGAAAGTGTTGGTGTGCAACGGAACTGAGTGATCAAATTCTGTCGGTGCCGTGTGGTAGGGGCGGTTGCCCGCCACCGCCTAGGCGAAGATCGCCTGGAGGGCGGGCACCACGTCGTGGTGGTCCCGGATCGGCCGGCACCGGCCCCGGCCGATGAGCGCCAGGTCTTGTGCGAGTTCGGCGTCGTGTTCACCGGAGATGTCGAGCAGCACGTCGACGCGGGGTAACCGACCGGCCGCGTCCCGGGGGTCGGGTCCGGCGTTGTGGACGCAGTCGCTCAACAGGATCACGCGAGCGTCGGCCGAAGGTGCGTCGGCCAACTGTTCGAGGGCGGTCTGCAGCGGGAAGGCCACGTTGGTCAGGCCCTGTGCGGGCAGTGCGAGGAGTTCGTCGACGAGTTGTTCGGTGGTGACCGGTCGGCCGAGAGGGACGATGAGCGCGGCGTCGGACCAGAAGGCGATGACGGCGAGGTCGTCGCGACCGAGTTCACCGGCGAGTGCGCCGGCTGTCGCGGCCGCGGTGCGGACCTGCTCGCCGCGGGCGGAGCCGGACACGTCGACTGCCAGCACGATGGAGCGTCGGCGCCGGACGCGCTCGCGCACGCGGATGTCGTCGTCCTCGGGAATCGGGTTGCCGATGAGTGCCTCGAGGGTCGCGTCGAGATCGAGCTCATCGGAGCCACCCCGCCAACGCTGGCTCGTGAGTACACCGTTGGCGCTGCGGCGTGCGTTCCGTGTCTCCACGGGACGTGCGAGTCGGAGTCGTCTGGCGAGTCCGATCGCCCGCTCTCGCGCGACCGGGTCGGTCTGTGCTGCAGAGGAATCGTCGTCACGGGTACCTGCGTCATCGGTGACCGCGACGACCGCACCCGAGGTCCCGCGGGGCACGTCCCGGGCACGTCCACGTCGACCGATCGGGGCGACGGCGCCGCCGCGGCCTGCGGGCTCGAACAACACCGGGCTTTCCGACAGCTGTTTGGGTCTGCGCCGCAGTGGCTTCCGTCGACGGGGTTGAGTGCTGACCGAATCGCGCCGGAGCGGTGAATCGGCGTCGACCGCTCTTCAACCCGGGTCGGCCGCCGCCGGCGCCAGTAGGAAGTGGTTCTGCCAGATCTCGCCGAGCACCTGTTCGGCGGTGGTGAACGCGACGTCGTCGAGATGGATCCGCCCGGACAGGGCAACCTGCATGGCGTCGAGGAAGGTGGCGGTGTACGCCGACGGCAGGTCGCGTGGCGGTTCGACCGCGTCGTCGACCGGGACGGCGATGCCGCGCATCTCGCACAGCTGGTGCGCGAGGAGTGCGGTGTCGATCGCTCCGCGTACGCTGCTGCCCTGACGGACGGCGTCGTGTCGACGGGTGTCGCGGGTGACGGCGACGGCATCCGCGACCACTCTCGCCGACGACAATTCTGTCCTGCGCGAGACGATCTCGCGCTCCGCCGCGTCGTCCTGATAGTCGACGACCAGCCGGCACATGCGATCGTAGACCGAGGTCGACAGGCGCGTGGTGCCGACATTGTCGAAGGGATTCATCGACGCCACGATGCGAAAACTTGGCTGGGCGGCGATGGTGCCGACGCGCGGGACGATGATGGTCCGCTCGGCCATCGCGGTGAGCAGAGTGTCGATGGTGTCCTCCGGCGCGCGGTTGAACTCCTCGACATAGAGGAACCCGCCGGCGCGCATGGCCTCGATGAGCGGGCCGTCGACGAAGTTGTCGGGGGAGTAGTCCTCGCGCAAGACCCGCGCCGGGTTGTGGTGCCCCACCAGGCGTCCGGGAGTCAGGTCGGCATTGCCCTCCACCAGGACGAGTGGGATGCCCCAGTCGGCGGTGATCGAGCGCAGCAGTGTGCTCTTGGATGTTCCCGGTGGGCCTTCCAGGATCAGGTCCCGGCCTGCGGCCACCGCGGCCAGGACGAGGTCGAGTTCGCGATCGCGGCCGACGACCTCGGCGGCGATCCGTGCCCGGATCGCCGCGAGGCCATGTGTCTCCATCGGCCGAAGTGAGGTCACCTGACCGGTTCCTGGTTGACCCCGGTGAGGAGAAGGTGACCGGCATCCACCGGGATGGTCACGCCCGTGACAGAAGCTGCCAGGTCCGAGTTCAGATACAGGGCGGTGTTCGCGATCACCTCGGGTGGCATGAACGAGTGCCCCTTGAGTGCGTGGAAGTGATATCCGCCCTCGATCAGGTCGTCGGGGGTGCCGCCCTCGTGGCCGGCGAACATGTCCCACGCGCCCTGCTGATCGGTCATCGGAGTACGGATCGCGCCCGGATTGATGGAGTTGCAGCGAATTCCGTGCGGCGCGAGCTCCAGCGCGATGTTCTTCATCAGCCCGATCACGCCATGTTTCGTGGCCACGTAGTGCGCGTAGTTCATGCCGGGTTCGAGTCCGTTCACCGACGAGGTGATGACGATCGATCCGCTCTGTCGCTCGATCATGTGCGGTGCAACGGCTTTGGCAGACCTCCACACCCCGGTGAGGTTGACATCCATCATGTCCGACCACATCTGTTCGGACATCTCCCAGAACGGGGCGCGGGTCCAGATGCCGGCGTTGGCGATCAGGACGTCGATCTTGCCGAACTCGGTGATCCCCGCGGCCACCGCGTCGTCGAGTTGCGTCTGATCGCGGACGTCGGCGTCGAAGGTCAGAGCCCGCCGGTCGAGCGCTTCGACCTGGCGCACGGTTTCGGTCATGTCATCGGCTGTGGCCAGCGGATATTCGACGGAGTCGAGCTGCCGGGTGATGTCGAGCAGGATGACGTCCGCGCCCTCGCGGGCGGAGGTGAGCGCGTGCGCGCGACCCTGGCCGCGGGCTCCGCCGGTGATCAGTACGGTCTTGCCGTCGAGAAGTCCCATGTCGATGCCCTCTACAGTCGTCCGCCGGCGTCGACGACGTGGGTGGTCCCGGTGACATAGCGACCGTCGTCGGAGACGAGGTAGAGGACCGCGTTCGAGATGTCGACCGGTTCAACCATCGACACCGGCAGCCTGTTCAATTCTCGGGCGGCTTCCTCGAAATCGGCCCGGGTGGGTTGCTCGATGTCGGGACGGAAGAGTTTGTAGGTGGCGTCGTTGAGGATCATCTCGGTCGCCACCGTGGTCGGGTGCACCGTGTTCACGCGAATACTCTGCGGCGCCAACTCTTTCGCGAGGACCTGCATCATGCCGATCAGTCCTGCCTTGGCCGCGGAGTAGTGCGCGATGTTCTCGTTGGCCCACATCGCGGCGAGTGAACTGGTCAGGACGATCGAGCCGCCGCGCCCACCGGCGACGATGTGTGGTGCCGCCGCGCGAACGGTCTTCCACACTCCGGTCAGGTTGATGTCGATCATGGTCTGCCACATGGTCTCGTCCATCTCGAGAGTGGGCGCCATGGTGCTGATACCGGCGTTGGCGAGGACGATGTCGATGCGGCCGAGCTGTGCCACCCCGTCGTCGGCGGCCTGCTTCAGCGCGGACAGGTCACGCACGTCGGCCTCGGTGGCGATGATCCGGCGGTCGAGTGCCTCCACCTCGCGCACGGTCTCCTCGAGGTCCCCCGGGCGGGCGGTGTCGTAGGGGACGGTCTCGACCTGCTGGGAGACATCGACCGCGATGATGTCCGCGCCCTCCTGGGCCAGGCGTATCGCGTGACTGCGTCCCTGACCGCGTGCGGCTCCGGTGATGAAGGCGACCTTGCCCTCGAGTTTGCCCATGGTGATCCCTTCGACACGACGTGCGACGAGTGATGCACGTCTCATCGGTGACGATATGTCACAGCGTGCCATAACGGTGCCGAAACCGACTTTTCCGGTGTCAGGCGTCCGCGGCAGGCGGGGGTGACACGATGGCGGGCATGGAAACCGCACGGTCTGAGGAGGTGCGCGTCGACCGGGGCGGCCGTCCCGCCACGACCAGCGCGCATGAGCTCGCCGCACGAGCACAGGAATTGTTCCTCGAGCGCGGCTTCGAGAAGACGAGTGTGGGCGACATCGCCGATGCGGCGGGAGTCAGCCGCCGGACCTTCTTTCGCTACTTTCCGACGAAGGCCGACGTGGTGTGGGTCGAGTCGGCGGCCGAACTCGATCACTTCCGCCGGCTCGTCGCAGCGGCGTCCACCGACACGCCACCCCACCTGACGGTGACCGAAGCGTTCATCACGGCGATCGATCACGGACGAGCCGAAGAGCGGTGGGCGCGTCATCGGGCGCAACTCATTCTCACCGTGCCCGCAGTGCAGGCGCAGGCGAATGTCGTCTATCGGCAGTGGCGGACGGTCATCGCCGACCACGTCCGGACGCGTGCCGCCGGTCGTGGCGACGACGCGTACCCGACCGCGGTGGCGTACGCGGTCATCGCCGGATCATCTGCTGCACACGAGATGTGGCTCCGACGAGACGATCTCGAGCTCGGGCACTGTCTTCGGCGCATGTTCGACCTCATGGTGCCGGGGCCGCCGTCCGGCAGCTGACTCGGACGAGTCCGTCGAGCCGCCTCGCGTCGAGTTCACCGCACGACCTCGCGGTGCCCGGCGTCGATGCGGCGGGTCCACCTGCGGGAGTCGAGATACTCGAGCAGCGGGATCACCACGCGCCGAGTGGTTCCCAGCGCCTGACGGGCGGCACTGGTGGTGAACGGCTGATCGAGCGAGGCGAGGATGCGCATCGCCATGGCAGGGGCGGTCGGCAACAGCACGACCCCGTCGCGTAACCGGAGCACTCGGCCCGTGTGCTCCGCTGCGGCCAGTTCCCTGGCGCCCAGTCCGAGTGTGCTGAGGTCGTCGGCCTCGGGAGCACGAAACGGTTGGTCGGTGAGACGTCGCTCCAAGGCGCGGACCGCGTCCTCGGCGTCGCCGAGGGAGGGGATGTGGCCGGGCGCCGACAGATGGCCATCGGATGACGTGAGACCCGCCTCGGCGACGACGGCGTCCAACAACGCCGAGTCCGGCAGACCCAACAGTGCGGGCGCTCCCGCCGCGGACATGCCCGCGGACAACGGGTCCCGCTCGTGCAGCTCGAGAACGGAGGTGTGTAGTCGTCCGGCCCAGGCCGCGAGTGACGCCTCGGCGACCCACCATCCGTCGATCACGCGGACGGACCGGGGTGCGGAGTCCGCGTCGCCGACGAGACCGAGTCGCGCGAGATCGGCGACGCGCACCGCGCCCCGTCGCATGACCTCCTCGGCAGCTCCCGCGCCGTCGGTCGTGGCCGCCAGGATTGCCGCTCGACGTGCGGCGTCACCCCGGCGAGTCAGTGGCGGCGGATCGGGGTGCAGGACGACGCCGCCGACGACGATCCGCTGCCCGGGATCACGCAGTACCACCCGGTCTCCGTTCGACAGCGGGAGAGCGTGGGCGAGCGTGAGTCGGCCATGATCGGGGTCGAGCGGTCGCACGCGCACCGGTACCGCGGCCGTGCCGATGTGGGCGATCAGGTGCTCGGGGGCCTCGTCGAACGGCGTGCCGCTCGCGCGTCGTAGGTCGATGAGGGCGGACGCGTGCCAGGCGCCCGGAGTCACGAGCGCGTCACCGCGCGCGACGTCGTCGACACCCGCACCGCGGAGGTTGACCGCGACCCGGCTGACCGGACCGGCGGTCGCGAGAGTCGTGCCCTCGCTCTGCAATCCGCGAACATCGACCCGGCGGCCGCCGTGGGGAGTATGTAGTTCCAGGGTGTCGCCGACCGAGATCGTTCCCGACGCCAAGGTGCCCGTGACGACCGTGCCGGCCCCGGTGCGGGTGAACACCCGGTCGACCCAGAACCGCACACGACCGGAGGACGGTGGCGAAGGTGACTGCGCGAGAACATCATCGAGGGTCGTGCGCAACTCGTCGATGCCGGAGTGGTCGATTGCGGACACCACCACCGCGGGGACATGGGCAAGACCGGTGTCGCCCAGCCGGTGTCGCGCTTCGTCGATCACCTCGCGGATGCGATCGGCCGATGCCCGGTCGGCGCGGGTGATGACGAGCAACCCGGATTGGATGCCGAGTGCGGCGATGGCGTCGCGGTGGTCGTCGGACTGGGCACGCCACCCCTCGTCGGCGGCCACGACGAACAGGACGACCGGCGCAGGCCCCAGGCCGGCCAACATGTTCGGGATGAACCGCTCGTGACCGGGGACGTCGACGAAAGCCACATCGGCACCGGAAGGCAGTGTCGTCCAGGCGAAGCCGAGGTCGATGGTCAGGCCGCGGCGTCGTTCCTCCTCCCACCGGTCCGGTTCGATGCCGGTCAGAGCCCGCACCAGTGTGGACTTGCCGTGGTCCACGTGTCCGGCGGTGGCGACCACGTATTTCATGAGCAGTACTTCATGCGCTGAACTTCATGATTCGGGGATCACAGTTCGTCCAGGGCCTGCACGATCGCGGCGAGGAGTCGCGGGTCGTCGGCCTCGGGGACGCACCGCACGTCGACGAGACATGCGTCGTCGTGGACGCGGGGCAGCACGGCGGGATCGCCGAGGCGGAGGCGTTCGGCCGCGGCGACCGGGAGTCGCACTGCCCACCCTGGTAGCGGCACACCGGGTGCGCCACCGCCACCTACCCGCCCGTCGTGTGCGACGACCGGGAAACCGAGTGCAGTAGCCAGGGATTCAGTGCGTACACGAAGGTTCTCGGAGTCGGCATGGAGGTACTCCCAGACCGGCGGCCGCGGCCCGCCGACGGTGGCCTCCATGGCGGCGAGTGCGAGCTTGTCCGCGCGAACCGCCCGCGCCAGAGGGTGTTTCGCCAACCGTTGCACGAGAGTTGGATCACCGAGGAGGAGTCCGGCCTGCGGACCGCCCAGGAGCTTGTCGCCGCTCGCGATCACCAGATCGGCACCGGATTCCAGTGTCGTCGTCGCGTCCGGCTCGTCGGGCAGCAGCGGGTCTGGTCGCAGGAGGCCGCTGCCGATGTCGGCGACGACGGGCACGTCGTGCGCCCGGCCGAGGTCGCGCAGCTCCGCCAGCGAGGTGTCGCTGGTGAAGCCCTCCACGCGGAAATTGCTGGGGTGGACCTTGAGGATGGCACCGACGTCGTCCGAGGCGAGGGCGTCGGCGTAATCGCGTGCATGGGTCCGGTTGGTCGTACCGACCTCGTGCAGCCGTGCGCCGGTCGACGCGATCAGCTCGGTGAGCCGGAAGCCGGCACCGATCTCGATCATCTCGCCACGGCTGATCACCACCGCCCGGCCGGCGGCCAGCGCGGTCGTCGCGAGCACCAGCGCAGCGGCACCGTTGTTGACCATCAACGCATCTCCGGCGGCGGGACACGCGCGCACGAGCGCCGCGCGGGTGGCCGCCCCGCGCTTCGACCGCGTCCCGGTCCGAAGATCGAGTTCCACATCCACATAGCCCGATGCTGCGACCACTGCTTCGAGCGCGGTGGGGGAGAGTGGCGCCCGACCCAGATTGGTGTGCACGACGACGCCGGTGGCGTTCAGCACCGGGCTTGCCGAGGACGCGCGGTGACCGGAGAGTGCGTCGACGACCGCCTGCTCGACCTCGTCGGGCGGCAGTTCACCGCGCCGCGCGGCGTCCTGGGCGGCACGGATGGTGTCGCGAACCGTCCCGTCGCCCAGCCGCTTTCGCGCGTCGATCGCGGCGGGCAGCGACAGCAGGGCATCGGTGCGAGGAATGCGGCGACGCGGGTCGGTGACGGGGGGCTTCGACACGGCTCCTCGCTTCGCTCGTCACCGGCTCAGCCGGCGGTGGGTGGCTCTCGCCCTACTTGTCACCGGCTCAGCCGGCGGTGGGTGGCGGAGGCGGACGGGAATCGAACCCGCCAGACCGAGATACTCGACCTCACCGGTTTTGAAGACCGGGGAGCCCACCAGGACCCATACGCCTCCCTGCGCCGTCCAACGTATCCGACGGCGAGAACCGTCAGTCCTGCTGGTGCGGCCAGTTCCCCTGGGTGATCAGCTCCTCGAAGTGGCGGATCAGCTTCGGATTGAGATCATCCTCGACCGCTCGTCGAAAATCGCCGTCCCACTTCGCAAACCAGTCGTCGTCCCGCTTCATCAGGAAGATGGGCCAGCCGTGGGTGATGTCGAGTTCGTCGCCATACAGGTCGGTGGAACCGTCCTCCCGCATGTACCAGTAGTCGTGACCCGACTCCCAGAACGCCTGTAACTCGTCTGCGGTGACGTAGTACTCGCCGTCTGCCTGCCTCATGTGCCCGATGGTAGCGATCCGCGGTCGGGGGCACGTCTGATTGCGTGAGGGCTACGCTCGGCACGGTGACTGTGCGTGATGATGCTCCCGTCCGACTCACCGGCTACGCCCACGGTGGCGGGTGCGCGTGCAAGATCCCGCCGGGCGAGCTCGAGCAGGCGGTCGCCGGGCTGACCGGCCAGGTCGGCGACGACATCATCGTCGGGCTCGACGCCGGGGACGACGCCGCGGCCGTGCGCGTCCGTGACGACCTCGCGGTGCTCTCGACCGCTGACTTCTTCACGCCCGTCGTCGACGATCCCTACGACTGGGGCCGCATCGCCGCCGCGAACGCGCTGTCCGACATCTACGCGATGGGCGGTACCCCCGTCGTCGCGATCAACCTGGTCGGCTGGCCGCGAGGTGTCCTGCCGATGGAGTTGATGACCGAGGTGCTGCGCGGGGGTCTCGACGTCGGGGCGTCGGCGGGCTGCCCGGTCATCGGCGGGCACACCATCGACGACCCGGAACCCAAGTACGGCATGGCGGTGACGGGTGTCGCCCACCCCGACCGGTTGCTGCGCAACGACGCCGCCGAGGCGGGCCTGCCGATCACCCTCACGAAACCGATCGGGGTCGGGTTGCTGAACAACCGGCACAAGCAGACCGGCGAGGTGTTCGACGAGGCGATCGCCCTGATGACGACGCTCAATCGCGACGCTTCGACGGCCGCGGTCGCAGCCGGTGCCCGCGCGGCGACCGACGTCACCGGATTCGGCCTGCTCGGTCACCTGCACAAGTTGTGCCGAGCCTCCGGCGTCGGCGCGGTGCTCGACCGCAGCGCGGTACCCGCGGTGGGCGGCGCGGCCGAGGCCCTGCGCGACGGGTTCGTGTCCGGCGGAACCCGCCGCAACCTCGACTGGGTGCGGCCGCACCTGACCCTCGGTGCCGGGATCACCGACGACGCCCTGCTGTTCCTGGCCGACGCCCAGACATCGGGCGGGCTCCTCGTGGTCGGTGAGGTGCCGGGCTATCCGGTGATCGGAGAGACGGTGGCCGGCTCCGGGATCACGGTGTGCTGACGCTCCTGGCACTCACGGAGCAGAAGCGCTACCCACACTCAGGGCGCGGGCGGTCCGGTGGTGATCGAGTCGTCGGTGATCCCGGCGCCCCGACGGGCCGCGAGGCGCCGTTTCTGCGGTTCGATGGTGTAGCGCGGGTTCTTCGCGGATTCGATCCCGGCATCGAAGACGCCGAAACGTGTGCACGCCGATGCGGCGAGCAACGCCAGTCCCGACGCGACGGCCAGCGGCCGGGACCGGCTGCTGAGGAGGGCGCCGACGCCGCCGACCACGGCCAGCCGCTCACTCCACCGCAGCAGCTTTCCGGCGGTGCCGTCGTGCATCGGTTCGGTCGTCACCGGGTCCATCCGGCGTTCCATGAGTCGCATCGCGGTGAGGTCGCCGATCACGCCGATGGCGGCCAGGGTGCGTGCCGGGGCCGCCTGGCGCGTGGGCGTGGTGACCAGTGCCAGCCCGCTCGACGCCAGGCTCGCCGAACTGACGAACACGAACGGCAGGTCGCGGTGCATGGCGTTCCAGGTCGGCACGGCGGTGTCGGAGAGCAGCACCGCGGTGTAGACCGCGAGCGGCGGTCCCGCGAGACCCGCCGCCAGTCCGGCCGGGGCCTCGACGGCGCGAAGCACCGGACGTAGCGGCCCCAACGGGAGACGTGCCCCGGACATCCGGTCGATCTCGCCGACCGCGGCCACGCCGAGCGCGCCGCTGAACGCCGACAGGATCCACGAGCCGACGCTCATCGGCGAGGTCACCTTGAACGTCCGCAGCATGTTGTAGAAGCGGTCGGGGCGGCCGAGATCGGCGACGAGTGCGATCGCGCCCAGACCCACCGCGCCCAGTCCGCCGAGACGGGCGTTGCGGCGCAACACATCGCGTCCCGTGAGCTGTGCGCCGGCGGCGAGCACACCGGAGCCGCCTGCGACACCGCCCAGGAATAGGTAGGCGGCGACCTTCTCGTCCCAGGGCGGCGGTTTGACCACCGGATGGCCGTAGTACGAGGTGAATTCGGCGTCGGGCACCATCGACATCTCACGGTTGCCGTCGCCCTGCCCGAAGTTCTTGCGTGGCTTGCGTTGACCGCCACGACCGAACCCCCGCCCGCGCCGCCGGGGCGGCTCCGGCGGGCGGAACGAATCGAACTCCGACGAGGTCATCGGCCACCGCGCAGGAACGAGAGTGCAGCTGCGGCGAGCATCCCGGCCGCGGCGATGCCGGCGCGTTTGTACATGGCCGGCAGGTCGGCGGTGCACACCCGCGGGTCTGGCGGCAGCCCGTAGACCTCCGGTTCGTCGAGCAGCAAGAACACCGAACCCGTGCCTCCCACACCGTCATTCGGGTTGGCACCGTACAGCCGCGCCTCGGTCATGCCTTGATCGTGCAGCGCCCGCACCCGGGCGTGGGCGTCGTCGACGAGGTCGTCGTGGTCGCCGTACTTGATCGACGTGGTCGGGCAGGTCTTGGCACACGCGGGCGTCTCGTCGTCGACCAGACGGTCGTAACAGAGCGTGCACTTCTGTGCGACACCGCGTTTGGGCACCTCGGGCTGTTCACCCTTGCGCTCGCCGGAACGCGTCGTCGGCGCCGCGGTGCCGTCGGCGCGACGTTCGACGACGCCGAACGGACATCCCGCGACGCACGTCCCGCAGCCGTTGCAGACGTCGTCCTGGATCACCACGGTGCCGAACTCGGTGCGGAACAGCGCGCCGGTCGGGCAGACGTCGAGGCACCCCGCATGGGTGCAGTGCTTACAGACATCCGACGACATCAGCCAGCGGAACTCGGGGGTGTCCGGGACTTCGACTCGGCTCGTCGACCTCGACGCGCTCCTTCGTCGCTTGCTCGGCCCGGCGGCTTCGCTCCTCGCCGGCTCAGCCGGCGGGAGGGTGGTACCGCCCGGCTGATCGGCACCACCGGACCCCTCGGGTTCGGGCATGGCGGGCATCCCGAGACCGACCAGCATGCGGCCGGATTCGCGGGCCTCGGCGATGCGGTCGGAGTTCTGTTCGATGAAGGCGACGTGCCGCCAGGTGCTCGCACCGAGTGCGACGGTGTTGTCGTACGACATCCCGGTCAGCGCCAGGTCGCCGTCGCGCGGGTTGGAGTTCCATTCCTTGCAGGCCACCTCGCAGGCCTTGCAGCCGATGCAGATCGACGTGTCGGTGAAGAACCCCTTCCGGGATTCGTGCGTGGCCCAGTGTGCGTCGGCACTGGGGTCGGAGGGTCCGGACAGTTGCCCCATCTACTCGTCCACCTTCCCGGTGATGTGCTGATTGTCTGTCTCGACCGTGACCCCGGCTCGCTCCTGGTAGGTGCGCACCAGGTCGAGCAGTGCCCGACCCTGCGGTCGGCGTCCGGCGACGACGTCGCACGAACCGACCTTGGATTCCTGGATCTGGACGTTCGGATCCAGTGTGACCCCGATGAGGTCGTTCGCCGCGTCACCGCTGACCACCGCGTCGGAACCGACGCCCCAGTGGTAGGGGAGACCGACCTGATGTACCTGCCGGCCGTTGATGGTCAGCGGCATCATGCGGTCGGTCACCAGCACGCGTGCCTCGATCGCGCCGCGCGGCGAGACGATCGTCGCCCAGCCCTCGTTGGTCAGGCCGCGCTCCGCGGCCAGCTCGGGGGAGATCTCGCAGAACATCTCCGGCTGCAGCTCCGAGAGGTACGGCGACCACCGGCTCATGCCGCCCGCGGTGTGATGCTCGGTGAGGCGGTACGTGGTGAACACGAACGGATACACCTCGGAGCCCGGGACATCGCCGCTCGGCGCGTCGAGGTTGTCCGCGCGGGGGAACAGGACTCGGGCGGGCGACTGCTGTTGCGGATACAGCGTGTTGACCACGGGCGATTCCTGCGGCTCGTAGTGCGTCGGCAGCGGGCCGTCGACCAGACCCCGCGGGGCGTAGAGCCAGCCCTTGCCGTCGGCCTGCATGACGAACGGATCGTCGCCGCACAGGGCTTCGACGCCGCCGACCGAGGGGTCGGGTCGCGCGTCGGGTGCGAGGTCGACGGGGAAGTCGGGTACGTCGGGACCGACCCATCGACCCGCGTCGGCGTCCCATTCCATATACCGCTTGCGTTCGCTCCACGGCCGACCGTCGGGGTCGGCAGATGCGCGGTTGTAGAGGATTCGACGATCCGCAGGCCACACCCAGCCCCACTCGTGTTGGGTGACACCGCCACCGCCCTGCGGGACCCGGCGGGCGGCGGAGTTCGACGGCCCGTCGGTGTCGGCGCCCGGGTACACGCCGGTGTAGATCCAGCAGCCGCCCGCGGTCGAGCCGTCGCGTCGCATCTGGGTGTAGGACGTGAGGTTTTTGCCTGCGTCGGGACCGGTCACGTGGTAGCCGTTGATCTCCGACAGCACCGCCTCGGGATCGGGGTTGCCGTGCTGGTCCAGGGGATAGTCCCAGGTGATGTCGAGCAGCGGACGGTCGCGCTCGTCGGTCGACCCGGCGAGACGTTCGCGGATGCGTCGCCCGAGCTCGTAGAAGAAGTCCATCTCGCTCTGGCACTGGCCCGGTGGCTCGACGGCCTGGTGACGCCACTGGACCATGCGCTGGGTCTGGGTGAACGAGCCGGCCTTCTCGACGTGTGTGGCCGCCGGCAGAAAGAACACCTCGGTGGCGATGTCCTCGGTACGCAGCTCGCCGGACTCGATCTCCGGTCCGTCCTTCCACCAGGTGGCCGTCTCGATCATGTTGAGATCGCGGACGACGAGCCACTTGAGGTGCGACATCGCCATCCGCGCCTGGCGGCCGTTGGCCGAACCCACTGCGGGGTTCTGACCGAGGACGAAGTAGCCGTCGACCTTGTCGGCGAGCATGTCGACGGTCGTCTGGAAGGTGCCCGCCGGGCCGGTGAGTCGCGGCAGATGGTCGTAACACCAGTCGTTCTCGGCGGTCGCGGCGTCGCCGAACCACGCCTTGAGGAGACTCACGGTGTAGTCCTCGGCGTTGGCCCAGAAACCCTTCTCGGCCTCAGAGGTGATGGCGTCGATGTACTCGCCGAAGCTGTCGTGCTTGCCCGCCGAGGGCATCGGAAGGTAACCGGGCAACAGGTTGAACAGGGTGGGGATGTCCGTGGACCCCTGAATGCTCGCGTGGCCGCGGAGCGCCATGATCCCGCCGCCCGGGCGACCGATGTTGCCGAGCAGGAGCTGCAGAACCGATGCGGCACGGATGAACTGGGCACCGAAGGTGTGCTGGGTCCATCCGGTCGCATACCCGAAGCAGGTGGTGCGCTCGCGTCCGGAGTTGTCGGTGATGGCCCGGGCGAGATAGTCGAAGTCGCGTACCGAGATCCCGCACATGTCGCGCACCATCTCGGGGGTGTAGCGCGAATAGTGGCGCTTGACGATCTGGAACACGCTGCGCGGATGTTCGAGCGAGTCGTCGCGCACCGTCGCACCGTGCTCGAGCGGCGGCCCGCCGGATCCGTGTTCGTGGCCGACGGCGCGGTCCTTGACGGGAGGTCCGTCGTCGGGGTGTCCGGGCGACTCGACCTTGCCGTCCTCGCCGCCGCCACTGTCGTCGGACTGGGCGGCCGGTTCCTCGTATGCCCAACTGGAGGCGTCGTATTCGCCGGTCTCGGCGTCGAACCCGGAGAAGAGGCCGTCGAGGTCCTCGGTGTCGCGGAAGTCCTCCGAGACCAGGGTCGCCGCATTGGTGTAGGCGACGACGTACTCGCGGAAGTACTTCTCGTGCGTGATGGCGTAGTTGATCAGCGCGCCGAGCAGGACGACGTCAGAACCGGCCCGGATCGAGATGTGCTTGTCCGCCACCGCGGAGGTGCGGGTGAAGCGCGGGTCGACATGGATGACCCTTGCGCCCTTGGCTTTCGCCTCCGACACCCACTGGAAACCCACCGGGTGCGCCTCGGCCATGTTGCCGCCCATGAGGACGATGCAATCGGCGTTGGCCATGTCCTGCAGTGATTGCGTTGCGCCGCCGCGTCCGAACGAGGCCCCCAGACCGGGAACCGTGGCGGAGTGTCATATACGTGCCTGGTTCTCGATCTGGATCGCACCCGCGGCGGTGAACAGCTTCTTGATCAGGTAGTTCTCTTCGTTGTCGAGGGTGGCGCCACCGAGCGAGGCGATACCCATCGTGCGCCGGAGCAACCGACCCTCGTCGTCGTGGTCCTGCCATCCGCGGCGCCTGGCCTCGAGGAAGCGGTCGGCGATCATGTCGATCGCGGCGTCGCGGTCGAGGTCTTGCCACTCCGTCGCATACGGGGCGCGATAGCGGATCGCGGTCTGCCGCATCGGGTTGTTGACCAGCTGCTCGCTCGACGCCCCCTTGGGACAGAGGCGGCCGCGCGAGATCGGTGAGTCGGGATCGCCCTCGATCTGGACGACCTTCTCGTCCTTCACGTACACCTTCTGTCCGCAACCGACCGCGCAGAACGGGCACACGCTCTGGACCACGCGGTCCGCGGTGGCGGTGCGCGGTTCGATGCCGCGTGTCTTCGCCGACGTGACCGCCGGCCCGCGTCCGAAGACGTCGCCCGACCGCAGCTGGCGGAACACCGGCCATTCGAGGGGGCTGAAGGCTGGCACGCGTTCGAGTCTAGACCTCTTCGCTCACTGCGCCAGGGCGACGCCGATGTCGCGAGCGGTGGACCGGCCCAGGTCGACGAGGAACGGGATGCGTTCGGGACTCATGAGTTCGGTTGCCCCACGGATGCCCAATGCGAAGCGCACCTCCTGGTCGTCGGAAGCCGGGAAGATCGGGAGCCCGATGGTGCGGTGGCCCGGGCTCAGCTCCTCGTCGTTGAAGCCATAACCCCGCTCGCGGGTGAGGGCCAGTTCTTTCGCGAGCTCGTCGGCGTTTCGGACGGCACGGTCGGTGCCGTCTCCGTAAGGGAGGCGTTCGAGCTCGTCCTGACCGACATTCGAGAAGGCGAGCAGCGCCTTGCCGAGTGCGGAGGCGTGCAGCGGGAGCAGGACGCCCTGGAGGGCATGCCCCTCCGCTTCGCGCCAGCGGCTGGTACCCAGCAGCACCACCTCGTTGCCGTATCGCATCGCGACCGAGGCTGATGCGCCGGTGGTGGCCGCGAGCCGTTCCAGGTGCGGTTCGGTGAGGTAGATCCGGTGCTGGCGGTAGGCGATCTGGCCGTACTGCGCCAACGCGCCGCCGAGGCGGTATCTGCTGCCCTCCGCGGTCTTCTCGAGAAACCCGGCGTCGACCAACGCGGTCAGCAGCCGGTGCGTCGTGCTGAGGGCGAGGCCCTGTGCGCGTGCCACATCCGTGACGCCGAGCTCGTCCCCGCCGCGAAAACAGCCGAGAACGGCGAGCGCCCTCGACACGGTCTGCACACCAGAACCCGCCATCGCCTCCGTGCCTCCCGATTAGAAATCGGCCTGATTCAGTGCCTGGCCACTTTCCACTATTCGGAAGATACTCCTCGCGGAGTGAGCCGTCGAGATCAGGATCAGCGCGGTTCGAGCTCGGCAGTTCGGCAATCAGGGCAATCGCGAGATCGACGAGGAGACGTGTGACCGACGAGAGTGGAGCGGGCTGGTTGCGACGGCTCTGGCAGTGGGTCCGCCCGTACCGCGGGCGGGTGTCGGTGGCGCTCGTGCTCGCGGTGGTGGGGCAGGGATTGCTGGCGCTGGTGCCGCTGGTCCAACAGATCATCGTCGACGACGTCCTGCTCGACCCGACGCAGTCCCTTGCGTTCTGGATCGCGATCCTGTGTTCCATCGGCGTGCTGAGCTTCGTCTCCCACGCGCTGCGCCGCTACATCGGCAGCCGGTGCGCCGTCGACGTGCAGCACGATCTGCGGGTTGCGGTCCACCGTCACCTGCACGCGCTCGATGCGCGACGCCGCGCGGAACTCGCTGCGGGCGACGTCATCTCGCGGGGCACGTCGGATCTCAACCTGATCCAGATGTTCCTCTCGCAGGTGCCGCTGTTCGTCGCCAACCTGACGTTGCTCGCGGTCGGGCTGATCGTGATGTTCACGCTGTCCCCGCCGCTGTTCGTGGTCGTGGCGACCAGCGTCCCGGTCCTGTTCTGGGTCACCCGCCGGCTCCGCCGCGAACTGTATCCCGCGTCGTTCGGCGATCAGGTGTTGCTGGGCCAGGTGGCCGCGGCGGTCGACGAGGAGATCGCCGGGGTCGAACTGATCCGGGCGTTCGGTCAGGAGTCGACGCGGATGGATCGGTTCCGCGCCCGCGCGACCCGCCTGTTCTCCTCGCGGCTGCGCAGTGCGCGGATCTCGGCGCGCTGGAGCGCGGCGATGGTCGCGATCCCCGTCTTCACCCAGCTCGGCGTCCTGGTGGTCGGCGGTTGGCTGGCCATGAACGAGCACGTCTCGGTGGGTGTCTTCCTCGCATTCGCCTCGTACGTACTGCAATTCGCGCCTCCGGCGCGGCTGCTCGCGGCGATGGTGACGACGATGCAGCTGGCTCGGTCGGGGGCGCGCCGGGTGTTCGCGCTGTTGGACACCGTGCCGGCCGTGGACCCCACCGGTCCGGATCTCCCGTCGCCGGGCGGGACGATCGAGGTGACCGATGTCGACCTGGCGCTCGGCGGCCACCCCGTCCTGCGTGGTGTGACCACCTCGATCGCCCCGGGCAGCCGGGTCGCGATCATCGGTCCGGCCGGCGCGGGCAAGACGACCTTCGGCGCACTCATCGCCCGCCAGTTCGATCCCGATCGGGGAACGGTGCGGATCGGCGGCACCGACCTGCGCGCCGTGTCGCCACGGTCGGTGCGGTCGGCGGTGATGATGGTGTTCGACGAGAGCCTGCTGTTCTCCGGCACCCTCCGCGACAACATCGCGATGGGGTCCCCGGCCGACGACGCGGGAATCGCCGCTGCTGCCCGCGCCGCCGCGGCCGATGAGTTCATCGAGCGGCTGCCCGCGGGTTACGACACCGTGGTCGGACCGGGCGGGATCTCGTTGTCGGGCGGTCAACGCCAGAGGATTGCGCTCGCCCGCGCCTTCTTCGCCGACCCGGCGGTCCTGATCCTCGACGACACGACGTCGGCGCTCGACCCGACGACCGAGCGGACGGTGTTGGCGGGCCTGGAAGGGCTGATGGTCGGCCGGACCACGATCCTGATCGCGCGCCGGCCGGCGACGACCGAACTCGCCGACCAGGTCATCGTCCTCGAGGCAGGTCGCATCACGCACGACGGTCCGCCGTCGGAGGTGCTCGCCGACCCGCGCGTCGCGGAGCTCCTGGCCGGCGGCGCGGTCCGGGGCGCGACCAGGCCTCACGAAGGACAGGCGATCCCGAGTGCGGAGAGCTGGCCGGAAGTCGACGAGGCCGGTGCCGACCCGGTGGTCCGGGCCCGGTTGGGTCTCGACGCCGACGAGAGCGGCAAGCAGGTCCAGCAGGTGGACTCGCACCTGCGCGAGGCGCTCCTGGCGCTCCCGCCGCTGACCGAGGAGCCCGCACCCGGCGACGACCGTCCGCCGCCGACGTCGGCGCGCACCAGGGTCTTCGGTCTGACCGGTTCCCTGCGGCCGTTCTGGTGGGCCGTCGCGCTGTGCGTCCTCCTGGTCATCGTCGACGCGGCGACGACGCTGGCCGTCCCCGCCCTCTTCCGCCACGCCATCGACAAGGGTGTCTCGGTGGACGCGACGACCGTGTTCTGGGTGACCAGCGCGATCGTCCTGATGATCGCGCTGGTGTCCTGGCTGAACTCGTGGGTGCTGGCGCTGCGGGCGGCGCGGGTCTTCGAGCGGGTGCTCTTCGCGCTGCGGCTCCGGCTGTTCGGGCACCTGCAGCTATTGCGCATCGACTATTTCGACGGGCGGCAGTCGGGCCGCATCGTCACCCGGCTCACCAGTGATGTGGACGCGGTCGGGCAGCTGATGACGCAGGGCATGGTCAACGCGATCGTCAACGTGTGCACGTGTGCCGGCATCCTGGCGGTGCTGGCCCTGCTCGACATCCGGCTTGCGGCCGCGATGCTCGTCACCATCCCGTTGCTCGCGGTGGGGTCGTGGGTCTTCGTCCGAGGCTCGAATCGGGCCTACCTGCAGGCACGTTCACGCATCGCGACCGTCACCGCGCTGCTCTCCGAACACCTCGGGCGGGTGCGGGTCACCCAGGCGCACAACGCCGAGGAGTGGGCGACGGGGGCCTTCGACGGGCACTCGCGACGTTACCGCGACGCGCGCCGCCGTTCGATGCTCTACATCTCGGTGTTCTTCCCCTTCCTGAACCTGCTCGCGGTGGTGGCCAAGGCGCTCATCCTGATCGTCGGCGCGCATCTCATGGACGCGGGCACGCTCACCACCGGTGTGCTGGTCGCCGCGCTCCTCTACGTCGATCTGTTCTTCACCCCGCTCCAACAGTTGTCGATCGTGCTCGACCTCTGGATTCAGGCTCGGGTCGGCACCCAGCGGATGCGCGGCTTCCTCGACACCCCTGTCGACACATCCGCCGACGCGGACGTGCGGCCGGAGGCGACCGGAACAGCCGGACCAAGCGGCGCGGCAGTCGAATTCGACGGGGTGGTGTTCGGTTACTCGTCGACGACGCGGACGCGGGGTCGTCCTGCGCTCGACGGGCTGGACCTGGCCATCCCCGACGGCGAGACCGCGGCCGTGGTCGGCACGACCGGCGCGGGCAAGAGCACCGTGATGAAACTGCTGTTGCGGTTCTACTCGCCCGACCGCGGCGTCGTCCGAGTCGGCGGCGTCGACCTGCGTGATCCCGGCTCACCGCGCACCCGGCCGGGAATCGCCTATGTGCCCCAGGATCCCTACCTCTTCGCCGGGACGGTCGCGTCCAACATCGCGTTCGGGCGTCCCGACGCCGGGCAGGCCGAGATCGAGCGCGCGGCGAGGTCGGTCGGCGCGCACGAGAGCATCGCGGCCCTTCCGCTCGGCTACCAGACGCCGGTCGGGCCGGGCCGGGCCACACTGTCTGCGGGACAGCAGCAACTGATCTGTCTCGCGCGCGCCGAACTCGTCGAGCCGGACCTGCTGATCCTCGACGAGGCGACCTCCGACATCGATCCGGGTACCGAAGCCCAGGTGCTCGCCGCGCTGCAAGCCGTCGCGCGCAGCCGCACAACGGTTCTGGTGGCGCACCGACTCACCACCGCCGCGTGGGCGGACCGGGTCGTCGTGATGCGCGACGGCCGGGCCGTCCAGGTCGGGCGCCATGCCGATCTGGTGTCGAGGCCGGGTCCGTACCGCGATCTGTGGGAGAGCTACGCGCCGGCTGACCCAGCCTTCGGCGAAGTTGTCAAGCTTTCCAACTGATGGAAACGCAGAGGTGTGCGCGGCGTCCCCGTCCACATAACGTCTGCGGTAGCCCAGTCCTCGTGTTCGCCTGAACACGGTCTCCACCTGTCGAACAGGAGCCCTTCATGCCCGGAACCCCACGATTTCGCCTCGCCGCCGCCGCGGTCGCAGCGGCAGCGTTGTTCACCGTCGCCACCGGGTGTGCGTCGGGCGACTCGGACGGCGACGCCGCCGGCGGTGGCGACCAGTACGTGCTCAAGGTGACCGATCCGGGCAACGCCGGGCCACTGGCCGTCGGCAAACGTGACGGGACCTTCGACGAGGCGCTGGCCCCGCTCGGAGCCAAGATCGAATGGGTCAATTCGACACCGGGCTTCTCGTCCAACCTCAAGCTGTTCAACACCGGCCAGCTCGACGTGTCCGGCGGTGCCTACAGCCCGGTCGTCGGCGCCCTGTCGAAGAACGTCGGCGTCAAGATCATCGCGGTGGCCGACCCGGCCGGCAAGGACCAGAACGGCATCCTCGTCACCAAGGACTCCGGGGTCACCGATGTCGCCGGCCTCGTCGGCAAGCGGATCGCGGTCAACCCGGCGGGCAAGGGTGAGTACATCACGCTGAAGGCGTTGCAGCAGGCGGGTATTCCGTTCGACAAGGTCGAGCGGGTGCCCCTGCAGCAGGCCGAGGCAGGGTCGGCGTTCTCCACCGGTCAGGTCGACGCGTGGGCGTCCTTCAACCAGCCCTACCAGGAGGCGAAGGCCGCCGGCGGGGTCGAGATCGCCACCGAGGAGAGCATCGGTTCGGTCGACAACACCATCGTCGCCTTCCGGACCGAGGTGCTCGAAGAGCGGCCAGACGTCGCCGACGTGTACCTGAAGACGTTGCAGCAGTTGACCGATCAGCAGCGGGAGAATCCCGACGACTACGAGAACGTCTTCGAGAAGGCGGGTCCTCGGGCGCTCAGCGGAGACCGGCTCACCCGCGCCCTCGCCCTCGGCGCCGACGCGTCGACCCCGCGTTACCCCACGGCGGAAGACGGTGAGGACCTCGAATCGGTGTCGGCACTGTTCGTCGAAGCCGGCGTGATCCAGAAGCCGGTCACCGCCGAGGACATCTTCTTCGATCTGCCCGCACAGTTGCAGAAGTACGAGAGCGGACAGAAGTGACCTCGGCAACGGTCGCGAAGTCCACCGCGGGAGACGCTGCATCGCAGCGGGTGTCACGGATAGGTCTGGAGACCCCCCGGACTCGGAAGCAACGCAGCCGGCCCGTCTGGCTCTCGCTGCCGCTGCGGTTCCTGGTGCCCGGGGTCATCGTGGCCGTCTGGTGGATCGGCACCGCCACCGGCACGATCTCACCGTCGGTGCTGGCCTCACCCGGGGCGGTGTTCGACGCGTTCGTCGAGCTCTACCGCACCGGTCAGCTCGTCGACTTCGCGCTGGCGTCGCTGGAGCGCGCTGCGCTCGGTGTCGGTCTGGGCGTCGGCGTCGGGTTGATCCTCGGGGTGCTCGCCGGCCTGTACACCCTCGGTGAGGAACTCATCGACTCGACGATGCAGATCAACCGGGCCATCCCGTTCCTCGCGCTGGTACCCCTGTTCATCGCCTGGTTCGGCATCGACAACACCTTCAAGGTGCTGCTGATCGCCATCGCCACGGTGTCGCCGATGTACGCCTACAGCTACCTCGGGGTCCGCAACGTCGACCGCAAGATGATCGAGGCGGCACAGGGTTTCGGGCTCACCGGGGGCCGTCTGATCCTCGGCGTGATCATCCCGGCGGCGCTGCCGGGAATCCTGATGGCACTCCGGATCTGCCTGTCGATCTCGATCACCGGACTCATCGCCGCCGAGCAGGTCGGCACCCGAGAGGGCATCGGTTATCTGGTGAGTCTGGCGCAGGAGTACAACCGCACCGACTACATGATCCTGTGCGTGGTGCTGTACGCCATCCTCGGCCTGATCTTCGACCTGATCGTCCGCATCCTCGAGAAGTACTCGATGCCGTGGCGGGCGGGGGTGACCGTCCGATGAGCCCGGAGGCTCCGCTGCCCCCACTCCTCGAACGGCAGCCGACGCAGGTCACCGCGCGCGAACGTCGTGCGGGCCAACCGGTTGCGGTCTCGCTGACCGGAGTGACCAAGACCTTCGGACCGAAGACCGTGCTGCACTCGGTCGACCTGACCATCAGGCGCGGCGAGTTCGTGGTGCTGCTCGGTCCATCGGGAACCGGGAAGACGACGCTGCTGCGGTTGCTGACCGGCCTCGAAGAGCCCGACTCCGGCGAGATCCTCGTCCCCGCAGCACGCACGACGGTCTACCAGGAGCCGAGGCTGGTGCCCTCGAAGCGGGCGCTGGCCAACGTGACCATCGGTCAGCGTGGTGGCAAGAGCACCAAGGACCGCGGTCGCGCCGCGCTGGCGGAGGTCAACCTCGCGGACAAGGCCGACGCCTGGCCGGCGACTCTGTCCGGCGGTGAGGCGCAGCGTGTCGCGCTGGCCCGGGCTCTCGTCCGCGAACCGGAACTGCTGCTGCTCGACGAACCGTTCGCGGCACTCGACGCCCTCACCCGGCTCCAGATGCAGGACCTGGTCGGCGACCTGGTGGCCCGACACCAGCCCGCGGTGCTTCTCGTGACCCACGATGTCGACGAGGCGGTCCGGCTGGCCGACCGCGTGATCATCCTGTCGCACGGCACCTTCGGCGTCGACGAGGACATCGACCTGCCCCGCCCACGTGACCGCTCCGACCCCGAATCGCTCCGCTACCGCGCCGAGTTCCTCCGCGAACTCGGCGTCGGCCGCATACATCCCGACACCGAGAGTTGAGGAACATCATGACCATCGACAGCGTGACTCCCATCGACACCGCGACCACCCAGGCGGGCTCTACCGATGCCGACACCGTCTGGTACACCCGGTGCCCGGTCCCCACCGCCAGTGGTCTGGCCAACAGCCTGGGTTGGCTCGGCGAGCCGGCATCGGCTGCGGGCCTGCGATTCTCGATCCTCCAGGACGCGGGCGCCGAACTCGCGCCCCGCCACTTCGATCATCAGCTGTCGGGCCTGATCCGCGAAGGCGGCAACGTGCCGGCGATCGTCGCCCGCGCCTCGGGTTCGCCGACACGTCTGATCGGACTGACCTGGATCGACGAGTCGCAGTCGATTCTGGTGGGACCCGACTCCGACATCGACGATGCCGCCGGGCTCCGCGGTAGACGAGTCGGTGTTCCCGCGTGGGCGGTCGACCAGGCACGCAGCTTTCCGCGCGCGATGTCGTTGCACGGCTTCGCCTCCGCGCTGGCACTCGCCGGACTCTCGTTCGGCGACGTGATCGTCGTCGAGACGGCCGGCAACTGGGAACCACGCGTACGCACCGAGGAAGCGGCTCGGTTGCGATCGGTGCCGTCCGGTTTCCCGGAACTGCTCAACGGTGACGTCGACGCCATCTACGTGAAGGGTGCCCGGGCCGCCGAGGCCGCCGCCGAGCACGGTCTGCGGGTCATCGTCGACCTCGATTCGACCGAGTCGAGGCGGTCGCGGGTCAACAACGGTACGCCGCGGCCGATCACCGTCCACGAGTCGCTGCTGCAGGATCATCCCGAGGTCGTCGTCGGTTTCCTCGCCGCCAGCCTCCGTGCGGCCGACTGGGCGGCCGGAAACCTCGGAACGGTCCGTGAAGTGCTTGCGCAGGAGACGTTCTCGGGGCCAGAAGGCGTCGCGGCGGCGTATGGCGACGGCTTCCACACCTCGTTACACCCATCGCTCTCCGAGGAGCGGCTGGATCTGCTGGGAGTCCAGAAGCGCTTCCTCTACACCTATGGTTTCCTGCCCGCCGACTTCGACATCGAGAGCTGGGTCGACTTCGAGCCGCTGCGGCGTGCGCGCGCCGAGATCGGTGGGGCCACACCCATCTCAGAGCTCTCCGGAGAAGCGTGATGGTCGCGTTCGAATGGGAGGTGCCGACTCGCGGCGACAGCAGGCACGTCGGCTCCGTCGGGAGGCACCGCGGTGGCTGGGCGCCCACGCCCGGATCCGCGGTGGCCACCGACCTGCGAACGGGTGGCCGGTGGGATCCGTTCGATCCGACCGAGCAGGTGATCACCGCGATCGACACCGCAGGCTACGACTCGGTGATCGCCCCGTACGACCCCGCCGGAGAGGAATCGTGGATCCTGGCGGGTATCGCGTTGCGACGCACGCGACATGCGCGCGTCGCCGTCGAGTTCCATCCCGGTTTCGGGACACCCGTCTACGCGGCGAAGGTGTCGGCGACCCTGCAGCGTAACTCCGACGACCGGCTTCAGTGGCAGGTGCGCGTGGTGACCGGCGCCGCGGACAACCGGGCTCGCGGAGATCGACTGACGGAAGCCGCGCGCTACCGCCGGGCGGACGAATTCCTGACCGTGGCGAAAGGGGTGTGGGACGGGGCCGGAGCCCGCCAGGGTGGTTTCGACGGTGGCGAGTTCAACCACGCGGGCGAGTTCTACGAGGTCATCGACGGCGGGCTCGACCGGTCGGTGCACGGCCATCGATTCCCGACCGTCCGCCTGACCGGGGAGAGCGACGACGCGCTCGCGCTGTCGGCCAGGCACGGCGACATCCATCTGTTCGAGTTGTCCTCGACCCTCGCGGCACCCGCGATCGGACCGCTCTCCGAACGGGCGGCCGCACTCGGACGGACCGTCGAGGCGGGCCTCTACCTACCGGTGATCGCTCGCGCGACGAAAGACGAGGCGGTGCAACGCCTGCGCCGTCAATGGCGTGACGCCTACGGCGCGGACGCCGACATCCGCGCGGAGGATCTCTGGGTCGACGACCTCACGTTCGCCGGATTCGACCGGATCGGCCACCGGCACCCGATCGGTCTGGTCGGCTCGTACGACGATGTCGCGCAACGGATCGTCGGACTGTCCGAGCAGGGTTTCCAGCGTTTCGTCCTGTCCGGCATACCGAACATCGAGGAACTCAATCGCAACACCGAGCACCTCCTCTTCCGGGCGGACGAACGAAACCGCGTCTTGTCCTGACCGTTCCCTGACCGACCCGTTTCCCATCGACGAGCGGAGACCCATGACCATCGACTTCTACTGGCGGATAGGCATGGGTGGCGACCATGCCACCCTGCGCACGCCGCGCCGGCTCAACCGGGGCGACTGGCGCGGCGTCCAGCCGGGCAACCTGACGCCGGCGATCCGTGCGGGAGAACGTGACTCGTACAGCTACATCGACCACATGGCGGCCGTGGCCAAGGCCTCGGAGAGCGCCGGCTTCGTCGGCGGGTTGCTCCCGTCGTTCCCCGGGACCGACGATCCGTGGGCGGCTGCTGCGGCGCTGGCCCGAGAGACCAGCACATACCGGTTCATGGTCGCGTTCCAGCCGGGGTTCCTGCATCCGCTGCAGGCCGCCCGGATGTCGGCCAGCCTGCAGCGCGCGACCGGAGGACGCCTCGTCTACAACATCATCAGCGGGGGCGGCGGCCCGGCGCAGCTGTGGTGGGGTGACAAGGTCGCCCACGACGACCGCTATCGCCGGACCAGCGAGTTCCTCGACGTCCTCAAGGGCGTATGGGGGAGTGAGCCGTTCGACTACGACGGCGACTTCTACTCCACCGAGGGTGCGGTGCTGCCACCACAACTCGCCGAGACACCGTTTCCGGAGATCTACTTCTCCGGGTCGTCCGGCGCCGCGGTCAACGCCGCGGGCAGCCACGCCGATTACTACCTGTCCTGGCTCGAACCCTTCGCGGATCTGCGTGCCAAGTTCGACGGGGTGCGCGAGCACGCGGCGCGGCTGGGACGGCGTCCGCGGTTCGCCGTCCGCATCGACGTGCTCGCCCGGCACACCGCCGAGGCGGCGTGGGCGGAGATCGCCGAGGGCTGGCAGCACGTCGACCGCGCGGCGGCGAACCGCCAGGCGCAGGGCGACTCCGTCGGCGCGGGCCGGATCAAGGGCTGGGTGCCCGAGAACATCACCCACTATTCCGATCTCGAGGTCCAGCCCAACGTGTGGTGCGGATTCAGCCTGATGCGCGGCGGCCCGGCGTTCGGGTTGGTCGGCAGCTATGAGCAGGTTGCCGAGCGGCTCGACGAGCTGATCGATCTCGGTGTCGACGCCTTCATCCTGGCGGGCAACCCCCATCTCGAGGAGGCCTATCGCGTGGGCGAGGAGGTCCTCCCGCTCCTGGGACGATCGCGGCTCGGCCGCGCCGAGAACACCGCCGGTTCCGCCCTGGGCGTGGCCTGAGCAGCAGCGCTTTCTCTAACACACGCCATCGCCGAAGACAGACAACCCATGTGACGCAAGGAGAGACATGACCACCGTAGAAACCGGCCTCGACCGCGAGGTCGCCGAATTCGTCGCCGAGGCGACCGAGCACGCACAGAAGGCGTTCGACGTCTTCCGGACCACCGGGACGGTGTCGGCGAACGGCACCGCCAACTTCGTCGAACGCGTACCCGGCCGTGAGATCGCCGTCGCACTGAACGACCCGGGTCCCTGGGCCGACGACCTGACCGTGCACCCCGTGGTCGCGACCTTCGACGGGGAGATCCTGTCCGGTTCGGGCGCAGCGGGTTTCGTGACATCGTACGCGCCGGTGTTCCGGGCCCACGAGGACATCACGACCGTCGTGCACATCCACACGCCCTGGCTGGGTGCCTGGGCGCAGACCCACCGGACCCTCCCGATCCGGTACGCGGCCTCCCAGCGGTTGACGCTGTCCCGGGAGATCAAGCCGCATATCAACCGCCACCAGCCGGCGTCGGAGTTCATCCTCGAGCGTCTCCACGAGGATCCGCACCTCGCCGCGATCTTCGAGGCCAATGGCGGGTCCAACGTGATCGGCCGTCGGGGACTGCTCGACACCGCGAAGTTCATCGTCCTGCTGGAGGAGGGCGCCCAGTTCCAGGCGATCGCCGAAGGACTCGGCGGGTCGGCGGAGTTCCACCCCACCAACCTCGAGGTCCAGTGGAAGCGCAGCGGTCTGCTGTCCGAGGCACGCGAGCGCGGCCTCATCCCCGAACTCTGAACCGCCCCCGAACCACCTGACACCACTGAGGAGAGACAATGACCGTTCGAGTCGGCTATTTCCCGCACAACAATTCCCTGTTCGTGCTCCGCCACCGGGGCATCCTGGAGCAGCGCATCGACGTCGAGTGGGTCGATCTGCGCAGCCTGCCTGCCACATCGGAGCCGGACCCGACCACCGGCTTGCCCACGCTGCACTCGGATTGGCTGTTCACCGAGTGCGGATACGACTTCATCGGCACGGGCTTCACGCCGCCGATCACCGGTCTGGCGCAGGAGCGCGACCTGGTCTACGTCGGGGTGTCCGGACCGCGCACCGAGAACGGGCGTCTCGTCGTGAAGGCCGACTCGGACATCGACTCGGTGACCGCACTGAAGGGCAAGCGGGTGGGCATCGCCCACGGTTCGTGGCAGACGACACTGCTGCTGTTCGCGCTCGACTCGGTCGGATTGACCTGGCGCGACATCATTCCCGTCAACACCTCGGTCACCGATGGCGCCGACCTGTTCCGCAATGGCACGATCGACGCCTGGGTCGGCGCCTACCCCGGCCTGGCCGCCGTCGAACGTGATCTCGAACTCCGGACTCTGATCGACACCGAAGGCCTGTTCAGTCACCCGTCGCTGTGGTTCACCCGACGCGACTTCGCCGAACAGCATCCCGCGGAGCTGGCCGCCATCGTCGACGCGCTCCGTGAGTCGGATCAGTGGATCGTCGATCATCCCCGAGAGGCGGCCGAGTACTTCGTGCAGGACGTCGTCGATCGGGGTGGCCACGCGAGTCTCGACGCCTGGGAAGCCGCCATCCGCAACCGGCCGTTCGGAATCGGGCCCGTCACGGAGGACTTCCTCGACGAGCAGCAGCGTGCCGCCGACCTCCTCCACGCGAACGGTCTGCTCCCGCGGGCCGTCCGGGTGCGCGAGGCTGTTCTCCCCTCGGCCGAGGCTGTCGTCACCGCGTCGTGACGGGCGTCAGTGCTGCGCGGCCGTGACATCCGTGCCGCGCGGCACGAGCACGAAGACGGCCGCGGCGACGGCGACGAGCGTGAGCCCGCCGATCAGGCTCGTCTCCTGCATGGCGTCGGTGAACGCTGTCGCCGCCCGCTCCGCGAGGCCCGGCGCACCGGCCGCCTCGGCGAGACCCATCGCGGCGCCGAGGGATTCGGCGGCCGCATCGGTCACCTCATCCGGTACACCGGGGATCGGTTCGGCGGTCAGTGTGGACCGGTACAGGATCGACGCGACGCTGCCCAGGATGGCGACGCCGAGCACGTTGCCGAGGTCGTACGCGGTCTCCTCCAGAGCAGCGGCGTTGCCCGCCTTGGCATCCGGGGTCCCGGCCATGATCATCGCCGACGCGATCGCCAGCGAGCCGATGCCGAAGCCGACGAGGACCTGGGCGACGGCGACCGTGCCGTAACCGAGTCCGTCGGAACCGAGCGACATCAGGGCCATGCCGACACCGGCGATGCCGATGCCGCCGGCCACGACGGCACGCGCGCCGATCAGGCGGGACAGCGGGGCGGCGATCATCGAGGACACGATCGCCGCTCCCGCCACCGGCAGCAACCGGATCCCGGCCGCGATCGGGGAGTGGCCCTCGACCAGCTGGAGCCATTGCGCCAGCAGCAGCAGTGCCGCCGCCAGTCCGAACATCGACCCGAGCGCGGCCAGGACACCGGCGCTGAAGGGCCGGCTGCGGAAGAGGGAGACGTCGAGGAGCGGTTCGGTGCGACGCAGGCATCGCCGCACGAACAGGGTCAGGACGAGAATCGCGCCGAGCAGGGCCAACCAGGCCGCCGGTGCGAGGAGGCTCTCCTCCTTGGCGAACCGCTTGATCGCCCAGACGAGCGCCACCATGCCGACGATCGACATCAATGCGCCGACAGCATCCCACCGGCCCGGCTGCGGATGCCTCGACTCCGGCAGGATCAGCAGGGCGGCAACGATGGCGACGGCCATCAGTGGAACGTTGATCAGGAACGCGGCACGCCACGAGAAGTACTCCAGCAGAACGCCGCCGACGATCGGGCCGATGGCCGCACCCAGACCCGACACCGCGGCCCACAGCCCGAGTGCGGTGGCTCGTTCGGCGGGGTCGGTGAAGATGCTGCGCAGCAGCGACAGTGTGGTCGGCATGATCATCGCGCCGCCGACACCCAACAGCACCCGCACCGCGATCACCGCTCCGGGTGAATCGGCCAGGAGCACGAGTGCCGAGGCGCCGCCGAACACCGCGAAGCCCGTGACCAGCATCCGCTTCCGGCCCCACCGATCGGCAAGTGAGCTCATCGAGAGCAGCAGGCCGGCCAGGACGAGCGAGTAGGCGTCGATGATCCACAACTGCTGATCGGCGGTCGGGCGGAGGTCGGCGGCCAGATCGGGCAGCGCGACGTTGAGGATCGTCAGATCGACGGTGATGACCAGCAGGCTGGCCGACAGCACCGCGGCCGACGCCCACCGGCGCCGGTAGGACAGGTCTTGTCCGGCGCCGGGCATGCCGGGTGACGAGGTGGTCTTCGATGAATGCTGCGTCATCGTCGGCTCCGGTTCTGATCGGTGGTCGAGGGGGTTGAGGGCAGTGCGGTGAGAGCGGTCAGGGTGGCCGTCAGGTCGTCGAGTGACAGCGGTGACCCGTAGAGGAGTGCGTGCATCGCCACCCCGTCGGTGTACGCGGCGATGGCGCGGGCGGCAGTCCGCCCGACATGGGGTATCAGCATCTCGACCAGTCCGTCGGTCCACCGAATCGCGAGCGGACGGAGCGAGGGGTCGATCACCGCGGCCGACACGAGTGCGAGGTCGGCACGGATCAGCCGCTCGTCGGACATGTACTCGTGGAGCGCCTCGGCGAAGACCGCGGCCGACGGGCCGTGCTCGCCGAGTGTCTCCGCGACGTCGGCCAGGCCCGAGTCGATGTCGTCGGCCAGATGGGCGAGCGCAGCTTCGCGCATATCGTCGAGCGTGGCGAAGTACTGCGTCGTCGAACCGAGTGGTACACCTGCGCGTTTGGCGACGAGTCGGTGGGTGAGGCCGTCGGAACCGACTTCGGTGATCAGGGTGGCGGCGGCCTCGACGATGATGCGACGACGTTCTTCGGGGTTCCGGCGGCGGCGAGCCGGGGCCTCGGTCATGACGGTCTTCTCATGACGGTCTGGTCCTCTCGACGTTGATGTACGTATGTACATGTACAAACGTACACCGCCGCTTCGGCGGTTTCCGGACCGAGTGCTGGCATCATGCGACCATGGCGGTGCGCAGGATGGATGCGGTCGAGTTGCCACGGGCGGCACTCGACAGTTTCCTCTCGTCGGCAGCCTTCGCCGAGATGCTCGACCCCGGCGACGAACGGACAGCATCTCGGAGCGCTGCGGCGCGGCGCGCCGAGGTCGCCGATGTCATACGCGCCGTCGACCGATTCGCCGGCCGGCGGTTCGTCGACCGGGAGCGTGCCGGCGAAGTCGTCTTCGGCGGGGTCACCGGGGGCGGGCTCGGTGTCCGGCCGTCGGTTGTCGACGAGGTGCTCGCCCTGTTGCGACCGGTCGCGGTCCCGCCACCCGGCCCGCCGAAACCGGTTCCGTACGAGGCGCAGTCCGCGCTCGGCGTCTATGTGTACGCGCTCGTCGATCCGCGGGACTCGTCCTTGTTCCACGTCGGTGCGGGTCGTGGTGACCGTGTGCATCGCCATTCGGCCGCCGCACTGGCGGGCGTCGTGCCGGACCCCGCCGACATCGTGGGTGACGACGATCCGGTGGCGATCGCGGATGCGATCGAAGAACGCATCCGCGACATCGACGCCGACGGGTTCGGCGTCGAGCACTGGATTCTGCACTACGACATCGGCACTGCGGATTCTGCTGAGCTGCATGCGAGCTCGCTGCGACGCTCGGGACTCGACGTCGTCGCCCTCGCCGGGTCGGGCTCGTCGGAAGCGCCGGACGCGCAGGGGCCGTGGCGAATCGAAGAACTCGTCTTGAGATATGCGGCGCCGGTGTCGCCGCCGCTACCGGATCCGTGCGTCCTGGTGAAGGTCGACGCGGCGGCCCGGGGCGACGCCACCGCCGACGTCATCTACGAACTCTCTCGCAGCGACTGGCGCGCGGGACCGCACCGGACCGTTCCGGACCTGCCCGTGTTGGTCTTCGCCGACGACCTCGTCCGTGCGGTCCATCGCGTCGACTACTGGGAGTCCTATCGCGACGCCGAGGGCAACCTCGACCCGAAGCGGTGGGTGTACACCGGGAAACCCGACCCCGACCTCGAGGCGCGATACGTCGGGACCAGCCTGCGCGAGGTCCGGCGGGAGCGCGGCGGTAAATGGAACCCCTCCGGATGGCACCCGTACGGTCACGTGTCCTGAGACCGGCGGCCGGGCGATGGAACGAATCCTGCTGTTGTCGCCAATGACGCGACGTGCGCCCTGGTAGAACTCGCGGCATCGTCCATCGAGGAGAAAGTCCGCTATGTCATCGGATCGAGACGGGTCGCCTGACCA
This sequence comes from Gordonia sp. PvP123, assembly GCF_040547295.1. Lineage (NCBI taxonomy): Bacteria > Bacillati > Actinomycetota > Actinomycetes > Mycobacteriales > Gordoniaceae > Gordonia > Gordonia sp. PvP123. The sequence goes on along the minus strand of NZ_JBEPPN010000004.1, from coordinate 301,135 downwards.
CCGCACGGCCCTGATCACCGGCGCTTCCGCCGGCATCGGCAAGACGTTCGCAGACCATCTCGCAGGACAGGGATACGACCTCATCCTGGTCGCCCGCCGAGCCGAGCGGCTCGATGACCTGTCCGCGCGACTGCGTCGAGAACACGGTGTCCGATGCGAGAACTTCGTCGGCGACCTGTCCGATCCCGCGATGCCCGCCGCGATCATCGAACACGTCGACGAGCTGGGGTCGGGGATCGACGTGCTGATCAACAACGCCGGGATGTCGTTGAGCACGAAGTTCGGCGAGACACCGTGGGAGGAGGTGGGAGGTCAGCTCCAATTGATGCTGACCTCGCTGACCGAGCTGACCCATCGAGTGCTCCCGGGGGCGGATCGTCAACCTGTCATCCATCACGGCGCTGCTGCCACCGCCGGAGGGCCTGCTCTACAACGCCATCAAGTCATATGTGCTGACGATGTCGCAGTCGCTGGACATGGAGCTGAAGCCGCACGGCATCCACGTGACGGCGCTGTGTCCCGGATTCACCCGGAGCGAGTTCCACGACGCGATGGGCGCCGAGACCCGCAAGACCGCCGACCGGCTGCCGGGTGTGCTGTGGCAAGAACCTGAGGACGTCGTGCGCGAGGGGTGGAACGCGGTGATGAAGGGCGACGCGGTGTGCGTCACCGGCACGGTGAACAAACTGGTGACGGCGGCTGCGCGGCCGCTCCCGCCGGGTGTCCAGTACTTTCTCGGCCGGACGCTCAACCCGTTCAAGTAGGAACGTCCAGGCTCACTTGTGGGTGCGCCGGCTTCCGCCGTGCCAGTCCTCCTCGACGCCCGTCTGGTCATCGGATACGCCGAAGGCCCGCAGCTGCGGCTTCTCCCGCAGGCTGCGCTTGAGTTCGGCGAAGCCCGGGAAGCTCGCCAGCCCGATCACGTGGTCCCACAACGTGATCGCCTCGTCGTCGCCGGGTAGCCGGCTGATCACGGGCCCGAAGAACGCCACGCCTTCGGGCGGTTGGAAGTGGATGATCGGCGTACCCACGTCGCGGCCGGTCAATGTCAGGGCCTCGTCGGTCTCCGCCTGGATCTCGGCGTCGAAGGCGGTGTCGTCGAGGGCATCCAGGTGATGCGCGGGCAACCCGAGTTCGTCCAGAACGGGTCCGAGGAAGTCCGCGGTACCGCGGAAGTCGGTGGCGCCGACGGTGTAAGAACCGGTGTGCGCGTCGAAGATTCGCGTACCGAGCGCCTCATAGAGCGGGCCGATGGCGGTTCGTCCGTGGTCGCGGCGGATGCTCGCCGCGGCTCGCAGCAGCCGTAACCCGGCCGTGTGGCCGGCCTCGTACTCCGGCGGGAACTGCGCGTCGTAATCGACGTGCGCGTTCAGCAGGCGCAGCGAGATGAAACGCCAGTCGACCGTGTAGTCGCGCTGGGACTGCACCTTTCGCACCCATGTGCTCGTCATCCAGGCGAACGGGCAGACGGGGTCGAAGTAGAAGTTGACGTCGGCGTCGGTCATGTCCCGACACTACGTGTATCCCTCATGGCGAGGGGCGCCGTAGTCGGCGCCCCTCGCCATGAGGCCGGGCGATCAGCGCTGCGCGCTCGCGAGTGCGTCGTTGAACGTCGAGCTCGGACGCATGACGGCGGCGGTCTTGTCCCAGTCTGGGTAGTAGTAGCCGCCGATGTCGACCTGCTCACCCTGCACTGCGTTGAGCTCGTCGACTATCTTGTCCTCGTTGGCGGCGAGGGTCTCGGCCAGCGAGGCGAAGTGCTTCGCGAGATCCTCGTCCTCGGTCTGTGCGGCGAGTTCTTGCGCCCAGTAGAGCGCGAGGTAGAACTGGCTGCCGCGGTTGTCGAGCTCGCCGGTCTTGCGCGACGGACCCTTGTCGTTCTCGAGCAGCTTGCCGGTGGCGGTGTCGAGGGCCTTGGCCAGGATGACGGCGCGCTTGTCGTCGAACTTCTTGCCCACGTCCTCAAGGCTCACCGCGAGCGCGAGGAACTCACCGAGCGAATCCCACCGGAGGTGGTTCTCCTCGATGAGCTGCTTGACGTGCTTGGGGGCCGAGCCGCCCGCGCCGGTCTCGTAGAGGCCGCCGCCGGCCATGAGCGGGACGATGGACAGCATTTTGGCGCTGGTGCCGAGTTCCAGGATCGGGAACAGGTCGGTGAGGTAGTCGCGCAGGATGTTGCCCGTGGCCGAGATGGTGTCCAGGCCGCGGACGACGCGCTCGAGGGTGTACCGCATCGCGCGCACCTGCGACATGATCTGGATGTCGAGGCCCTCGGTGTCGTGATCGGGCAGGTACTTGTGGACCTTCTTGATCAGCTCGTTCTCGTGCGGGCGGTACGGGTCCAGCCAGAACAGCACCGGCATCCCGGAATCGCGGCAGCGGTTGACGGCCAGCTTGACCCAGTCCTGGATCGGGGCGTCCTTGACGATGCACAGACGCCAGATGTCGCCCTCTTCGACGGTCTGGGTCAGCAGGACCTCGCCGGTCTCGAGGTCGGTGATGTTGGCGGTGCCGCCCGCGGGGACCTCGAAGGTCTTGTCGTGCGAGCCGTACTCCTCGGCCTTCTGCGCCATCAGGCCGACGTTGGGGACGGTGCCCATCGTGGTGGGATCGAACTGCCCGTTGGTCTTACAGAAGTTGATCATCTCCTGGTAGATGCGGGAGAAGGTCGACTCCGGGTTGACGGCCTTGGTGTCCTTGAGGCGGCCGTCGGCGCCGTACATCTTGCCGCCGGCGCGGATCATGGCCGGCATCGAGGCGTCGACGATGACGTCACTGGGGGAATGGAAGTTGGTGATGCCGCGGGCCGAGTCGACCATCGCCAGCTCGGGACGATGCTCGTGGCATTTGTGCAGGTCGTCGATGATCTCCTCGCGCTGCGCGCTGGGCAGCGACTCGATCTTGCTGTAGAGATCCGACAGGCCGTTGTTGACGTTGACGCCGAGCTCGTCGAAGAGTTCGCCGTGCTTCTCGAACGCGTCCTTGTAGAAGACCTTGACGGCGTGACCGAAGACGATCGGGTGGCTGACGCGCATCATCGTCGCCTTGACGTGCAACGAGAACATCACGCCGGTCTTGTAGGCGTCCTCGATCTGCTCCTCGTAGAACTCGATGAGGGCCTTCTTGCTCATGAACATGCTGTCGATGACGTCACCGTCGGTCAGCGACACCTCGGGCTTGAGGACGAGGGTCTCGCCGGAATCGGTGAGGAGCTCCATCTTGACCTTGCGGTCGCCGGAGACGGTCATCGACTTCTCGCCGTGGTAGAAATCGCCTTCGCGCATGTGGGCGACGTGGGTACGCGACGCCATCGACCACTCGCCCATGCTGTGCGGATGCTTCTTCGCGTACTCCTTGACCGCCTTCGGCGCGCGGCGATCTGAGTTGCCTTCGCGCAGAACGGGGTTGACGGCGCTGCCCAGGCACTTGGTGTAGCGGTCGCGGATGGCGCGCTCGTCGTCGGTCTTGGGGTTGCCCGGGAAGTCGGGGAGGTCGTAGCCCTTGTCCTGGAGTTCCTTGATGGCGGCGAGGAGCTGGGGGACAGATGCGCTGATGTTGGGGAGCTTGATGATGTTGGTGTCGGAAGCCTGGGTGAGCTTGCCGAGCTCACCGAGATTGTCGGTGACCTTCTGGTCGTCGGGCAGGAGGTCGGAGAACTCGGCGAGGATACGAGCCGCGACCGAGATGTCACTCGTCTCGACGGCGATCCCGGCCGCTCCGGCGAACGTGCGCACCACCGGCAGAAACGCGTGAGTGGCGAGCATGGGTGCCTCGTCGGTCAGCGTATAGATGATGGTCGGCTGTTCGGCACTCATGCGATGTGTTCTCGATTCTGTCTTGGTTGACGCTTCAGTGTGCGGCCTTGTGGGTCCGGCTTTACCGATATCACGACGGGGATGTACCCGTGCGACATCCACCCATGATTTTGCCTGTCCACCGCGAACGGCGGGAGACGTGGTGGGTGGAATCAGACAGAACTCGAGGTGGTAACGGCTGTGACCTGGCCTGCGTCTCAAAATTTGTGTGGTCGAGGACACAGCGGGACCTCATGGGTCACGACATGACTCGACCCCACTCGGGTGGCGGGAGATCGCCGTCGAGCGGGGTCTGCGGAAACGGGCGGGGGTGGGGGCGGGCCGGTGTCAGGCGGCGCGGCCGGGCACGGTCTGCCGCAGTCGGATCAACCCGTCGCGGATGCGCGACTTGACGGTCGGTAGGGCCACCTCGAGATGTTCGGCGACCTCGCGGTAGGTGAGCCCGTGGAAGTAGGCGAGTTCGATGGCCTGTCGCTGCAGCGGTGTGAGGGTCTCCAGGCCGGTGTGGATGAGACGGGCGATCTCGCGTCGCTCGACCGACTCGCTGACCTCATCGACCTCTCGGCCGGTGTCGGCGATGCCATAGGCGACGGTGCGCCGAGTCGCGGCGGATTCCGAGCGGACACGGTCGACGGCTCGGCGGTGCGCGAGCGTCAGTATCCAGGAGAGCGCCGAACCGGATGCCGGGTCGTAGGCGTCGGCGTTGCGCCACACCGCGAGGAAGGTCTCCTGCGTCGCCTCTTCGCTGTAGCCCGGGTCGCGGAGCACGCGCAGTGTCATGCCGTACACCCGATCGCAGGTCGCGTCGTAGAACTGGGCGAAGGCGTCCATGTCGCCGGTGGCCACCCGGGCGAGGAGGGCGCTCAGATCGGTGTCTTTCATCACGAAGCTCCTTGCCGAAGGTGGATTGTGGCGATCGCGGGTCCGGTCGTCGGTGAGTCCGGGGTGCCCTGTGATGCGATGTGTCCAACGCTAGGCGGGTGGCGCCGTGGAGTGATCATCGCGAGACACAACGGGATGGTTTCGCAATACTTGGTAACGGTGAGATAACGACGATGCGTTGGGGCCGCGTGGCGGCGATGAGCAGGGCTGTCGGTCTCGCGGAGTAGCCTCCTCGCGACGAGAGGGGCATGCCTTGCCTGACGACACCATAACGATTGCCGACGGTCGGGCGCGCTGCCTGTGGGCGGCGCGGGAGCCGGAGACCACCTACCACGACACCGAATGGGGATTTCCGATCGCCGGCGATACGGCGCTGTTCGAGCGCGTCTGCCTCGAGGGTTTCCAGTCGGGGCTGAGCTGGCGGACCATCCTGACGAAGCGCGAGAACTTCCGGGCGGCGTTCGCGGGATTCGACATCGAGCAGGTGGCCCGATTCGCCGACGCCGACGTCACCCGGCTGCTCGCCGACGCCGGCATCATCCGGCACCGCGGCAAGATCGAGGCGTCGATCAACAACGCGCGCCGGGCGATCGAGCTCATCGACGAGCACGGGTCGCTCGAGTCCTACTTCTGGGGATACGCCCCTGCCGGGGAGCATGAACCCGGCTCGATGACGACCTCGCCCGAGTCGGTGGCGCTGTCGAAGGACCTGAAGAAGCGTGGCTGGCGGTTCGTCGGTCCGACGACGATGTTCGCCCTCATGCAGGCGACCGGCATGGTCAACGACCACGCCTACGACTGCGTGATCCGGGCGGACGTGGACGCGGCGCTTCGGGCCGCCTATCCCCAGCGATTGTAGACAATCTGACAATATGCCATCATCCCTGCATGACCGCCCAGATCGGCATCGGGATGGTGTGCCCGTTCGACATGGCTCTCGATCGTGAGCTGTGGCGCTGGATGCCGGACTCGGTGTCCCTGTACTTCACCCGCACCGGGTTCATCGACGCACCCGTCGACGTCGAACTGTGTCGCGACCTGAACAATCACGCCGAGATCGCCGCCGCGGTGCGAGCCGTGTCGTCCGTCGGACCCCGTTCCTTCGGCTACGCCTGCGCGTCGGGCAGCTTCGTCTACGGGATGGCGGGCGCGCTCGAGATCTCGAACTGCATGGTCGCAGCCGGTGCCGACCGGGCGGTGACGACATCCGAGGCCCTGATCCGCGCCCTCGACGCGCTGGACATCGGCACGCTCTCGGTCGCGACCCCGTACACCGCGGCGCTCACCGGGCTGCTGTGCGACTTCCTCGCCGAATCCGGCCGGGGCGTCGTCGCGCAGGCGGGACTCGGTCGTGACCACGAGATCTGGACGATCCCGTACCCCGTGACCGCAGACCTCATCCGGGCCGCGGACCACCCCGACGCCGACGCGATCTTCGTGTCCTGCACCAACCTCTGGACCTACGACATCCTCGCCGGCCTCGAAGCCGAGCTCGGCAAACCGGTCCTGTCGGCGAATCAGGTCACCGCCTGGGCGACACTCTGCGACGCCGGGGTGCTCGGTGACAGCACCGGATTCGCGGGCGCGTCGAGCGGCCACTCACAGGCGCTGTTTGCCCGTAGCATGGCCGCATGACCTCGAGCGCGGCGGCTTTCGGCGAAGCAGGCACGGCCAAGTACGTGAGCCTGACGACCTATCGCAAGGACGGCACCGCGGTGACCTCACCGCTGTGGGCGGCGCTCGACGGCGACCGTCTCGTCATGTGGACCGTCGCTGACTCGTGGAAGGTCAAGCGCCTGCGGCGCGACCCCCGCGTCGTCGTACAGGCCTGTGATGTTCGGGGCGACAAGACCTTCGGCGAACCCGTCAGCGGTACCGCCGAGGTGCTCGACGAGGCCGGCAGCGACAGCGTGAAGCGCGCTATCGCCCGCAAGTACGGACTGCTCGGCAAGATCACCATCCTCGGCAGCAAGATCCGCCGCGGCAAGCACGGCAGCGTGGGGATCGTGATCACGCCGGCTGCCTAGTGCGGTTGACCCCAGCATTTTAAGGTCCTACCATAAGACCGTTAGTGATGACGGAGGGACTGAAACGTGGCTGGTGTGTGGTTCGACGAGTTGGTCGTAGGGCAGACGTTCGAGCATCCGATCCGACGCACGGTGACCGAGACGGACAACGTCCTGTTCACCGCCATGACCCACAACCCCGCGTTGCTCCATCTCGACGAGGAGTACATGAAGGGGACCGAGTTCGGTCAACGAGTCGTCAACAGCGCCTTCACCTTGGGTCTGATGGTCGGGATCTCGGTCGGCGACACGACCCTCGGTACCGCCGTGGCAAACCTGGGGTGGGATGAGGTCCGCTTTCCCAAGCCCCTGTTCCACGGTGACACCATCCACGTCGTGACCGAGGTGCTCGAACTCCGCGAATCCAAGTCGCGGCCCGACCAGGGGATCGTCGTGTTCTTGCACCAGGCCTTCAATCAGCACGATGAGGTCGTGGCGTCGTGTAAGCGAAGTGGACTGCAGCGGAAGCGTCCGGCATGACCCGGCCCATCCGTTCGTTCCTGTTCGTACCCGGTGACAGCGAGAATAAGCTCGCGAAGATCGAACAGTCGACCGCCGACGCGGTGATCCTCGACCTCGAGGACGCGGTCAGCGAAAGTCGCAAAGACATTGCGCGCGAACTGGTCGCGGAGTTCATCCGGTCTCACGAGCCGGACGTCGGATCACCTCAGCTGTGGGTGCGGATCAACCCGCTGGATTCCGGATCCGCGCTTCCGGACATCGCCGCGGTCGTGCCCTCGGCGCCGGCCGGACTGGTGATTCCCAAGATCGACGGGCCGGCCGACGTCGTGCGGATCCACCACTATCTGGAAGCGCTGGAGTCCTCGAACAACATCGCCGGCGGCTCGATCCGGGTCCTTCCGGTGGCGACCGAAACCGCCATCGCGCCGTTCCGGCTGGGCGACTTCGCGGCTGCGGGACTGTCCCGTCTCTACGGCCTCACCTGGGGCGCCGAGGACTTGAGTGCGGCCCTCGGCGCGTCGACCAACCGTGCGCCGAATGGACAGTGGGACAACACCTATCAACTCGTCAGGTCTCTGACGCTGATGGGTGCGCGCGCCGCCGACGTCGAGGCGGTCGAGACGCTGTATGTCGACATCCTTGACGATGAGGGTCTCGCCGAGACCTCGCGCCGGGCTCGCGCGGAAGGTTTCAGCGGCCGGATCGCGATCCATCCGGCGCAGGTCGACACCATCAACGCGGCCTTCACCCCGACCGCCGCCGAAGTGGAGTACGCGACACGCGTGATCGAGGCCTTCGCCGCGGACGTGGGAACCGTCGCCCTGGATGGGCGGATGCTCGATCTCCCGCACCTGAAGCAGGCGCAGCGCGTTCTCGCGCTGAGTGCCACGACCGACGCGTAGACGAACCCCGTGCCCCTCCGTGAGCGACGGGCCGAAAGCTATGACGATGTGCGGGAGGTCTCGATGCATGCCGTGATGATGACCGGATTCGGCGGGCCGGAGTCGCTGGAGTACGGGGAGATCGAGTCACCCCCGGCGCGGCCGGGCTGGGTCGAGGTGAACCTCCGAGCGAGCGCATTGAACTGGCACGACGTGCTCGTTCGGCGGGGGCGGTACAACTCGCCGCTGCCCCATGTCCCGGGTGCCGACGGCGCGGGCGTCCGCGTCGACACCGGCGAAGAAGTCCTCATTCTGCCATCATTGTTCTGGGGCAATCGATCTCAGGCTCCCGGAGCGGAGTGGGAGATTCTCGGCGACACGACCAGAGGGACCTACGCGGAGCGCGTCAGTGTCCCCGAGGAATGTCTGGCACCCAAACCCGACTCCTACAGCTGGGAACAGGCGGCGGCCCTGCCCCTGGTGGGGGTGACGTGCTTTCGAGCGCTGATCACGCGTGCCGGGCTGACGGCGGGAGAGTCCCTGCTGATCGTGGGCGCCGGTGGCGGGGTGGCGACGATGGCCGTACACATCGCGGTGGCCGTCGGCGCGCACGTTGTCGTGGCCGGCTCCACTTCGTCCAAGATCGAGCAGGCGCATCAAGCCGGCGCCGCATCCGGCGTGCTGCACGGCGCCGATGACTGGCCCACGCAGGCGAAGCGGCTGTCGCCCGGGGGCGAGGGCTTCGACGTGGTGCTCGATCCCGTCGGACTCTGGGACCGGTCGGTCGACGCACTCCGGCCCGGAGGCCGGTTGGTCGTGCTCGGCGCGAACGTCGCCGAGCAGGTACGAATGGACGTGCGCGGCTTCTACTTCGGCCAATACAGCCTGTTGGGCACGACGATGGGCGGCCCCCAGGACTTCCGGGGATTGCTCGATCTCGTCGTCGAGCGCGGAGTGGAGCCGCCGCCCATCGCGCGCACCTTCCCGCTCGCGGACGCCGCGGAAGCACATCGGGCGATGGAGGCCGGTGGTTCTTTCGGGAAGATCATCCTGCGACCTTGACGCCGCGTCGTGAGGCAGGTCATGTGCCCGGCGGACGGCTCTATCAGTCTGACCGGAGCTCGATGCTATTTGGTCTGGCCATTCTACTGGCTGCTGGTTACGATGAATCGAAGGACAACTGCGGCCAGTAGGAAACGACATGACGCAAAAGCTGCACGACACGAATTCCGTCGTCCACGAGATGGTGCGGTTTCTGGAGCGATGGGCACCGTTCGACGGTGGAGACGACGAGATCTTCACCACCTTCGGTATCCGCCCATCTGTGTTCTACTCTCGGCTCGCCAACAGCCTGCGGGCCGAGCCAGAGCTGGCCGTCACCCATGATGTGGACGAGCTCATCGCGTATTGCGCTCGCAAGGCCGGGATCTCGGAGTCCGGCGGAACCGTGGGATCGCGAAAACGGCCATACCGATCGAACTGCGGGTGACAAGACGTGGTGGGTACCTGGCCCCGCGGAATCGGGGGCGTCGCGGGGCCAGGTACCGGTTTACGGAGTTCAGTGATCGTCGAAGACGAGAACAGGTTTGACGACGTCGCCGTCGTGCTGGGCGGTCACGGCTCGATTGATGTCGGCGAACGGGAAGGTGGTGACGAGTTTGTCCAGGGGCAGACGACCGTGGCGATGGAGAGCGACGAGTTCCGGGATGAACTCGTCGGGCACGCTGTCACCTTCGATGATGCCGATGACGGTCAGGCCCAGGGTCAACGCGGTGATGATGTTCAGATCGACACCGGCCGCCGGATCCGAGGGAACTCCGATGAGACCGATCGTGCCCCGGACGGCCACCGCGCCGACGAGGGCCTGGATCACGGCGGGAATGCCGGTGGTGTCGATGACGTAGTCCACACCCCTCGCCACGATGCCGCGGATCTGTTCGGCGACATCGCCGGCGGCGGGGTCCACGGCATGGGTCGCGCCGAGTTCGAGCGCGAGATCTCGCCGCTTCTGGTTGGGCTCGACGACGATGATGGTCGCGCACTCGGCGATGACAGCTCCGAGGACCGCCGACAAGCCCACCGATCCACCACCGGTGACGGCGATGGCCGAACCCTTCTCGGCGTTCAGTGATCGGGTAACCGCACCGAAACCGGTCTGAACGCCGCACCCGAGCGGCGCGAGCAACGCGAACGGGATGTCGGCATCGACCTTCACCACATTGCGCTCGTTGGCCAATGCGACTCGGGCAAAGGATGATTGACCGAAGAACAGGCCGCCCACCGGCGCGCCGTTCCGGCTGAGCGGCTTGCTGCCGTCCGGCCGGACGCCGCCGTAGTTCATCTCGTTGAAGCGTTCGCAGTACGACTGCCGTCCAGTCGTGCAGGTGACGCATTCGCCGCAACTGTTGAAGGTGATCCCGACCTTGTCGCCGACCTTCACCTTGGTGACGCCGGCTCCGACCTCGAGTACGACCCCGGCGCCCTCGTGTCCGACGACTCCGGGGAACTCGATCGGCAGGACTCCGTCACGCGCCGCCAGGTCGGTGTGGCAGATGCCGACCGCCTCGACCTGGACCAGGACTTCCCCCGCACGCGGGCCCTCGATGTCGATCTCGTCGACGGTGAAGTCGCTGCCTTGCCCGGTGAGCAGTGCCGCTTGTGTTTTCATCGATATCTCCTGTGATGGGGTGGTGCGGGTGTCAGGAACGGACCGGCATCGGTGCGGTGACCTCGTGCAGCGACACCGACGGGTCGCCCAGCGCTGCGGGCGACACCGGGATCCGTTGCGCGATGAACTTCTTTCCCGCGATGAAGTCGGACGGAGCGTTCGCGGCCTCCACGGCGTGGACGATGTCGTCGGTGTCGAGGTGGTACAGCGCGAACGATCCGTCCTTCTTGCCGGGTCGGTGCACGACCCGGGCGCGTGGGGTGACCAGCCCGGCGATCTTCAACTTGATGTCGAACTGATCTGACCAGAACCACGGAACCTCCGGCTCCGGTGGCGGTTGCCCCGTCAGCGCCGCGACAACCTGCTTGGCCTGCTCGGTCACATTCGGAATCGACTCGAGCCGCACGAGGGTCTCGGAGCCGTCGACCGGCCTGCGGGCGACGTCCCCGATCGCGAACACCGACGGATCGCTCGTCCGGCCGGACGAGTCGACGATCACACCGTTGTCGCACGCAAGACCCGCTGTGTGGGCGAGAGCGTCGTCCGGGACCGCTCCTATCCCCACCAGGACCGTGCCGGCAGAGACCGTCGAACCGTCCGCGAGTTCGACTCCGGTTGCGCGGCCGCGGTGTTCACCGATTGCGGCCACCTGTGCGCCGACCCGGACGTCGGTCCCGCGTTCGCGGTGACGGGCGGTCATCATCTGCGAGAGTTCCGGACTCGCCACTCTCGCCAAGATGCGGTTCTCGCGCTCGACAACGGTGACGGGCACCTCGTGGGAGCGCGCGACCGCGGCCACTTCCATTCCGACGTAGCCGCCCCCGATGATGACGAGGCCGTCGCGGCCCCCGAGTGCACTGCCGAGTCTCGCGGCGTCCTCGATCGTCCGCAATGTCAACACTCCTGCGGCGGACGAGCCGGGCACCGCCAGCCGTCGCGGTGACGAGCCGGTGGCGAGCACGACGTGTGCGTACTCGATCCGTTCTCCGGTCGACAAGTGCACTGTCTGCGAGGACCTGTCGATCGCGGTCACCGTGGTCGCGGTCCGCAGTTCGATGTCGTTGTCGGCGTAGAAATCCCGCGGTCGGATGAGCTGCTGCGCGCCGGGTCCGCCGAACTTCTTCGACAGCGGCGGACGGTGGTAGGGGGCATGGGCCTCGGAGCCGATCAGCACGATGGGTTCGTCGAAACCGGACTGACGGAGCAGCGCCGCGAGTGTGGAGCCACCATGGCCGGCTCCGACGATCACGACCGGACGTGTCACCGGACTCATCGGCCGGTGAAAGCGAGTTCGACGGGCATGTTCTTCAGTCCGCCGACGAAGTTCGTCTGGATGAACCTGGTCTCGCCGGTGAGATGCACGGCCTCCAGGTGGGGGAGAAGTGTCTCGAACATGATGCGCAACTCGATCTTGGCGAGGTGCTGGCCGATGCACATGTGGGGTCCGTAGCCGAAGGCGATGTGCCGGTTGGGGCGACGGTCGATGTCGAAGACGTCCGGCTCGTCGAAGACCTCGGCGTCGCGGTTGCCCGACTGGTAGAGCAGCATGAAGCGGTCGCCCGGGTCGATCGAACGCCCGCGCAACTCATAGGGTTCCAGGGCGGTCCGCATGAAGTGCTTGACCGGAGAGGCCCACCGCAGAGCTTCGTTGACGAGGTTGGGCACCAGCGACAGGTCGCTTTTGACCCGTGCCAGGAGCTCGGGACGCTGTGACAGGGCGTGGACGGCGCCGGCCATCGTCGATGACGTGGTGTCGTGTCCCGCGGTGGCGATGGCGATGAAGTATCCGTAGGCGACCTCCTTCGGGAAGTATTCTCCGTCAGCGGTCTTCGCCACCGCGATGATCGATGCGAGATCGTCGGTGGGGTTGCTGCGGCGGTCCATGAGGAGTGAATCGAAGTAGGCATAGAAGTCCTGGATCGTCGCGACCCACTGTTTGGCCGCCGCATCGGGCGTCAGCGGTTCGACGTCGTCGCGCGCGGCATCCGGATCGGCGGTGCCGAAGAACTCCTGGGTGAGTGCCATCATCCGCGGCTCGTCGGATTCGGGCACGCCGAAGAGGCTCATGATCACGTGCAGCGGGTACTGCAGCGCGAAATCCTCGACGAAGTCGATCTTTCCGTCGCCGGAGAGAAGCCGTCCGACGGACTCCGCAGCGAGCTGACGGATGGTGTCCTCCCACTGCTTGAGGTTCGCGGGCCGGAACCAGTCGGCGGCGATGTCCTTGACCACCGTGTGCTCCGGCGGGTCGAGGTAGGTCAGAGTCTCCAGGATGCGCAGGCTCCCGTTGTTGATGGACTTCGTGAATTCGTCGCCCGCTTGGTTGGCGAGAATCGGGTTGAACCTGCCCTTGTCCTCACCGCCAGCGCTGGAGAAGACGTGTGGCTGACGTTCGATCTCCATGATGTCGGCGTGCTTGCTGACGAGATAGATCGGGTCGTATCCGTCGATGTGTGCGATCCCGAGCGGATTGTTCTCGCGGAGCCAGCGATACGCCGCGAACAGTTGGGCGTCATCACGGTGGCCTTCGGGGAGGACGATCTGCTGCGCGATGTGGTCCGGGAGTGTTTCGGTGGCCGATGGCTGCGCGGTGGAGGTCATGGGTCTCCTCAATGGGAATGGGCTGTACCACCCCAGTCTGTTGTCCACATCACACTGTGCGCATCCCCCTGAAAGGGTATTTCGGCGACTCGAGGGGTGACCGCTGTGGGGACCATCAGTGTTGTGTACCTCTGTCGGACAGTGGATTACATCTGACAGGGGGATGCGAGTGCGCAACAGTGGCCCGCACCATGGAAGTCGGGGCCGCCGGCCCCGGTCAACTCGATTGCACAACAGGAGGTTCTTCGATGGCGCGAGTCGTGTATCACCTGCCCGACGGCACCGAACAGTCGGTCGAGGTCCCGTCGGGTCAGAGCGTGATGGATGGGTCCGTCCGCAACAATCTGCCCGGAATCGTGGCCGAATGCGGCGGAAGCTGTTCGTGCGCAACATGTCATGTGTATCTCGAGGGGTCAGGAGCGGACCTGTTCGAACCGCCGTCGGAGGAAGAGACCGAGCTCGTCGAGTTCCTGGACGGCGCCCGCCCGAGTTCGCGGCTGTCGTGTCAGCTGATCATCTCCGACCAGGACGAGGTGCACGTCGAGGTCGCCGACTCGTCGCTCTGATCGCGACGGTCACATCGAGCGGGCGATCAGCTCCGCCCGGTTCGACGCTCCCATCTTCCGCAAGATGTGCTTGACGTGCGTCTTCACCGTCTCGATCGACAGGGTGTACTTCTCGGCGATGGCCGCGTTCGACGCGCCGGCCACGACCAGTTCGAGCACCTCGCGCTCCCGCTGAGTGAGCAACGATGCCGCGACCGCCAGATCCGACGCTCCGGCATCGTCGGAAGACTCAGGCGCCGAGTCGAATCCGACGCTCCGGAGTTTGTCGCCGAGCCGGCGAAACCGTTCCTGGTGGTCCGCGACGAGCTCTCGGCTCTCCAGCCGGTCCAGTGCGGCGGTGGTGAGATCGATCAGGAAACGACAGATCTGTTGTTCGTCCTCGTCGAGCACCTCATGCACGACGAGGGTGATCTCCGGTGGTCCGGCGTGCACGATGAAGGTCGTGGTCGACACCGCCCCTCCCGAGCGCTCCGGGACGGGGACGGACGGCCCCTTCTTCTCGGTATCGCCTCTGTCCCTGCAGATCTCGGTGCCGTCGGCGCCGAGCAGAAGCACTTTCGCTGCCGCGACGCTCGTGGCCACACCCTCGCACAGCGCGCGTGCGAGTCCGGTTCGGTCCGTCGCCCCGAGCACCGCGGCGGCGGCAACGTCCAACGCCGGACCAGCCGGCGAGTCCGGGCTCATCGGGCGGAGGCTGCCGCGACTCTGACTTCCCGGTGATAGGCCGCTGCCTCCGCGCGGGAACTGGCGCCGATCTTGCGGAATATCCGGCGCACATGGCATTTGACCGTTCCATCGGAAATGAACAGTCGGTCGGCGATCTGTTGGTTGGTGGCGCCGGTGGCGAGAAGCCGGAGGACTTCGTCCTCCCGATCGGTGAACTCGATCGCGGGGTCGTCCGATCGTTCGTCCAGTCGACGGCCGGGATGTGCCTCGCTCCCGAACTGCGTCCCGGGCCGAGACGTCGGCACGGGCCGCGTCAGGTCATCGACGAGCGCGGTCAACTCCTGGATGTCACGACGGACACGCCGGCGGTTGTCCCTCGTGGCGATGACGGTCCCGGAGATGTGCGCCGCGAGAAGCAGGAGACGGACGTCCTCGTCGGTGATCCCGTCCCGGTTTCGATCGACGTGCAGAGTCGCCACGGTGCGACCGTCGGCCACGATGGGTGCGGCAGCGTACGCGGCCGGGTCGGAGAGGTCGATGAGCGGGCGGTAAGCCTCCCGGTGGAAGGCGTTGCGCCCAAGCACATACGGGCGACGATGACGGATGAGGTCGGCCTCGCGCGGCGCGCGGACGAGCGGTACCGCAGTGCCGTCGACCGCGTTGCAGAGCTCGTCGAATTCGTCGCGGACGCCCTCGGCGACATGCACGTACTCGGGCGCCCACGATGCGCCACGGACCCACGAGAACATCGCTTTGGAGAACCCCAGGGACGTGCACGCCTCCCGGCAGGCGACGGCACCGGTCGCGGCGTCGTCGGAGCTCTGCAGCTCGACCAGGAACCGGCGTAGTCGTGTCGCCGTGGCAGCTGCGGTCTTCGGTTCAGCCGTTGTCATGAGGTGAGTTCTTTCGGATGCTCTCGACGTGTGACGCAGAGCACACTCTATCAGGGTGCCCTGCGTCGACGTCACGGTCAGCCGGCCGGGGGCAGGTAGACGGTGTGCAGGTGCTGGAAGGTGTGCAGTCCCTCGGGTCCGAGTTCTCGTCCCATCCCGCTGCTCTTGATTCCGCCGAACGGGGCGACCGGGTCATTCGTGTAGTGATTCACTCCCACCGTGCCGGATCTGACCCGGCCGGCGAGATCGGCGGCGCGATCGATGTCGGAGGACCACACCGAACCGCCGAGCCCGTATTCACTGTCGTTCGCGATCGCCAGGGCCTCGGCTTCGTCGGCGAACGGGATGACACTGAGGACGGGGCCGAAGATCTCCTCGCGCGCGATGGTGGCCGTGTTGTCCAGATCGGCGAACACGGTCGGTTGGACGAAATAGCCGCTGTCGAGTCCGGTCGGACGTCCGCCCCCGGTTGTCAGCCGAGCACCCTCGCTCTTGCCCGTGGCGATGTATCCCTCGACGCGCTCGCGCTGCCGCGCCGACACCAGTGGGCCGACCTTGGTCTCCGGATCGAGAGGGTCGCCGATCTTGAGGGATTCGGCAAGACCGGTCAGTGCGTCGACGACCTCCGAGTACCGGGACCTGGGTGCCAGTACGCGGGTGTTGAGCCAGCAGATCTGTCCGTTGTTCAGGAAGGTGACGCCGAACAACGACTCCATCGACGCGTTCAGGTCGACGTCGTCGAGCAGGATCGCGGCGGATTTGCCGCCCAGCTCGAGTGTCACCGGGCGCAGCAGTCGACCGCAGGTCTCGGCGATGGAACGGCCGGCCGCGGTCGAACCGGTGAACGAGACCTTGTCGACACCGGGGTGCTCGACGAGGTAGGCGCCGATCTCACGGCCGCCGGGTACCACGTTGAGAACACCGGGCGGCAGGCCCGCGGCGGCGGCTGCCTCGGCCATCAGGAAGGCGTCCAGCACCGTCTCCTCGGCGGGCTTGAGCACGACCGTGCATCCGGCTGCCAGGGCCGGCGCGAGTTTCAGGAAGCTGATGGCCTGTGGGACGTTCCACGGAACGATCGCGGCCACGACGCCGATGGGTTGCCGCGTCACACGCGCGGTGCCGCCGAGCATGCCCGGGCGCTCGTCCACCTCGGGGGAATCGACCATCATCTGGCTGAAGTAGCGAATCAGGACGGCCGGGAAACCGCCTTCGAACTGCTCGGCCAGCCAGATCGGCATCCCGTTCTGGATCGACACCCGTCGGGACGTCTCGGCCGCCCGCGACTCGAGTTCGACCGCGAACCGTTCGAGGATCTCGGCGCGTTGCTTGGGGTGCAGCGTCGCCCAGCCGTCCGGGGAGTCGAACGCGGTCCGGGCGGCGGCGACCGCGCGGTCGATGTCGGCAGTGGACGCCGACGGCACGCTTCCGATCGCGGCTTCGGTCGTGGGCGAGTGTACGTCGATCACGTCGGTGCCGGCCGGCTTCTGCCAGCCGCCGTCGATGTAGAACTCGCGGTAGTCGATGGTGGTCATCTCGCTCCTAGATCGGTGCCGTGACGACATGGTCGTCCGGTGTGAACGGCGTCACTACAGGATCGTAGACTTGGACCTATAAGGCAATGGTTTGTTTGGTAGGACCATAAATATCACCCCTCGATCCCTCGTGTTACCCCTTTCGAGTGATCTCTCGCCGATCCCCGGTCAAGCGGATGTCGACTTGATTCGATGGGGGGCGGTAGGGACTTGCAGATATGGTCCAACCATTCTAGCCTTTAGCTGATGTGTGGGACTGATCAACGGAGGACGGCGTCATGACGAGCGAACACAACCTCGGCCGGTACACCACGGCGCAGGTCGAGCAGTTCTACGCGAGCGGGCAGTGGACGAGCGAGAATTTCACGGAGCTGTTGCGGTCCCGCCTCGAGGCCAACCCGGACAAGGTGTTCGTCACCGACGGGGTCCACGCCCTGACGTATTCAGACCTGTACGACACGTCGCAGCGACTCGCGCTCGGACTCCACCGACGTGGGCTCGGTTCCGGGGACCGGGTGGCGGTACAGCTACCCAACTGGGCCGCGTTCGTGGTGATCGCCGCGGCGCTGTCCCGGATCGGCGCGGTCATGGTCCCGATCATGCCGATCTACCGCAAAGACGAAGTCTCCCACGTCGTTTCCGATGCATCGATCAAGATGGCGATAGCCCCGGCCGATTTCAAGGGATTCGACTACATCTCCATGTTCGACGAGATCCGTCGCGACTCGGACACGCTGACCTCCATCGTGGCCGTACGCGCCGTCGACTCGCTCCACGATGCACTCGCCGAGCGCGACGTCCTCGTCCTGGAAGACCTTGTCGTACCCGACGTCTCCGCGCAGGACGTCGATGCCGAGCTGGACGTGCGCGTGCACCCCGACGATCCGTTCGTCATCGTCTACACGTCGGGAACGACGTCACGACCCAAGGGGTGCCTGCACACCTTCAACACCTACGCCTCCGGCGCTCGCGCGCTGACCGTGGCGTTCGGACACACCGAGGCCGACGTGCAGTTCGGACCGTCGCCCATCACGCACACCACCGGATTGGTGACCAGTGTGTTGATCCCGCTGCTCGCGGGCGCGTCCACGCACGTCATGGCGGAGTGGGATCCGGTGCAGGGCCTGGCGGAGATCGAGAAGTTCGGCTGCACGGCGGCGGTGACCGCGACGACGTTCCTGCAGACGCTGCTGGCTGCGTCGGACGAGCACCCCGAAGCCGACCTCTCGTCCCTGCGCGTGTGGACCTGTGCCGGATCGCCGATCCCGTCGTCGGTCGTGGAGAACGCCTACTCGAAGCTGCCAGGGACCAGCATCCTGTCCCTGTACGGGCGCAGCGAGAACCTGTCGACCACCACCTGCACGATCGACGACGATCCGCAGCGTGCCGTCACCTCGGACGGAGCCGCGCTCCCGGGTGCAGAGGTCAGGGTCGTGGGCGAGGACGGTTACGAGGTGCCGCGCGGCAGCGAAGGTGACATCGCCTATCGCGGACCCTCCCACATGATCGAATACCTCAATCGGCCCGACGAGACCGTCGAGTTGTTCACACCGGAGGGATTCTCTCGTTCCGGCGATGTCGGGGTGATGACCGATGACGGGTTCGTGCGGGTGACCGGGCGGACGAAGGACATCGTGATCCGGGGCGGCATGAACATCAGCGTGCGCGAGGTCGAGGACAAGCTGGCCGATCACCCGGATCTGCTGGCGCTGGCCGTGGTCGGGATGCCCGACGAGAAGCTCGGCGAGAAGGTCTGCTGCTACGTCGTCGCCAAGCCCGGACACGCCGCGCCCACCGTCGACGAGCTGCGCGACTATCTCACCAGCCGGGGCGTCGCGATTCAGAAGACGCCGGAGCGGGTCATCGCGATCGACGAGTTGCCGATGACGGCAACGGGGAAGATCCAGAAGCATGTGCTGCGCAAGCGGATTGCCGAGCAGCTCGACCAGCCGTCGACGGCGGGCGCACGCTGAGCTCGGCCCAGCTCACCACTGACGACTTCGTCCTCAGTGGACCCGAGGTGCTGCTCGGGGTGACACCCGTGTCCCTCACGTCCCGGAATGCCTCGCTGTCGATGCCGGCGGGACCGAGGTTGGTCGACGAACGCTCCGGGAGCGTGCGGAGTGCGCTCGCGGTTCCACTCGACGACGTGACGGGGTACGTCGTCGCCGCCGGGGCGCCGGCGGGACGATGGCCGGTCAGTCTGGGAATACGGGTGGACTTCCTGTGCGACCCGCCGTCGCGGGGGCGGCCCATGACCGTCAACGGCGATCTCATCGCCAGGGACGAGCGCGGCGGCACCACCAGAGGTGTCGTGACCGGCCCCGACGGCACGCCGATCGCGATCGTGGTGCAGCGGTCCCATCTGGTCGCTGTTCCGGCGCGTCCGACGAGCCGGCTGAACCTGCCCGCTCGTCCGCCCGAAGCGGTGCCCATCCGGCACGCGCTGGGAATCGGTGAGTCGGCCCCCGGGGTCGTGACCATGCCTCCAACCCTGTTCGCGGCGAACGGGATGGGCAACGTGCACGGTGGAATCCTGCTGTGCGGAGCAGAGTTCGCCGCGATGTCGGCGGTCGATGCACGCTGCGAATGGCGAGTCACCAGCATCGACATCAACTACCTTCGCCCCGCATCGGCCGAGGACACCACGACCTTTGCCGCGGACGTCGTGCACCGGGGCCGCTCGACCGCAGTGGTTCACGTGATGTCCTCCCTGGCCTCCGGGAAGCCCTGTGCCACGGCCACTGTCACGCTTCAGATGTCTGTCTGACTCTCGGGTGGTCAGCTCGACGCCACCCGGGCCCGCGCGTGCGCAGAGACGACGACCCGGTCGCCGACGCTGGCTCGCAGGGACAGTTCGGCGACCAGGCCGTCGACGAGGTCCCCGACCGACTCGACTTCACCACTGAGCGTGAGAGTTTCACCGATCTGAAGAGGCGAGGCGAAGCGGACCGAGAAGCCGAGCAGGTGTTCGACGTGAACGAGATCGGCCACCCACGCGGCGAGCATTCCCGCCTGCATCTGACCCATCGAGATGACACCCGGCAGTCCCGCGCGGACCGCGTACTCGGCGTCGTGGTGCAACGGGTTGAAATCCCCACCGGCACCGGCGAACCGGACGATGTCGGTCTGCGTGATCGGGCCGATGGATCGGGACCCGAGGTCTTGGCCTTCGGTCAGAACGGCAGGTTCGCGCATGGTTCAGACACCTCTCTCGATCAGGACCTCGCGTTGTATGACGGCCGTGTCACCGGATGAATCGACCCAGGTGGTCTCCAGGGTGACCAGCCGCATGGTCCCACCCCGCTTTCCCTCGCGGGTCGTGTCGTCGACCACCCGCCGGGTGCCGGTCACGTGATCCCCCGCGAGCAGCGGCCGGGTGAACTCCCACTCCACCGATCCGACGACCACCCGCTCGATGGCGAGACCCAGTGTGGCAACGAATTCGGCCTGATTGCGATGGTGGCCGGCGACGACCACGTGTGTCGGGGTCGCGGGTACGCGATCGAACCCCGCCGCTCCCGCGGCGGTAGTGTCGACATATACCGGGTCGTCGGCGCGTGTCGCCCGAGCGAACTCCCTGATCTTTCCTGCCTCGACATCGAATGTGACGACGTCGAGGACACCGTCCTCCGGCACCGCGCGTGTCATCGAAAGCCTCCCTTGGTTTTTTGGTCTGACCTATTGTAGCGTTGGTCCGTAACGATGTGGAGGTTCGAATGGATCTGAGCGATTCGCCCGACGAAGCCCGCTTCCGGACCCGCGTCCGCGACTGGCTGACCGAGGTGCTGCCGACGCTGCCCTGGCCGGAGCCGTCGCGGCTCGAAGACAAACGCGGGTTCTGGTCCGCATGGCAGCGACAGTTGTTCGACGCCGGGTTCGCCGGATTGTCCTGGCCGGAGGAGTTCGGCGGCGCGGGTGCCGATGCCAAGGTCAAGGCGATCTTCAACGAGGAGATGGATCGCGCCGGTGCGCCGGAGCGGCTCAACATCATCGGTGAGGACTTCGCCGGGCCGACGATCGTGACCTTCGGGAACAGCGAACAGAAGCAGCGCTACCTGGCTCCGATTCTGAAGGGTGAGGAGATCTGGTGCCAGCTCTTCTCCGAGCCCGAGTCCGGTTCGGACCTGGCGTCGCTGCGGACGAAGGCGACCAAGGTCGACGGCGGCTGGAGCATCCAGGGTCAGAAGATCTGGACGTCACGTGCGCAGATCGCGGACAACGCCATCCTGCTGGCCCGCACCGGGGGCGGTGACCGGCACAAGGGGATCACGTACTTTCTGCTGCCCATGGATGCGGCGGGCGTGACCGTGCGGCCGCTGGAACACATGCTCGGCGAGGCGGAGTTCAACGAGGTGTTCCTCGACGACGTCTTCGTCCCGGACTCGGCTGTGGTGGGCGAGGTCGACGGGGGCTGGAAGGTGGCGATGGGCACGCTCGCCTTCGAGCGCGTCGGGATCGCCACCGGCCGGGTGAACACGACCCGTGCGGTCAAGGATGTCGTGGCGCAGATGTCCTCGACGACCGACGAGGACGGCGCGCCGCTTTCGTCGGATCCGACTGTCCGGCAGACGATCGCCGATCTGTACGGCCGAGCGCTCACCCATTACCTGATCGGTCAGCGGGTCATCTCCGGCGCCGCATCCGGCGAACCGCCCGGCCCCGTGGCGTCGATCGGGAAGCTGTACTTCTGCCCGCTCGTGGAGGACATCGCCGATTTCGGGCTGTCCATTCGCGAGATGGGTGGTCAGTTCGGTCTGTCCGACGCCTCGGCGGACCCCGTGCAGCAGAGATGGCTCCGCCTGGCCTATCAGGCGCGCGGCACCGCGATCGCCGGCGGTTCGACATTCATCCAACGCAACATCGCGTCCGAGCGCGTGCTCGGCATGCCCCGAAGCTGAGAGAGGTCGCGACATGAGTTCCTATGTGTGGAATCCGACCGCCGAGCACCTCGAGAGTGCCAATGTCATGCGGCTGGCGCGGCGTCACGGCGTCGAGTCGATCGACGATCTGCGACGACGGTCGACACAAGACGTGTCCTGGTACTGGGATGCGGCCGTCGAGGATCTCGGCATCCCCTTCGCGACGCCGTACGAGTCGGTGCTCGACACCTCGCAGGGGATTCAGTTCCCCGACTGGTTCATCGGCGGCACCTTCAACGCCGTCGACGCCTGCATCGGCCGCTGGCTCGCCGACGACGCGCATCGCCCGGCCATCGTGCACGAACGTGAAGACGGGGTGGTCACGACCCTGACCTACGCCGAGCTGGCCGAACGCGTGGGACGAGTGGCCGCGGGCTTCCTCGATCTGGGTATCGGTGAGGGCGACGCGGTCGCGATCTACATGCCGATGGTCCCGGAGGCGGTCATCGCCTGCTATGCCGCGGTGGGGATCGGGGCGATCATCGTTCCGTTGTTCTCCGGGTTCGCCGCGCCGGCCATCGCGTCCCGGCTCAACGACGCCGAGGTCACCGCGGTCGTCGTGGCCGACGGTACTGTTCGTCGCGGCCGGACGGTCGCCATGTCCGGCGAGTTGAGCAAGGCGCTTGCCCAGACCCCGTCCGTGCGGTCCGTGATCACCGTCGAGAACGTCGGCATCGCAGCCGATCTCGACGTCGATGGCCGGACGGTCACCGTCACCGAGTGGGCGTCGCTCGTCGCCGACGGCAAGCCGGGACACGAATTCCGGGCGTTCCCGGCCATGCAGACGATGATGCTCGGCTACACCTCCGGCACCACCGGCAGACCGAAGGGCGCGGTGCACACGCACGCGGGCTTCACGATCAAGGTGGCCACCGAGGTCGCCTACTCCTTCGACATCTCGCCGGGGGACTCGTTCTGCTGGATCACCGACATGGGGTGGGTCATGGGCCCGCTCGCCGCCTTCGGCACACACGCCAACGGCGCCACACTCGTGTTGTACGAGGGCTCGCCGGATGTCCCCGACGCGACCCGGCTATGGGATCTCGTCGCACGTCAGCGTGTGTCGATGCTCGGCGTGTCGCCGACCCTCATCCGGGCGCTGAAATCCACGCCGCTGGAGCAGATCTCCTGGCACGACCTCAGTTCGGTCCGGGTGCTCGGCTCCACCGGCGAACCCTGGGACCCGGATTCCTACGACTGGCTCGCGGCCGAGGTGTTCGGCGGGCGGGTCCCGGTCATCAACTTCTCCGGCGGTACCGAGGTGGGCGGGTCCTTCCTGGCCCCTTACCCCGTGGAGCCGATTCCGAGCTGCTCGCTCGGCGGCCCCTCATTGGGTATGGACGTCGACGTCGTGTCCGACGACGGGTCACCGTTGCGCGGTGCGATCGGTGAACTTGTGTGCCGCCAGCCCTGGCCGGCGATGACCCGTGGGGTCTGGCGCGACCGGGAACGGTACCTGGAGTCCTACTGGTCGACCTTCGAAGGTATGTGGTGCCACGGCGACTTCGCACTGGTCGACGAGGACGGCAGGTGGTACATCCTCGGCCGTTCCGACGATGTGATGAATGTGGCGGGCAAGCGACTCGCGCCCGCGGAGGTCGAGTCGGTGCTGACCACGCATCCGGCGGTGGCCGAAGCCGCGGCGGTGGGCATTCCGGACCCGAAGAAGGGCGAGACGGTGTGGGCCTTCTGGGTCCCCCGCGCGGGGGCCGACACCGAGCACGTGTCCGACGAGCTGCGTCGGCTGGTCGCCGACGGGCTGGGCAAACCCTTTGCGCCGTCGCAGGTCTGGATGGTCGACGCACTGCCGAAGACGCGGTCGGCCAAGATCTTGCGCCGGGCGATCCGAGCGGCAGCCACGGACACCGAACCCGGCGATCTGTCGAGCGCGGAGAATCCCGGCGCGGTGGACGCAATTCGAGACGTCGTGCACGGCACGTCGGTGAGCTGAGGAGAGCGGCATGCACTGGGAGTTGTCCGACGAACAGGAGATGTTCGCCTCGTCCCTGCGCGAATGGATCGGCGCGAAGTTCCCGACCGAGACCGTGCGCGAGCTGCAGTCCGGCGGCGACGCTGCGAAGTTCGGTTCCGCGCTCGTCGGCGAGGGCTGGTGGGGCGTCGGTTATCCCGAAGAGGCCGGCGGTGAAGGAGGCGGTGTCCTGGAGCTGGCCCTGGCCGCGCGCGAATTCGGTCGCGCGGCTGTGCCGAACTCCCGATGGGTGGCCGCGGCGCTGACCGTGCCGCTCCTGACCGAGGCGGAGCTGGCCGCCCAGGTGTCCGGCGAGCGCCGGTTCACGGTGGCGATCCCCGCCGATCGGGTGCCCGGCTGGAGCCCGCTGGCCGTGAGCGGTGCGGAACTGAGTGGATCGGTCGCGCATGTCCTGGGCGCCGAGGACACCGACGTGTTCCTCGTCGCAGTCGAGGGGCCGGAGGGTCCCGGGTATGCCCGTGTCGAGGCCTCCGCGGTCTCGGTGTCCGCGGACGATCTGCTCGATCGTTCGCGCTCGACGGGAACCGTCGATTTCTCCGGTGCCACGGTCTCCGACGTCGTCGTCGGTGTCGAGGGCATCGCGGTGGCCGCGAACCTCGCTGCGGTGCTGGTGGCCGCCGACGCGCTCGGCAGCGCCGAGCGCATGCTCGAACTGGCCGTGGACTACAGCAAGCAGCGCAAGCAGTTCGGGCAGGTCATCGGTTCCTTCCAGGCCGTCAAGCACGCCGCGGCGCAGATGCTCGTGACCGTGGAGTCCTCGTTCTCGATCGCTCTCTACGCCGCGGCCGCCGTCGACGCCGGTCTGGACGACGCCGCAACCGTGGCGGCGGTGGCGAAGGCCCAGGTGACCAGAACGGTCGCGGACCTCGCGGACACGTCACTCACCGTGCACGGCGCGATCGGATACACGTGGGAGCACGATCTCCATCTGTTCTACAAGCGGGTCAAGCTCGACCGGACGCTCTTCGGAGCACCGAAGGTCTGGAACGAACGAATCGCGGCTGCACTGCTGGACGGAGAACGGTCAGCGTGACCGCTCCGTTTGTTTTTGGTCAGTCCATTGATATAGTTGCGAAAAATGTGAGAGACGGAGGACCGACGTGGATTTCGAACTGACCGAGGATCAGGCCACGATCCGAGACGCGGTTGCCGAACTGGCCGCCAAGTTCGACGACCAGTACTGGGCCGCCAAGGACGAGGCGCACGAGTTCCCCCGCGAGTTCTACGATGCCTTCGCCGACGGGGGATGGCTCGGTATCACCATCCCCGAGGAATACGGCGGACACGGCTACGGCATCACCGAGGCGTCGATCCTGCTGGAGCAGGTCGCGGCGTCGGGTGCGGGGATGAACGGTGCCAGCTCCATGCACCTGTCCATCTTCGGGATGCACCCGGTGATCGTGCACGGCAGCGAGGAGCTGAAGAAGCGGACGCTGCCGCGCATCGTCAACGGTGATCTGCATGTGTGCTTCGGGGTGACCGAACCCGGCGCCGGCCTCGACACCACCAAGATCACGACATTCGCCAGGCGCGAGGGCGACAAGTACATCGTGAACGGTCGAAAGGTCTGGATCTCCAAGGCCGTCGAATCGGAGAAGATCCTCCTGCTCACCCGGACGCAGAAACTGGACGAGTCGCCCCGGAAGACCGACGGGATGACCCTGTTCCTGACCGACCTCGACCGAGACAAGGTCGACATCCGGCCGATCAAGAAGATGGGCCGCAACGCGGTCACGTCCAATGAGCTGTTCATCGACGGGTTGGAGATCCCGGTGGAGGACCGCGTCGGCGAGGAGGGCGAGGGCTTCAAGTACATCCTCGACGGTCTGAACCCGGAGCGGATGCTGGTCGCCGCCGAAGCGCTCGGGATCGGTCGGGCCGCGATGCGCGCCGCCGTTCGGTACGGCAACGACCGCGAGGTCTTCGGCCGTCCGATCGGGAAGAACCAGGGCATCCAGTTCCCGCTCGCGGATTCGCTCGCGCGCCTCGACGCCGCCGAACTCGTGCTGCGCAAGGCCACGTGGCTCTACGACAACGGCAAACCCTGTGCCCGCGAGGCGAACACGGCCAAGTACCTGTGCGCCGACGCCGGCTTCGACGCCGCCGATCGGGCGCTGCAGACCCACGGTGGAATGGGTTACTCCGAGGAGTACAACGTGTCCCGCTACTTCCGCGAGGCGCGCCTGACGCGTATCGCGCCGATCAGCCAGGAGATGGTCTTGAACTACCTCGGTTCGCATGTCCTCGGCCTCCCGAGGAGCTACTGATGACCGCAGTCGACAAAGACGACCTGAACTCCGCGTACCCCGCGTCGGAAGGCGTGTTCGGACTCGCAGGCCGAACGGCCCTGATCACCGGCGCCGGCGGTGGAGTGGGCGCGGCGGTGGCCGAGGCCTATGCCGCCGCGGGTGCCGCGGTCCTGGTGACCGACATCGACAAGGATGCGGCGGCCCAGGTCAGTCAGCGGATCACCGCGCGTGGCGGTGTGGCCGAGCCGTTCGCGCTCGACGTGTGCGACGGCGACAGTGCTCGTGATGCCGCGGCGGCCGCCGCGCAGCTCGGCGACGGAACCCTCAACATCGTCGTGAACAATGCCGGGGTGATCGCCCCCGCCATGTTCCCCAAGATGGACGAGGCGCGGTTCCGCAAGGTCCTCGACACCCACCTGATGGGTAGCTACCACTGCAGTCACGCGGCTCTGGACCATCTGCCCGACGACGGCACCGGCCGGATCATCAACGTGACGTCGGCCGCGGGCCTCACCGGCACCATCGGCCAGGCCAACTACGGTGCGGCCAAGGCGGCGATCGTCGGGCTGACCAAGTCGCTCGCCCGCGAACTCGCCAAGCAAGCGGTGACGGTCAACGCGGTCGCACCGCTGGCCGCCACCGCCATGACCGAGAACATCCGGTCCAACGAGAAGCTCGCGGCCAAGACCCTCGCTCGGATTCCCCTTGCGCGCTGGGCATTTCCCGAAGAGATCGCCCCGACGTTCGTCTTCCTGGCCTCGGACGCGGCGGCCTACATCACCGGTCAGATCCTGCCGGTCGACGGCGGGACGGTGATCTGAGATGGCCCGTGTGACCGGACCTTTCGTCTCGTCGGGGCGGGAAGTGGTGATCGCCGAGGCGGTGCGCACGCCGATCGGCAAGTCGCATCTGGAGAAGGGCTGGTACCGCGACATCCATCCGAACGCGATGCTCGCCGCCTGCTACCAGGACCTGATCGGACGGTCCGGCCTCGATCCGAGCGCCGTCGAAGACCTCGTGATCGGGTGCACCGCACCGTTCGGCGAGCAGTCCCGCAACATCGGCCGGAACGCCTGGCTACAGGCCGGGTATCCGGCCGAGGTGCCCGCCACCACCCTCGACCGGCGGTGCGGGTCCGCGCAGACGGCCGTCAATTTCGCGGCGTCCCTGGTGGCGTCGGGAGTTCACGACATCGTCATCGCGGGTGGCGTCGAGCACATGGGACACGTCCCGATGAACTCGCCGGCGAAGATCAGCGAACTCTACGGCGAACCGTGGCCGGCCGAGTTGCGTGCGCGCTACGACTTCGTGACGCAGGGGGAGAGCGCCGAACTCATCGCCGAGCGGTGGGACATCTCCCGTGAGGAGATGGATCGCTTCGCCGCCCGCTCCCACGAACTCGCGGTCGCGGCGATCGAGGCGGGCCGATTCGCCGACGAGATGGTCCCGATGAAGCTCGACGGGGAAGTCCGCACCGGCGACCAGACGGTTCGCCCGGGCACGTCGATGGAGTCGCTGGCCGGGCTGAAGACCGTGTTCCGCGCCGAGAACGGCCGGATCACCGCCGGTACGTCGAGCCCCATCTGCGACAGCGCGGCCGCGGTCCTGCTGTGCACGCGCGAAGCCGCCGAGCGGCACGGGCTTCGGATCCGCGCGCGTGTCGCCGACCAGACGACGGTCGGGGTGGACCCGATCATCATGCTGACGGGTCCCATCCCGGCGACGCGGAAACTGCTCGAGCGCAACGACCTCACGATCGGTGACATCGACCTTTTCGAGGTCAACGAAGCGTTCTCGTCGGTGGTACTGGCCTGGCAGCGCGAACTCGAGCCCGACGAGGGCCGGGTGAACGTGAACGGCGGCGCGATCGCACTCGGCCACGCCGTCGGTGCGACCGGCGCTCGACTCATCGCATCCCTGCTCCATGAGATGGAGCGGCGCGACAGCCGGCTCGGACTGGTGACGATGTGCTGCGGCGGAGGCCTCGGTACCGGAACCCTCATTGAACGAGTCGATTGATGATCGACTTCGCGGCATGGCTCCGGCCGGGGATGGGCGTGTGGTGGAGCCAGGCGGCCGCCGAACCCCGTCCACTGGTCGACCAGCTGCTCGAACAGGCGCCGGAGCTCGGACCCCTGCGCCTGTTCACCGGCCTGAGTTGGAACGACCAACTCGCGCACTCGCTCTCGCCGGCCGACATGATGGTGTCCTACGGCGGTCTCGGGGCGCTCCGAGAACTCGGAGCCACCGACCAACTCGATGTCGTGCCCTGCCACTACTCGGCGCTGCCCCGGATGTTCGCCGAGCACCGGCTGCCGTGCGACGCCGGCCTGCTGCAGGTCTCCCCGCCCGATCGCGACGGGATGTGTTCACTCGGGATCGGGGTGGACTACATGGCCGACGCGATCGACCACACCTCGCTGCTCTTCGCGGAGATCAACCGCCAGATGCCGGCCGTCGCCGGGTCGCCGCGGGTGCCGCTGAGCCGGTTCACGGCCACCATCGAGACCGATCGTCCGCTGCAGGAAGAGGATCGCCGGCCCGCCGGCGATCTCGACCGCGCGATCGCCGGTCACATCGCCAACCTCATCGACGACGGCGACACCGTCCAGGTGGGCATCGGGTCCACCGGGGCCGCCGTGTTCGAAGCGCTGTCCGGTCACAAGGACCTGGGGATACACACGGGTATGGTCACCGATGGTGTGCTCCGCCTGATCGAGAAGGGCGTACTCACCGGCGCCCGCAAGCAGATCGATGTCGGGATGGCCGTCGCCGGCACCGCATTGGGCTCGGCGGAACTCTACGAACGGATCGCCGATCTCCCGGTGTTGTTCCGGCCGACCAGCTACACGCACACGCCGCCGGTTCTCTCCCGACTGTCCTCGCTCGTCGCGGTCAACTTCGCCATCGAGGTCGATCTCACCGGTCAGGTCGGCGCCGAGATGAGTCGCGGGACCTACCTGGGCGCCGTCGGTGGACAGGTCGACTTCGCGCGTGCCGCGGCGCTGACCGGCAAGCGATCGATCGTCGCACTCCGATCGACGATGCGCGGTCAGTCCTCGATCAAGTTCTCCCTCGACGAGGGTGTGGTCACGACCGCTCGTGCCGACGTGGACTGCGTGGTCACCGAGCACGGTGTCGCACACCTGCGAGGTCAACCCCTCGCCGAGCGCCGGCGGCGGCTGATCGACGTCGCCGCACCCGAATTCCGAGACGAGCTCGCCCGAGCGGTGCAGTCCGCGACCGGCTAGCCGATCAACCGTCCACCACCCACAACTCCGAGAGGACCACATCATGAGCAACCGAGTAGCACTCGTCACCGGCGGCGCCCAGGGCATCGGCGAGGGGATCTCGCGCAGGCTCGGCGCCGAGGGATTCCGCGTCGCGATCGCCGACCTCAACCTCGAGGTCGCGCAGCAGACGGCGAAGGAGATCGTCGCTGCCGGCGGCGAGGCGATCGCCGTGCCGATCGACGTGACCGACACCGCCTCGGTGAAAGCGGCCGTCGAGCAGGTGACCGCAGAACTCGGTCCCATCGAGATCGCGGTGAACAACGCCGGCTGGGACGACTTCATGAAGTTCGTCGACACCGACGAGGACTTCTGGGACAAGATCCTCGAGATCAACTTCAAGGGTTCTCTGCGCGTGAACCACACGGTGGTTCCGGGGATGGTCGAGCGCGGATTCGGCCGGATCATCAACATCGGCTCCGACGCCGGCCGGGTCGGATCGTCTCTCGAGGCGGTGTACTCGGGAGCCAAGGGCGGCACCATCGCGTTCACGAAGACCCTCGCGCGTGAGGTCGCCACCAAGGGAGTCACCGCGAACAGCGTGTGCCCGGGCCCCACCGACACGCCCGCGCTGCGCAAGTTCGCCGACAACTCCGGCCAGGACGCCGACAAGGTTCTCGGCGGGATGACCAAGGCCGTGCCGATGAAGCGCCTCGCCACTCCCGCGGACATCGCTGCCGCCGTTGCCTTCTTCGCGTCCGACGACGCCGGATACATCACCGGGCAGACGCTGTCGGTCAGCGGCGGCCTGACGATGGCGTAGTCGATCGTGACCGAGGTGTCCGTGGAGTGGTCGACGGTCCGGCGCTACGAGGACGTCGACTACTCGCGTACGGCGGACGGGATCGCCAAGATCACCATCTGCCGGCCGGAGGTGCACAACGCGTTCCGGCCGCAGACGCTCATCGAGATCTCCGACGCGCTCACGCACGCACGTGAGGATCCGTCCATCGGGGTCATCGTGCTGACCGGTGAAGGCGACAAGGCGTTCTGTTCGGGTGGCGATCAGCGGGTGCGCGGCGACACCGGTTATCTGACTGAACCGGACCGCCCGAGGGCGGTCGGCCGGTTCCATGTCACCGACCTCCAGGTGCAGATCCGGCGACTCCCGAAGCCGGTGGTGGCCATGGTCGCCGGCTACGCCATCGGCGGGGGACACGTACTGCAGATCGTCTGTGACCTCACGATCGCCGCCGACAACGCCCGGCTCGGGCAGGTCGGACCTCAGGTGGGCTCGTTCGACGGCGGATTCGGCGCGGGTCTGCTGGCGAACATCGTCGGCGCCCGCAAGGCCAAGGAGATCTGGTTCCTGTGCCGACAGTACGACGCGGCGCAGGCGCTCGAGATGAACCTGGTCAACACCGTTGTGCCGCTAGCGGATCTCGAATCGGAAACCGTGGCGTGGTGCCGTCGGATGCTGGAGCTGTCACCCTTGGCGCTGCGGCTGATGAAGGCGAGTTTCCACGCGGCCGAGGACGGACTGGCCGGTATCCAGCAACTCGCACACGACACCAATCTGCTCTTCTACTCGACCGACGAGGCCAAAGAGGGCCGCGAGGCCTTCAAGGCGAAGCGGACACCGGACTTCGGTCAGTTTCCCCGGCGTTCTTGACTCCACGCGAAAGGCTCCTTCAATGACGACGTTCGGCGTCAACGCTTTCGGTACCGGCACAGGTCCGCACAGGTTCTCCTCGATGGTCGACCTCGCTCGCGAAGCCGAGGCCGCCGGCTGTGCGGCGATCTGGACCAGCGAACTCTACAGCCGGTCGGCGACCATCCCGATGGCCGCTCTCGCCGCCGGCACGAGCACGATCCAGATCGGTTCGAACATCGCCTACGGCGTCGGTCGGAGCCCGCTGATGTGGGCGGCCGAGGCGCGTGACCTGGACGAGATGTCCGGCGGGCGAATCATTCTCGGTCTGGGCAACGGAACCCCGAAGATGATGGAGGCCTGGCACGGCGTCAGTGGCGAGGCGCCCGCGGCGAGGATGGCCGAACTCCTCTCCGTGCTGAAGGCGCTGTGGCGTCTCCACGAAGGTCCGGTGCACCATGACGGACGGTTCTACTCGGTGCACATCACGCCGACCGCGGATGTCCCCGTACCCGTCCGGCCAGAGATCCCGATCTGGATCGCGGGCGTCAACAAGTACATGCTGCGTACCGCGGGGCGGCACGCCGACGGGCTCGTGGGGCACCCCATGTTCACCGCCGACTACGTCCGGGGTCCGGTGAACGACGAGCTCACGGTCGGCGCACAGAGCGTCGACCGTGATCCCGCGGACGTGACCATCATGGGGATCCGGATGTGCGCGATCGACGACGACGTCGAGGTGGCACGCCGTCAGGCGGCGTTCGCCATCGGTCAGTACGCCGCGTCCCGCGTCTACGACCGACTGTTCGACTTACACGGCTGGAGCAAGGACCAACAGGTCATCCGGCAAGCCGCGCGCGAGCGTGACGAGGAAGCACTCGTGCGGGCGGTGACCGACGACATGATCGACACGATCACCATCGCCTGCGCCCCCTCGCAGTTCGCGGACGCGCTCGCGCGCATCCCCGACGGCTTCGACCATCTCGATCTCATCGCGCCGCCGTGGGGCCTGTCCGACGAGCAGACCCGCGCGACGACATCGGCGATCCTCGACGGCCTGCGGACGCACCTGGCAACCCGCTCGGCCTGACGCCGGCCGGGCGGTCAGGTGTCGGACAGGTCGATCTCGGTCCGCTGCTCGATCTGAACGACTGCCTCGGCATAACCGTGGACGTGCTTGGTCATGCGCCGCATCGCCGCTGCGGCATCGCCCGCCCGGATCGCGTCGGTGATGTTCTTGTGCGCGCGGAACGTGGTCTTCCGGACGTCGTCGTCGACGAATGCGGTGTTCTCCGTCGAGCTGTAGATCGCCGTCGACAGCGCCGTCATGAACCCGGTGAGCAACTCGTTGTGACTGGCGATCGCCACAGCCAGATGCCAGTCGACGTTCGCCTGCAAGAACGATTCGAGAGGGAGCGACGTGTCGCCCAGTGTGGTGTTGGCGGCGTCGAGGGCGGCCAGGTCGTCGTCGGTCCGGTATTTCGCCGCCAAACTCGCGCACGCGGGCTCGATGGCCTCACGGGTCTCCAGAAGGGCCGTCAACCGCAGTTGCTGACCGCGGATGAGGAGGCTGACCGAGGTGGCGACCGAGTCGCCACCGGGCTGCTGCACGAAGGCGCCACCGGATCGGCCGGTCTTGATCGCGACCAAGCCCTGCACCTCGAGAATCCGGAGCGCCTCACGGACGGTCGTGCGACTCATCCTGGTCTGGGTGACCAGCTCCCGTTCGGGCGGCAATGCGGTACCCGAGGGGAAATCGCCGCGGAGAATTCGTTCACGCAGATCGTTGGCGAGAACGTCGGATGCCTTGGGTACCTGCATCGGCTGGAGCTGAACGGGGTGGCGCGCAACCGTGCTCGACGAGGACGACTCGGGCATGAGACCTACTTCCTGTGCTTTTGGTCTTACCTAATCTATCAGCATATCGCGAGCTGCCGCGACTTCTAGCTGCAGAAGCGTGTTCATGGTATTTTGGTCCTACCAAAATAATGGTTGACTTGGGACGTTGAGAATGGCTACGTTGCAGGGAACCGCGGTCGAGCGACGACTGCTGCGATGGAATGCGAGGGATTGCGATGACCGAGCGAGCCGAGGACGTCGTCACCTGGACGACGGTGAAGCCGGGCGTCACCTCCGTCGTGCTGAATCGGCCGCCTGCCAACGCGCTGGGGATGCCACTGCTGGAGGGCATGCACCTCGCCATCGACGCCGCTGAGAAGGCCGGCGACGTCAAGGTCATGGTGATCTCGTCGGCGCGGCCGAAGTTCTTCGCGGCGGGGGCCGACATCAAGCATCTGTCCGCGATCGATGCCGAGTCGTTCACCGCGTACGGCGACGAGATGCGGAAGGTCAACGACCGGCTGGCCGCGGCGGGCTGGATCTCGATCGCCGCAGTGGACGGCGTCGCGCTCGGCGGCGGCCTCGAACTGGCGATGGCCTGCACGCTCCGGGTGGCCGGCAGCGGCGGGAAGTTCGGCTTGCCGGAGGTGAAGCTGGGCCTCATTCCCGGCGCCGGCGGGACCCAGCGGCTCCCGAGGCTCGTCGGCCGCGGCCGGGCGCTCGACATCATGCTCACCGCCCGGCAGGTCGGAGCCGAGGAGGCCTACCGGATCGGGCTGGTCGACCGCGTGACCGACGGGGATGTTCTCGGGGCGGCCCTGTCGTTCGCCGACGAGCTGGTCGGCCCATCCCTGCCGGCCCAATTGTCCGTCGTCCGCACCGTCGACGCCGCCTTCGACCTCCCCCTCGACGAGGGAGCGCGGTTCGAGGTGGCCGAGATCCAGTTCCTCTTCGAGCACGGTGAGGCGTCCGAGGGCATCTCGGCGTTCGTCACAAAGCGGGCCCCGCAGTTTCGCTGACACACCACAGACCGACGTTCGACCCCAGACCGACATGGGACAGGGCATCAATGACTAGGAGCCGGGCGATGCACACTCTGGACGAGACCTTCGAGACCTTCCTCGCGGAGGAGGTGAAACCGGGCATCGTGGTGGTCACCCTCAACCGTCCGGACCGGTACAACGCGATGACCAACACGATGTTCCTGGAACTCGAGCGTCTCGCCTGGGGTCTGGAGACCGAGGACACCTGCCGCGTGGTCATCCTGACCGGCGCGGGCAAGGCGTTCTGTTCGGGTTACGACCTCGCCGACGCCGACGACCTGCCCAACCTGGGCGCCCTGGGCATGCTCGACCAGCAGGAACGTGCCGCCCGCGCGCTGTCCGCGATACGGTCACTCCGGGTGCCGGTCATCGCGGCGGTCAACGGCCCGGCCGCCGGCGGGGGACTCGCGCTGGCACTCGCCGCCGACATCCGGCTCGCCGGTGCCGCTGCGAGATTCAACGCCGCGTTCGTTCGGATCGGCCTGTCCGCGGGCGATCTGGGGACGTCTTGGCTGCTGACCCGACTCATCGGCCCGGCGAAGACCAGCGAGATCTGCTTCACGGGACGCATCGTCGACGCCGAGGAAGCAGCACAGCTCGGCATCGCCAACTCGGTGAGCGCCGACGACGTGGTCGCCGACGCGATCGCCCTGGCCGAGAAGATCGTCGCGAACTCGCCCGGCGGGGTCCAACTGTCCAAGCGAGCTCTGCAGGCCAACCTCGAAGTCGGTTCGTACGGGGCAGCACTCGAACTCGAGAACCGCGGGCAGGCCCTGTTGACGAGGAGTCCGGACATGGCCGAGGCGCTCAACGCCTTCAAGGAGAAGCGCGCTCCGGTCTTTCAGGGCCGATGAGCATCCTGTTCCCCCACGATGAGGTAGGCGATCATGACATTTGAGTTCCCCGAACTGGAGACACTGACCTTCGAAGAGCCGGATCCCGGTGTCGGAGTGCTCCGGATCAACCGTCCTGATCGGATGAATTCCCAGACGGTGAGGATGTTTCACGAGTACCTCGTCGCGGGACGCGCGCTGCGCGACAGCGGATTGCGTGCACTCATCGTGACCGGAACGGGGGAGCGGGCCTTCTGTGCCGGCTTCGATCTGGACGAGATCCACGTCATCACCGAGATGGGCGTTCGCGAGTTCTTGAAGTTCCAGGAGACCGCGACCGGGGGCATCCAATCCCTCCGGCACCTTCCCTTCCCGGTGATCGCCGCCATCCACGGTCCGGCCACCGGCGGCGGTCTGGCGCTCGCACTGGCGGCCGACATCCGACTGGCCGCGCCGACCCTCAAGATGAGCGCGGCGTTCGTCAAAGTCGGTCTCTCCTGCGGCGAGCTGGGCACCTCGTACAACCTGTCTCGCTTGGTCAACCCGGCGCGGGCGGCCGAGATCGGTTACACGGCACGGATCGTCGGGGCCGACGAAGCACTCGCCATCGGGCTGGTCAACCATGTCCATCCGTCGGAGGCGCTGATGGACGAGGCGATGGCGATGGCTCGGCAGATAGCGCAGAACTCCCCGGGTGGCGTGCGGATGTCGAAGCGCGCCATCCAGCGCAACACCGAGATCGGATCGTACGAGGCTGCATTGGAGCTGGAGAACCGCGGACAGGCGCTCCTGACACGTTCCGAGGACATGCCCGAAGCGCTGGCCGCCTTCAAGGAGAAGCGGGCTCCCGAATTCATCGGGCGGTGACGGCGATGTCCTGGGATTGGACCGTCGAGACCCTGGCGTCGTTGCGCCGGTTCCTGGAGTCGCGCGCGATATTGACCGGTGACATCACGACGAAACCCATCGGTGACGGGCACTCGAACCTGACCTTTCTCGTCAGTGACGCGACGCGCAGCGTGGTGGTCCGGCGTCCCCCGCCGCCGCCCATCCCGCCGGGAGCGAACGACATGCTCCGAGAGGCGAAGCTGCTGTCGGCGTTGTCGCCGAGTGCCGTCCCGGTTCCCGAGGTGCTCGCCGTCGCACAGGCCGGCGAGGTGCTCGACGTCCCGTTCTACGTCATGAGCTTCGCCGACGGCCACGTGGTGACGTCCACGACGCCGTCCCCCCTCGACGCCGTGGACTGCCGACGTTCCATCGGGCACAGCATGATCGACACCCTCGCGGAACTGCACGCGGTGGACTGGCGAGCAGCCGGACTCGAGAAGCTGGGCCGCCCGGAGGGTTTCAACATCCGCCACCTCCAGCGCATGCGTCGCCTGGTGGCCGACGACAACGACCGCCTACCGGACGCGTTCGCCGACGTCGACCAGTGGCTGCAGGAGAACGCGCCGCCGGAATCCGGTGCCACCCTGATCCACTGCGACTTCCGGATCGGCAATGTCGTCATCGCACCGGGTGCGCCGGGGCGTATCGCGGCGGTCCTCGACTGGGAACTCGCCACCATCGGCGACCCGCTGCTCGACGTGGGATACCTCCTCGCGACGGTCCCGACGGCGGGCTTTCCGATGAACCCGACCGCGGAACTCAGTGCCGCGCTGCTCGAGGATGGCTACCCGTCGAAAGACGAACTGGTGCAGAGATACAGCGACCGAACGGGCCGGGACCTCAGCGGCCTCGCCTGGTATACGACGTTGTCGTTGTGGAAGCTCGCGGTGCTGTACGAGTACAGCCGGCGCCGGGTTGTGGATGGCATCGGGGACCCGTACTACACCGATCCGGCACTGGTGCAGCGATTCCTCGACGATGCACGCCGGTCGTCAGGTCTCGCCTGAGTCCGGCTCGGGCCGGAGACATGCGGCCGCCCACGCGGCCGCCGCAATCTTGGAAAGGAACGCAGATGGCCGCAGACACAGATACGGCAAGTTTTCACGACCGCCTCGTCGGTCCGGAGGTCGTCGACCTGCCACGAGGATTCTTCGACCGGCTGATGTTCAACATGCATCCGGTCGACGAGCGGTCACCATCGGTGATCATGGGTTACGGCATCTACCCGCCGCGGGGGACCAGCGACGGATTCGTCGTCGTCACGGACGACGTGGAACAGCGCAACCTGCGCTTCTCCAGCGAGATCGAGGCCAGCGGTCGACAGGGCGCCGGCCCGTTCTCCTTCGAGGTCGTCGAGCCGAACCAGGAATGGCGACTCACGTTGGCTCCCAACGACATCGCTGTCGAGTTCGATCTGACCTGGCGGGCGAGGACAGCGGCCTGGTTCGGCGAGGTCGCGGTCGAGAACGCCTCGGCGACGCGCACTGCGTTCGACCACCTCTTCCAGTCGGGGCGCTACGAGGGGTCACTCCGGATCGACGGCCGTGAGATCCCGGTGGACGGCTGGTACGGACAGCGGGATCGGTCACGCGGTGTCCGGACCATGTCCGGCGGACAGGGACTCCACGTCTGGTACCAGGCGCAGTTCCCGGATTTCTCGATCGGTTTCCTGCTCGTCGAGACCCGTGAACACGATCGGTTGCTCCTCGAGGGCGCGGTGATGCACGAGGACGGCAGGCTCGATCCGATCACCGACGTCCGGCATTCCCTGCAATTCAGCGAGGCGGGCGATCTCGTCGACGGCGACGTTCACGTCGCCACCCGTTCGGGTGAGAAGTATGTCGTCCACGCGGATGGCCGTGCGGGCGGCGGATTCATGGCCGGCGCCGGATACGGAGGCCACCACGGTGAGTCGCACGGGGTCGACCACATCGAGCACGATCGGTACCTGCTCGACGGTTCGGTGTCGCCACGCACCCTCGACTCCGCCCTCACCGATCGGTTGTGCTCGTTCAGCCTCGACGGTGTCCGCGGCACCGGCATCTTCGAGTTCGCGCTCACCCGCAGTTCGACGTACAGGTACCGACCGACCCTCTGAGCAGTTCGGTTTCCGACGTTCCACGCCAGAACCGAAGGGGCGCATCCGGTGGATGCGCCCCTTCGGTTCTCTTCTGGACCGGTGCCGTGTCACACGCTCCGCTGGGCCTTGCTCGATTCCGAGGCGGCCTTGCTCGTTTCCTTGATCTGCGCCCAGTCGGCGTCGGTCAGACTCGTCAGCCCGGCGAATGTGCCGGGACCGGCGAGCATCTGACCACCATCCATGGCGATCGTCTGTCCGGTGAGGTAGTCACAGGCGTCGGACAGCAGGAACATGGTGAGGTTCGCGAGCTCCGCCATGGTGCCGGTGCGCCCCGCCGGGATCTGGTCGGCCTGCGTTGCGCCGACCGCGCTCTTCTCGGTCGGGTTGAGCATCTCCCACGCATAGTCGGTGGGGATGGGCCCGGGGGCGAGGGCATTGACTCGGATGTCGTACTTCGCCCATTCGACGGCCAGCGACATCGTCATCGAGTGGACCGCGGCCTTGGCCATCGCCGACGGGACCACGAAGGCCGAGCCGGTCCACACCCACGTGGTGAGTGTCGACAGGACGGAACCGGGTAATCCGTCTGCGATCCACCGTTTTCCGGCGGCATGGGTGGTGTGGAACGACCCGTTCATGACCGTGCTGGTGATGGCGGAGAAAGCGCGCGGACTGAGATCTTTCGTCTGAGCGATGAAGTTGGCGGCCGCGTTGTTGACCACACCGGTGAGCGGTCCGTGATCCGTCCAGATACGGCCCATCGTCTCGTCGACGTTGTCGTAGTCGCGCACATCCACCGTGTGGTAGTGCACAGAGCCGGGTCGCGAGGCCGATGCCTCGTTCGCCGCTTCCGCGAGGACCGCGTCCCGGCGACCCCATAGGTGGACTTCGGCACCGTGTTCGACGAGGTGGCGGGCGACACCTCGACCCAGGCCGGTGCCGCCGCCGGTGATCAGGATCCGCTTACCCGACAGGAGTTGCGGCGAGAATGTCGGTTGTTGCTCGGTCATCGTGTTTCTCCATCTCTTACACGGTCGTCGCCGGGGTGCGAATCACAATCCGACGTGGTTGGCGATGATCTCGCGCTGAATCTCATTGGTACCGCCGTAGATCGGTGGAGCGAGTGCGCGTCGGACCTGCCCCTCCATGCCGTATTCGCGCGCATACCCGTAGCCGCCCATCATCTGCATGGCTTCCAGACTGGTGTTCTTGGCGACTTCGGTGCACCGCATCTTCGCCATCGCACTCTCGCGCGCGAGATCGTCCTCGAGACCGGCGTCGATCTTCGCTGCCACGTCGTAGACGAACACCCGCGCGAGCTCGGCATCGGTTGCGAGGTCCGCGATTCGATGACGCAACGCCTGGAACGACGAGATCGGGACCCCGAACTGCTCGCGGTCGCGTGCGTAGGCGACGACGTCATCCAAGGCACGTCGAGCCGCTCCCACACTCATGGCGGCGATGATCAGTCGTTCGATGCTCAACCCGCGCATGAGCTGTTTCCATGCCTCGCGCGGTGTGCCGACCACAGCGTCCAGAGGGACTTCCACGTCGGTGAAGAACACGTCGTTGCAGGTGTGGGCTTCCATCGTCTCGATGGCGCGGATCTCCAGGCCGGCGGTGGATGTCGGCACCATCAGCAGGGTCATGCCCTGGTGTTTCGTCCCGGACGAATCCTCGCGCGCGAGCACCAGGATGTGCTCGGCGACGTGCGCGGCGGAGATCCAGGTCTTCTGACCGTTGACGACATACCGGTCGCCATCGCGGCGTGCGCTCATCCGTAGACCGGCGAGATCCGAGCCGGCGCCTGGTTCGCTGAGGGCGATCGCCTCCAGCCTTCCCGACGTCAGGTTGGCGACCACGGTCTTCTTCTGGTCATCGGTGCCCCACCGCAGGTAGGTCTGGGCTGCGGTCAGACCCGTCGCGTACCCGGTGATGGGGGCGAGACCCCGCGCGGATTCCTCGAGGAAGATGCACTCGTCGACGAATCCGGCTCCGCCGCCACCGAACTCCTCCGGCAGGGACACGCCCAGCCATCCGTTACGCGCCAGGTCGGCGAGCACCGAGGGACTGTTCGACAGCGTGCCCCCATCGGTCACGAGGTCGCGCTGCGCGACAGTTGCCAGTTCGCGGCGACAGTAATCGTGCACTGCCGCCGCGAACTCGCGTTGCTCCGAAGAGAACTGCATTCACTTGCCCCGGTACTTGGAGAAGTCGGGCTTACGCTTCTCGTTGAAGGCGGTGATGCCTTCCTGGGCCTCAGGTGTGTCGCCGAAGATCTCGAGCGTGGAGTAGGCCATGGTGCCGATGCTGACGAAGTGCTCGGTGTCGGTGTTCATCGACTGCTTGAGGACCTTGAGTGCGGTGGGCGAGAAGTCCAGCATCTGGTCGGCCCAGGCCCGCACCTCGTTGCGGAGCTCGGCTGCCGGGACGACCTTGTTGACCAGGCCCCAGTCCAGCGCCTCCTCGGCCGACAGACGACGCAGCATGAACCAGATCTCCCGGGCCCGCTTCTCACCGACGACGCGTGCGAGGTAACCCGATCCGAGCCCGGCGTCGAACGAGCCCACGCGCGGACCGTTCTGACCGAACTGCGCGGTGTCGGCGGCGATGGTGAGGTCACACAGCACGTGCAGCACGTGGCCGCCGCCGATGGCGAGTCCGTTCACGGCCGCGATGACCGGCTTCGGTGCGTCGCGGATGACACGGTGCAGGGCCTCGACCTCGAACAGGCCGCTGGTCGACGGCCCGTAGTCACCGGTCTCCATACGCTGCTTCTGGTCCCCGCCGGCGCAGAATGCCTTGTCACCGGCCCCGGTGAGCGCGATGACGCCTACGTCGCTGCTTGCCCACGCCTTCTTGAACGCGAGGACGAGTTCGTCCACGGTCTGCGCCCGGAACGCGTTGTAGCGCTCGGGACGGTTGATGGTGATCCATGCCAAACCGTTGTCGACTTCGTAGGTGATGTCGCTGAACTCGGTCATCAGACTTCGGTGTCCTCTCGTGTCGTGGGCGCCCCGCCCGCTTCTGGTCATTGGACTGACCATTTGCAAGAACCATAGACGTCTCGCCGGGACTCGGCAACCACGTCCGATGTGACAGCACTGGTCCGATCTTTACAATTGGACAGTCCATATGTTCAGATACTGTGACTCGCGGCACAGTGTCGTCGAGAACTCGAGACGAACAGGAGAAGCGGCCGATGACCATGACCGCGACCGACGCCGGCGCGTCGCCCACACGCCAGCTCAACCGATGGTGGTTCCCCGTCACCGGGTTCCTCACCTTGCTGTTCGGCAGCAGCACGGTCAACGTGCTGTTCAACGTCCTGGGTAAGGAGATCGCCGACGATTTCGGCTGGAACCGGAGCGTCATCACCAACGGCTTCTCCGTCGAGACGATCCTCACCGGCATCAGCATCGTCGTCCTCGGCGTGCTGGTCGACCGCTACGGTCCCCGGGTTCCGGCCATTCCCATGACCCTCGGGTTCGGCGTCGGATTGATGTTGATGGCAGCCCTGCCGAACAGCCAGGCGGTGTTTTACCTGCTGTGCATCGTGATCGGCGCGTGCGCCGGCGCCTTGAACCCGGTCGCCCATGCGACGGTGGTGAGCGCCTGGTTCGCCGATCGCCGGGGCCTCGCACTGGGCGTGCTCATGGCGGGGATGGGCGCGTGCGGGGTGCTGATCCCGTATCTGGCGAACTTTGTGTTCGGCCTGGTGGGCTGGCGGGGGACCTTCCTCGTCATCGGCGCCCTCTGCACGATCATCCCGACTGCCGTCTACCTCTTCGTGACGCGCATGCCTGCGCGCTTCGAGGAAGAGCGGGAACAGGCACGAGCGGCCGGGCGGACAGCCGGCGAGTCGCTGTGGTCGATCGCGCGCCGGTCTCGCCAGTTCTGGTTGCTCAGCGCCGCGATCTTCCTCGTGTCGACGGCGACCTTCGGACTGATGTCGCAGGTCGTCCCGATGACCACCGACAAGGGAATCGACCGGACCGTCGCCGTCGCGGTGTTGTCGGTGTTGAGCCTGTCGTCGGTCTTCGCCCGCCTCCTCGTGGGCTACCTGCTGGATCGGTTGTTCGCACCCGCCATCGGGTCGGTGATCTTCGCCCTGTGTGGCGTCGGCGTCGCGATACTCATCTCGTCCAACAGTCCGGCGCCGATGTTCCTCGGTGCCGTCCTGGTGGGACTCGCGCTCGGTGCCGAAGGCGACATAGCCGCGTACATGATCAGCCGCTACTTCCCCAAGCACTCGTACGGGCGCGTGTTGGGATTCGTGTACTTCCTGTTCGCGATGGG
The DNA here is from genome assembly GCF_040547295.1 of Gordonia sp. PvP123. Taxonomy (NCBI): domain Bacteria; kingdom Bacillati; phylum Actinomycetota; class Actinomycetes; order Mycobacteriales; family Gordoniaceae; genus Gordonia; species Gordonia sp. PvP123. Next base: position 259,079 of record NZ_JBEPPN010000004.1, on the reverse strand, counting down.
CTCTGCCACCGGCGTGTTCATCCTCGGGCAGGTGTATGGATTCACCGGCTCGTACGGCGCCGGCATCGTCCCCATCGTCGCGATGGTGGTCGTCGCAATCGTGTGCCTCCTCGGCATGGGCAAGTACCGGTACTCGCTGGATCATCGTGAACTGGCCGACGACGAGCCGGACTCGGGCCCGGGAGCTGCCGAATCCGTGCGCGACGATGCCTCCGAGGCCCGACGATGAGTGCGCGAACCGTTCTGTCCTTCGGTGCGACGGCGATCGAGGTGCTCGTCACCGCGCTGGCACTGATCGCCGGGCTCGTCGTCCTGGTCGTTGCCGAACTGGTCGGGTGGGTCTTGCGGCCGTGACCGATGACTCGCCAGGACCCGGCATGTGGGTCTGAGTCAGCTCAGACCGGGCGCAATGCTCGACGCGCCGCCGGGTGGAACCAGCAGGATCGATGCTCAGCGACTCCGGACCATCGGCATGCTGAGTTCGATCGCCGGGCTGCAGTCACCGCATGAGTGATCCGGGCCGGCCGGGGGTTCCACTTCCACGTCGTCGACATCCGTACTGGCCCCGCAGGTCTCCAGCGCCAGGAGGGCAGCACCATAGGCGCCGGTGATCTGCGGGTCCGACGGAACCTCGATCGGACCGCCCAGGGCGGTACTCAGATAGTGGACAGCCGCGGCGTTCTTGGCCACCCCGCCGGTCATGACGACGGGAGCGCGCTTACCCACCTGGGCGACGAGGCCGAGTGTCCGGGCGGACACGGCCCGGTGGACCGACGCCGCAATGTCGGTGCAGTCGCATCCGCGCGCGAGGAGCGAGACGATCTCCGTTTCGGCGAAGGTGGCGCACATACTGCTGACCTCGAGATTGTTGTCGCCGGACATCGCCAGGTCGGCCAGCTCGTGTACCTCGCATTCGATGGCGCGCGCCAGCACCTCGAAGAATCGCCCGGTGCCACTGGCGCACCGATCGTTCATCGCGAAGTCCTCGACCAGACCGTCGTCGTCGACCGCGATGACCTTGCTGTCCTGTCCGCCGATGTCGATGATCAGCGCCACCCCGGGGCACAGGGCTGCGACGCCCCGGGCGTGGCAGGTGATCTCAGTGAACGTGCGGCCGGTGTCCGGGACGAGCCGACGTCCGTACCCGGTGCTGACCGTCGCCGTGATCTGCTCCCGGCCGAGAGACGCCTGGGCCAGCGCGGAGTCGATCGCCTTGTGCAAGCCGGCCCTGCTGACAGCCCCCATCTGTATCGCGCTGCGGGCGCACAACCGTCCCGCGTCGTCGAGGATGACGGCCTTGGCCGACGTCGAACCGAGGTCGACACCCATGAAATGCTCGACCACAATCGGCTCAGATCCTGCTTCGGCGGACATCGATACCCTCGAGCATCGCGGCGAGGCGACTCTCGAGGATCTCGTCCTTGTAGAAGGATGCGTCGGCCACATCACCCTCGAAGAACATCGAAGGGATGCCGAGCTCCTTCTGCGCGGACTTTGCCAGCAGGTGCTGGGGGTTGGTGAACGCGCGACACGTCCGGGATGCGTGGAAGACGATCCCGTCGATGCCGTAATCGACACAGTCACGGTTGGTCAGGTGTTTGAGCGTCTTCACGCCATGGTTCGTCGGGCAGAGCAGGTAGTGCTGAGCCATCCCCCGGATCGGATCGTCGGTCTCGATCAGATGCGGCTCCTGCCAGAACGCATTGTGGGTGTAGCGCCCGCACACGACGGCGACGCCGGCGTCGGCGAACTTCCGTGACAGCCATCCGAGCTTGTTCCAGTTCATGATTCCGTCGAAGTACAGGCGGTAGCGTTCGTCGCGTACCCCGGAGATGCCCTCGTCGAGGCGACGCTGAACCTCGTCTCGGACATCGGCGAAGTACTGGACGAGTTCCGGACCGGCCGGCATGAAGTTGATGTGCGCGATGCTGGCGATCCAGTCCCAGTACGTCGCCGGCGTCGGCGCTGCCTGGCACAGTGCCATCGCCTCACGCCGGAGTTCGGACGCACGCTTGATATGGAGCATGTTCTGCCGCAGTGCATCCCAGTCGAACGGCCGCCCGGTCATCGATTCCAGGAACTCGATCAGCCTGTGGAGCTGATCGGCGACGTAGCTCGAGGCCTGCTCCCATTCCTCGCCTCGCAGGTAACCGGCGTCGGGTTTGTTGCCGGGAAGGAAGGGGAGCGAGACGTTGAAGATCGGGACCTCTTTGCCGAACACACGGTAGGAGATCTCGTCCCACTGCTGGCCGGTGCTGCATCCCGCGTAGGCGTTGACGAAGAAGTCGGGTGCCGGCAGGCGCGCGGCGAGTTCCTGTTGATCGACGAGTCCCACGATGCCGGTCTCGTCCTCCGCCCTGGCCTGTTTGGTGAGCACCGCGCAGCCCAGGTGGGTCCTTGCGTACGAGCACAGTTCGCCGATGTACCCGTATTCCTCGCCGGCCAGCTGGGCCGGCTTCTCGAGTTGCTGTGCGGCCAGGCGCGCCGAGAACGCCTCGCCGTGGCACCACTCCAGGCCGGCTGCTTGGAAGATCGGGTTGACGGCCGATCCGTTGTACCAGACGACCTGCTTGCCACGCTCTTTCGCGGTGAAGAGATTGTCCCAGTAGTCGCCGACCATGTTGGTGGCGGTGGGGATGACGATCTTGTTCGCATTGGAGAGGGTGGGTGCTGACACAGTTGTGGTCCTTACGTGTGGTGGGGAGGGGTGTCACACGGCGGTGAGCTGATTACGCCGGATTCGTTCGACGAGCGCTTCGATCCGTGTGCGAACCGATTCCATGGGGATTCCCTCATGCTCGGTCTCGATGAGCAACAGAGGGATCGAGTTGGCTGCCAGAGTTTTCCGGAGCTCGGGATAGAACAGCATGTGTGGCTCGCAGAACTTCGCCATCAACACGATGACGCCCTGGGCGCCGCTGGCGAGCACCGAATCGACCAGAAAGCGATCCCAGTCGACGTCGTGCTGCACCCGGGTGGGGCACGGAACGGTGGTATTGCGGCGCAGGTACGCCGACGCCAGGGCGGCCATCGGATCGTCGGTGCGCCCGATGTCGGTGGAGACGTATCGGGTTCCGTGAAACAGATCGTCGTCGACGACGATGGCGCCACTGTCCTCGATCATCTCCAGCAACTCCGGCCGCGGCGCATGACAGAAATGACCGGACAGGTGGACGCGAACCCGGTCGTCACGGGATGACGGGCTGAGGCCGGCCATCACTCTGCGCAGCAGGGCGGTGTGCTCCTCCTTGTCCATGACCATGCTGGACTTCACCAGGACCTGGATCTGATCCGGTGTGAGTGCCGCATCGCCATGCCGCCGCTGCTCGAACACGGCTCGCAGCAGGCGCCGGTTCTCGTCGAAGATGTCGATGCTGCGCGCGATGTCCGCGTCCAAAACCGTTCTGCCAGCAAAATGTTCAATTTCTGAACGGATCTCGTTCATCGTTTCCCGCACCTGCGGGAGGGTCCACGCATCGCTCATCGAGGACATCAGCTGGCCGAAATGTACCGGCTTGTCCGACTCGAACTCGCGCACGACGTCGACCGCGCCCAGTAGCTGGATGCAGTGGTCGGCGTGGAAGAACCCGTCGTATACCTCGAGCCGCCCGAGGGCCGCTTGGTCGGCGAGGTTACGGGTGTAGCCGCAGTTGAACTCGCCCAGTAGGTTTCGGCCCGCGGTGATGGGCTCACGGTCCTCTTGGATGAGTACCGGCAGGACTCCGGCGGCGTGGGCCAGTTCGGCCGGGAAGTTCATGGGGAGTATCCCCATCGCTTTCCGTCCGGTCCGCGTTTTCCACTGGGAGACATACTCGTTCGGTCTGTCAGCGACGGTGCGGAGGCTGAGCATGGCTTCGGTTGATGTCGACGGCATGGTTGTGCTCGTCCTTCTGTCGGGGAGGCGATGCGCTGGCGGGTGCAGGCGGTTCGGGCTGTGACCCACCTGACAGTCGTCATCATGCGCCGACGTTAGACAAATTGCAACTTATTGAGTTTGATTCTGTACAACGTTGCAGCTGACAGCTATGCTCGTCGTGTGTGGGATGCGTGGCACAGGGCTACGCACGGACCCTGTGTGTCACTGTCCGGCCGGCCTGGGCGCTCCTGGCGCCCGGGCTCCTCGGTTGCGTCGTGGCGTTAAGGCGTTGCTGCGCAGTGGATTACGGTGACCTTAAGCCCGATCGGGGTATTGACGAGATCCAGATCACACCCTATGGTCGTACCATTCGCGGTCGCCGAGGAAGCTCCGCGAAGCGTTCGAAATCAGCCTCCCGCCCCCGTCACCCCCAGGAGCAACATGTCCACCTCCCTACCCGGCGCGCAGGCGCCGGCGCCCTCGAGAGCGGTCTCTCGCCGCGCGTCTCTCGCCGCGTTCTCGGGCTCGGCGATCGAGTACTACGACCTCGTGGCCTACGGCACCGCCGCGGCCCTCGTGTTCGGCGACCTGTTCTTCCGGGACGTCAGCACCCACGTTGCCCTGTTGCTCTCCTTCGCGACCTTCGCGGCGGGCTATCTGGCCCGACCTGTCGGAGGGCTGCTGTTCGGTTACATCGGCGACAAGCACGGTCGCCGGACCGCGGTTCTGCTCACCATCGTGGTGATGGGGGTGGCCACCGTCGGTATCGGTCTCCTGCCGACCTACGACACCATCGGCGCTTTCGCGCCGATCCTCCTGGTGGTGCTGCGCGTACTCCAGGGCCTGGCCGTCGGCGGCGAACTCGGTGGGGCGGTGCTGATCTCGGTGGAGCACGCGCCACGTGACAAGCGAGGGTTCTACGGCAGTTTCTCGACTGCCGGCGCCCAGGGCGGCACGCTGTTGGCGACCATCGTCTTCGCGGTCGTCACGCTGATGCCCGACGATCAGTTCGATTCGTGGGGTTGGCGAGTGCCCTTCCTGCTCAGCATCGTCATCGTCGCCGTGGGTATGGTCATCCGGCGCGGGCTCGACGAGACCCCCGACTTCAAGCAGAGTCAGGAAGACCGCGCGTCGGCGCCCACCGGCGTGGCGCACCGCCCGATCCGGGATGCTCTGACGAAGCACCCGATGACCATCGTGGGGATCACGTTCATCATGGCCGGCATGATGTCGATCTGGTACGTGATCACCGTCTACAGCCTCAGCTATGCGACCGAGAACGCCGGTATCCCGCGGACCAGCATGCTGTGGGTGGTCTCGGCGGCCACGCTCGTCGTCGTGCTGATGAATCCCGTGTGGGGTGCCTTGTCGGACCGGGTCAGCCGTAGCCGGCTCATCGTGTTCGGGTTGTTCGCGGAGGCACTGCTGCTCTTCGTCTACTTCGCGATGCTCGGTGTCGGGAACCTGTTCCTCGTGTTCGTGTCGCTGATCCTGGTCGCCGGGCTTGGCCACGCCGTCGTCAACGGGATCTTCCCCGCTTTCGTGGTCGAGAGTCTGCCGGCCGCGGTGCGATACACCGCCGGTTCGTTCGGCATGCAGCTGGCCGCGCTGGTCGCCGGCTTCGCCCCGCTCGTCGCCACCGCGCTCGAACCCACGTCGGGAGGCGTGTGGACCGTCTGCGCACTGTGCCTGGCGATGTGCACGCTGGGCGCGGTGAGCGCCACGTACATCGTGAAAATTCATGGCGGACAACATCAGTCCGATTCCCCCGCGGTATCGCCCACTCCCGAGACAGAAACGAGCAACGCCTGATGACCCACGTATCCGAGACCGCCGCCACCCCACCCCAGAGCGGCTACGACTTCAGCCGCGCCGGCATCCTGATCGCCGGAGGCACCTCTGGAGTAGGCCTCTCCACGGCCCGGTACTTCGCCGACTGCGGCGCGACCAGACAGGTACTCGTCGGACGCAACGAAGCCCGGGGCAAGGACGCGGTCGGTGCCCTGGCGTCCTCGCACCCCGACTGTGACGTGCTGTTCATCGCTGCCGATGTCAACGAGACAGGCGCGGCCCAGGACGTCGTCCGACAGGCGCGGCAGCACCTGGGCGCCGTGGATGTCCTCGTCAACTCCACCGTCGCGCAGTATCAGCCGACGCTGTTGCACAACATCGCTGCGGAGGACCTGGCAAACATCCTGGTGCAGCAGTCGTTCGGACCGATTCTCATGAGCCGTGCCGTCATCGAGACCATGCGCGAGCAGGGACACGGGTCGATCATCACCATCGCCTCGGATGCGGCGAAGGTGCCGACCCCGGGTGAAACCGGGATCGGTGCGGCCATGGCGGCGCTCGTCACCTTCTCGCAGACTCTCGCCGTGGAAGCCAAGCGCTACGGGGTGCGGGTCAACGTGCTCACCCCGTCACTGATCGTCAACACGGGCTCCTACGATCGAGCCATGAACGCCGAGTTCAGCAAGAAGATCTTCGACAAGATCGTGTCGCAGGCACAACTCGGACTGACCGAGCCCGAGGACCTCGCCAACGCCATCATGTTCCTGGCGTCGCCGATGTCGCGGCGCATCACCGGTCAGGTGATCAGTGTGAACGGTGGTATCTCCGTTGCCTGAGACCACAGCGCGCCGTGGCGTGGAGCGGCGGCGAGTTCGCTCCCGGGCCGACATCCTCGATGTCGAACGCCTCGATCCCGCGGAGCTGCTGCCCGCCGACACGGTGTTCGGATGCCTTCTCGAGTCCGCCCGCAGGTTCCCCGACAAGCCGGCGATCATTCATCTCGAGGCTCCCGATTTCACCGCCCCGAGCCGGGAGGTGACCTACCGTCAGCTCGCCGAGTCGGTGGAACAGGCGGCGTCGCTGTTCCTCGATCGGGCAGCGGGAGCCCCGAGCGTCGTCGCGGTGATGCTTCCCATGCTGCCGGAAGGACTCGTCGCCACCTGGGGTGCGCAGCGGGCCGGGATCGCGGTTCCGCTCAACCCGTTCCTCGAGATCAACTCGCTCGTGACCATCCTGAGGCGCACCGCGGCAACCATTCTGGTGACGACCGAACAGGTTCTGGCCGAGCGGAAGTCCGATGTGGCCGCGCTGCTCGCAACGGTGCCGTCCCTCACCGACGTCCTGCTGGTCGGCGGAGACGACACCTTCGGGAGGGCACTGGAACACCACCGAGGACGTACGGTGACGGTCGACGACGATCCCCGACGCGACTGCATGGTGATGCCCACCGGAGGCACCACGGGTGCGCCGAAGTTGGTTCGGATGTCGCAGTACGGGCAACTGATCATCGCGTGGAACGTGGGTGCGCTCATGGGCTCGGAAGAAGACACCGTGATCGGCCACGGCATGCCGAACTTCCACTGCGGTGGCAGTATCGCGCTGGCGCTCCGCTCGGTGGTCTACGGGCAGACGTTGTTGACGCTCACCTCGGGCGGGTTCCGGTCCCGCGAGGTCGTCGACAATTTCTGGGACATCGTCGAGCGATACCGCATGACTTCGACGATGGCGACTCCGACCACGGCCTTCGCCCTCCTGCACGCGCGATCCGCGCCTAGCGGACCGGTCACGTTGACCGACTTCAACGTCGGTGGAAGCACCGTGTCGCCGGCGCTCATCAACGGTTTTCACGAACGGTTCGGTGTGTGGTTGCGAGAATGCTGGGGCGGCACGGAGTTTCATGGCACCATCACCGGTCACCCGAACAACGGTCAGGAACCCCGCGTGGGCTCGGCGGGGCGACCGCTGCCGTACTCGCGAGTCCGCGCCGCGATCCTCGACGACGACGGGCGCTGGATACGTGACTGCGCCGCGGGCGAACCGGGGGAGTTGCTGATCGGCGGTCCGACGGTCAGCGAGGGTTACCTCGACGACGCGCTCGACGCGCAGTTCTTCGCCACGGGTGTGCCCGACGAGGGCGCATGGGGTCGGACCGGCGATCTCGGCGCGGTGGATGACGACGGGTACATCTGGGTCTCCGGACGAAGCAAGGACCTGATCATCCGGGGCGGCCACAACATCGATCCTCGTGATATCGAAGAGGCGCTCGCCGCGCACCCCGCCGTGGAGATGGTGGCCGCGGTTGGCAGGCCCGACCGGATGAAAGGGGAAATGCCGGTCGCGTATGTGCAACTCGAGGACGGTGCTGTCGTCGAATCGTCTGATCTACTCGCGTTCTGCGGTAATGCGGTTCAGGAGAAAGCTGCCGTGCCCGTGCACGTGACAGTCCTGGACCGGCTCCCGCTGACACCGGTCGGGAAGATCTCGAAACCCGTGCTCCGGACGCTCGCGCTGAAAGCCGAGATCATCCAGGTGGTCACCGAGTGCAGTCGCGCCCCGGTCGAGTGCGTGATCGACGTCGACGACTCCGGGCTCAGACGAAAGGTCACCGTGCGGCTGGATCCGGCTGGCGCATCCCACGTCGACGTCGAGTCACTGGCGGACAGGCTGGGTGCCTATGAGTTCCTCTCCCACGTCGAAGTGGGTAACTTGGTCAACGAACCCTAGGAGGATCTCCGATGGTGGCCTATCACCGCTTCGCCCGACCTCCTCTTCCGCCGCCGAGCGCTCGCTCGATGCTCCTGACGGTCATCGGTGAGTTCCTGTTCGACTCCGACGCGGGCGCGTGGACCGCCGCGCTGATGAGAGTTCTCGGCGGCATGGGCATCGAGGAACACGCTGCGCGGCAACTGCTCGCGCGCGCCGCATCCGCCAGGTGGGTCGAGCGTGAGCGCGTGGGTCGTGCGGTGCGGTGGCACCTCGCCGATCACGGACGAGCGCTGTCCGCCGACGGCATCAGACGATCGAATGCGTACCTCGACGGCCCGCTGCCCTGGGACAACGAATGGCTCGTGCTGGCCGTGACGACGGCTCAACGCAGCAGCACCGTGCGTAACAGACTCAACGGTGGTCTCACCTGGCTCGGGATGGGCAATGCGACGCAGGGGGTGTGGCTCACCCCCCACGTCGAGCGTGAGCAGGAACTCGCGGAACTCCTCGGGACGCTCGGCTTGACCGACGCCGCACTCATCCTGCACGGTGCGATCGCGCCGGGTGGGCTTGACAACACTGAAATCGCTTCGCGGGCGTGGGATCTCACCGATCTGGCGGCGAGCTACCGGTTGCTGTTGGACCAAGACGGCGCACACGAACCCGCCGATGACGACGAGGTCCTGTTCGCCTTCGTCGAATTGGTGTCTCTCCAGCAGCGGTTCATGCGCCTCGATCCCCAGTTACCGAAGCAGCTGCTGCCGGAATGGATCGGGCGAGAGGGCGCGGCACTCTTCCGGCGACGACGCGAGCAATGGTCCGCGCGGGCGCACGCGCGATGGCAAACGCTCCTCGAAGAGTCTGCGTTTCGCTAGCTCGGACCGGGCGTGGTCACCGGTCCCGAGGCGGCTGGGTGTTCAGGACGGCCGTCACGAGGGAGTCGGCCAGTTCTGCTGGCGAGCCGGGTATCGCGACGACTGTGCATGTGGTGACGCCATCGCGGTGATCGCGCCCCGCGCGCGGACCGACCTCGACGACGACGCCCTCCCCGCGGGTGAGCATCTCCTCCCGCACGATGTGGCCTGCCTCGGTGCCGCCGGGTAGGTCGACGACGACGTCGGCCTCGCCGATCGCGCCGGACAGTTCGGCGACCATCCGTCGCGCATCGCGGGGTGAGGTGAGGTCGCCGGCGGCGGATATCGCCCAGATACCCGACGCGGCGCCGAAGACCTCCTGCGCCAGTTCCTGTCCGCGCGTCTCGTCGGTGGTGAGGATGCCGATCCGTTGTGACCCGGCCCGGACGAAGTGCAGTGCCACGATCCGTCCCAGGTCGCCGTCGTCGACGACGAATACGCCGGAGTCGCCGAGGTCGGGGGTGGTCACGATCCGGTGCGCAGCGTCAACGGGACCGGGCCGTGGTCGTGATGGCCGTCGAGTTCGCCGTCGCACCCCGCGCATTGCGGGACGATCCCGGCGGCCCGTTCGGCCAGCTGCGACCTCGCCGCGGAGTCGCGGTTGTCGGCACGGCCCAGGTTGCCGCGGTGTTCATCCCGCGCGAGCAATCCCGCGCCGTACGCGCCGGCGATCTGCGGTTGCTCGAGTAGTTCCACCGGGTTTCGAAGCGCCCTCTCGATGTGGTGGCGGGCCGCTTCGTTGCGCGCGACCCCACCGGTCATCACCGTCGGCGTGGCCTTGCCGACCTGCGCGACAAGACCGAGCGTCCGGGCGGCGACGGCCTTGTGCACCGACGCCGCGATGTCGGCCTTGTCCCGACCCTGTGCCAGCATCGAGATGACCTCGGTCTCGGCGAAGGTTGCGCACATGCTGCTCACCTCGAGACCGTCGGTCCCCGACATCGCCAGCCGTCCCACCTCGCTCACGTCGACCTCGAGTGCACGGGCGAGAACATCGAAGAACCGTCCGGTTCCACTCGCGCACCGATCGTTCATCGCGAACCGCTCGACGAGTCCCTCCTCGTCGACCGCGATCGCCTTACTGTCCTGGCCGCCGATGTCGATGACCAGTCGAACGCCCGGGTGCATCGCGGCGGCGCCACGCGCGTGGCAGGTGATCTCGGTGAATGATCGATCCGCGCCCGGCACGAGTTTGCGGCCGTAGCCGGTGCTGATCGTACGAGCGATGTCGTGAGTATCCACGTGGGCATCCGACAGGGCCCGGTCCATCGCGACGACGACGGCATCGCGGCTGACCGCGCCCATCTGGACGACACTCGATCCGGCGAGTCGACCGTCCTGGTCGACGACGGCCGCTTTCGCCGTCGTCGAGCCGAGGTCGACCCCCATCACGTACCAGGACATCAGATCAGGGACTTGGCGCGCTGCACGTCGATCGTCTCGAGCATCGCCTCGAGACGACTGTCGAAGAGCTCGTCGTTGTAGAAGGATGCGTCGGCCACATCGCCCTCGAAAAAGAACGATTTCACTCCCCGCTCACGTTCGGCGGTCTTGGCCAGCATGGTCTGCGGGTTCGTCATGGCCCGGCAGGTTCTGGTCGAATGGAAGGCGATGCCGTCGATCGAGTACTCGTCGAGGCGGCGGATCAGCAACTCCTGCAGGTTCTTCAAGCCGTGGTTCAGGGGGCACAGCAGGTAGTGCTGGGCCATGCCGCGCAGCGGATTGTCCACGTCGATGAGTTGTGGTTCCTGCCAGAAGGATTCATGGGTGTAGCGCCCGGCCACGACCGCCACGTCGTATTCGGCGAACTTTCTCGTAAGGAAGCCCAGCTTGTTCCAGTTCATGATCCCGTCGAAGTAGACCCGATAGCGTTCGTTCGCCACTGCTGACTCGCCGTCGACGATGCGCTGTTCGATCTCGGCCTTGACCCCCGCGAAGTAGTCGACGAGCGCCTGGTTGCCCGGCAGGAAGTTGATCGGGGCGATACTCGCCACCCAGTCCCAGTAGGTCGCCGGAGTCGGCGCCATCGTGCACAGCTGCATCGCCTCCAACCGCAGCTCCGACGCGCGCTTGATGTAGGACATGCTTTCGCTCAACGTATCCCAGTCGAACGGGCGGCCGGTCTGCTGCTCAAGGAAGCCGATCAGCTCACGGAGCTGCCCCTCGGCATAGGTGCTGACGTCTTCCCATTCCTCACCCCGCATGTAGCCGGCATCGGGCTTGTTGCCCCACAGCATCGGCAGCGAGACGTTGAAGACCGGGAGTTCGCGGTTGAACACCCGGTACGTCATCGCATCCCACTGCTGCCCGGTGCTGCAGCCCGCGTACCCGTTGACGAAGAAGTCCGGAGCCGGCAGTTTGGCCGCCAGTTCCTGCTGGTCGAGCATGCCCACGACGCCGGACTCGCGTTCGCTCTGATTCTGCTGGGTCAGCACCGCGCACCCGAGATGTGTACGGGCATACGAGCACAGTTCGCCGATGTAGCCGTACTCGGCTCCGGCCGCCTGCGCAGGCTCCTCCAGATGCTGGGCGGCGAGTCGGGCCGCGAACGCCTCGCCGTGGCACCACTCGAGACCGGCGGCCTGGAACAACGGGTTCAGGGCCGCGCCGTTGTACCAGACGACGTGCTTGCCGCGTTCCTTCGCGGTGAAGATGTTCTCCCAGTAGTCGGCGGTCATCTTGCCGCCTACCCGCGTGCTCCGCAGCTTGTTGGTCTTGTCTCTCTGGAAAAGTTCGGTACTCAACGCCATGCTCCTCGTATCGGCTGGGCTGGATCGGTTGTGGTGGGTCGGGGTCAGACCGTCACGGGCTGGCGACGGATGCGTTCGACGAAGGTTTCCATCTGAGTGCGCAGCTTCTCGATCGGGATGCCCTCGTGTTCGGTCTCGATGAGAAGTGACGGGATGCCGTTGCTCTCGAGCGCTTTTCGCAACTCGGGGTAATAGAGCATGTGCGGCTCGCAGAACTTCGCCATCAGGATCAGCACACCGGTGGCACCGCTGCGGGCTACGGCATCCAGCAGATAGGTGTCCCAGTCGACTTCAGTCGTCACCCGAGTCGGGCAGGGGGCATTGAGGTTTCGCTCGAGATACCAGGTCGAGAGTGCGTGCAGGGGATCCGCGGTCTCCGGCACGTCGGTGGAGATGTATCGGAATCCGGTGTAGAGGTCGTCGTCGACCACGATCGCGCCCGGCTCCTCGATCACGTCGAGGATCTCGGGGCGGGGGGCGTGACAGAAGTGTCCGGAGATATGCAGGCGGACAACGTCATCGGGAGCCTCCTCCCGGACCGGGAGTTCGGCGATGACGGAGCGGAGGAGGGCGGTGTGCTCGTCGACATCCATGACCATGCTCGACTTCACCAGCACCTGCATGTCGCTCGGGGTGATGCGGGCGCGCCCGGACCTCCGGAGCTCGTAGAGGTGACGCAACAATTGGCGATTCGTGTTGAACGTCGCGATGCTCGCCAGGAGTTCGTCGTCGGTCACGACATGACCCGTGACGAGTTCGACCTGCGACTTCAGTTCGCTCAATCGGCCGTCGACTCGCGGCTGGGTCCATGCATCGTCCATGGCGCTGGTGAACTGCGCGAAGTGGACGGGCTTCGCCGGTCGGGTGTATCGAATCGCGTCGACCGCCCCCAGCAGCTGGACGCAGTGATCGGCGGTGACGAAGGCGTCGAACACGTCGAGTTCGCCGACGGCCGCCTGGTCCGCGACGCTCCTGGTGTACCCGCAATAGAACTCGGCGAGCAGGCTGCGGCCTTCGGTGATCGGGGTTCGGCTCTCCTGCACGATCACCGGCAGTGCGCCGGACGCGTGGATGAGTTCGGCGGGAAAGTTCATCGGGAAGGACCCGATCACCGGTCGCTGATAAATCTTCTTCCAGTCGTCCGCGTAGGCGACAGGGTCGTCGGCGATCGTTCGAAGCAAGGCCATCGACGGTGCGTGCAGTTCGATCACGGTAATCCTTTGGCTGAAGAGATACGCCGTGGATCGGGGATGAGGGGCTGACTCATCGGCGGCGCGTGGTTCAAATACTACAGATCGCGCGTGGAGGTGTCTAGAAATGTAAAACATCAAGGCCTGTCACTGCTGTCGAGAGGATGAGGATGGTTCAGTCCAACCGGGCGACGGACAGCCAGTGCGCGTGGGCCGCCGGGGACCGCTCGGCCCGAAGGGCCTGGAGGCGGCCGATGACTTTGAGGCCCGGCCAGTCGGGCAGGAGCTCACTGGGGAGCTGCGGGTCCATGTAGGGGGTGTGGCGCAGGGCATCGACCAGCTCGATGTGTGCGACGAGCGCCTCTTTCCCGGTGAGATGGTCGTCGGTGTCGAACCGTTCCCGGAGCTCGTCGTATGCGACAGCGACCTTGCGGAGATCCCATGCACGGTGCACGAGTTCTGACTCGGGTATCCCGACTGCCGCTGGCGAGCCCACGAACGACAGCGTGTTCTCCGATAACCCGAGCGACTCGATGGCGGCCTGTGCCTCGGGGAGGCGTTCGACGTGCGGGGTCACCCAGATGCCCGCGCTGGGGTTGCCGAATCCCGCCCAGCGCAGAGCGGCGTAAAGCTTCTTGCGAATCGCGCGCTGGGACTCCGGGACTGGCACGATGAGGATGAGCCAGTTCCCGTCCCAGTGCCGACCGGCGGCATCGGGGAAGACCCGGTCGGCACCCTCGCGGAAGAGTTCGTAAGTGCGTTCGGTGACCGCCCATTTGGTCTCTCGGCCGTCTCTTTCCGCGGAGATGAGCCCGGAGGCCCCCGCCCGGGCGATCGCCTGCCGGCTCGCTGATTCGCCGAAGCCCACTCCGGTCAGGCCGTACAGGAGCGCGGACGTCCGCACCGGGCGGCGGTACGGCGCGACCAGTTCGCCGAGGATCGAGATCAGGGCAGAGCGGGAGCTGCTGATCGAAGTCGTCGACCGCGCGGCCGCGTCGACGGCGGGTTCGGTCATGGGCGTCATCGTAGCCATCGGCTACCGGGTTCTCGTCGACGTGGTCATGCGAGGACGGGAGCAGACAACGACTCGGCGAGCCGGCGGAGAATGGTGGCCGCGTCGGCCGCGGTACTCGGGACGAAGTCGGCGATGTCGATGATGTCATCGATCGCCGAGGCCACCTGACCGGCCAGGACCAGGCCGTTCTCGACGTCACCCGTGGTCTGCGCGCTCTGCATCGACTCGATCTTCCAGCGGGTCAGCTCGACGGCATCGAGGACTGCGCCGGATTCGGTCCCGCTGTGCTCGACGAGCTTGCGCGACGCCGCGTTCCGGAGGCCTCGACAGGGTCCGTAGACGCCGTCGAACGCGACGTCATCACCTGCCTGGGCGTCGAGGATGGCCTGGATGTATGCCGGGTGCCAGTCGGTGTTGGCGGTGCTGGCGATGAATCGGGTGCCCATCGCCACGCCGTCGGCGCCCATCGCCAGAGCCGCCGCGAGTCCCCTGGCATCCCGGGCGCCGCCGGTGAGCAGCACCGGGATATCGACCCCCTGGGTCACGCTGGGAGCCAGCACATAGGAGTGGACCGCTTTGCTCGGTGCGTGGCCACCCATCTCGAATCCCGCGGCGATGACGACGTCGACCCCGGCCTCTGCAGCTTTGACGGCTTGCCGCGTGGAACCGACCTTGTGCTGGTGGATCATGCCGGCGTCCTTGATCGCGGCGATGTAGTCACCGGGGAAACCCGCGGAGGTCGTCAGCACGGTCAGTTGCCGCGCCAACGCTGCATCGGCCCTGCGCGCCTCGAGGACCATGCGGATGTAGACGTCGGTGAAAGGGAGTACGTCTCCGTTGGTGTCGACGCCGACCGGGATGTTCACCGCGAAGGGGCGGTCGGTCAGCGACAGGCATTCGTCGATGTGCGCGCGGAACATGCGTGCACCTGCCTCCAGGTCCACGGGCATCCCGGGCATGGAAACGGTGCCCAGGCCGCCCGCATTCGACACGGCCGCTGCGAGTTTCGGCGTGCGGAACGGCCCGAGTCCCTCTTGGACGATCGGGTGGTCGATGCCGATGAGCCTGGTGTACCGGTTCGCGATGGGGTTCATGTGATCTCCAGAGTTGAGAGGGGGTCTGGTGCGTCGGGGACGGAGGGGGTGACTACGCACCCAGACAATACAATTTTAGACATGATCGCGTCTATCGTGTAAAACGTTCTGTGTGAGTATCGGCGAGTGCCGGTAGCATCTGTCGACCCGTGATGGTTCGTGGTCGCGTCCACGAGAGGTGAATCGATGTCAGAATCTCCGCTGGTTCGGACCTACGAGGAGTCCGGGGCCGTCATCGTCGGCGGCACTTCGGGGATCGGCCTGGCGACCGCACTCGGGTTCGCCGCCGCCGGCGTGAGGCGCATGGTCCTCGTGGGTCGTGATCACACGCGGGGCGAGGAAGCGCGACGTACGGTTCTCGATCGTCACCGCGACGTGGACGTACAGTTCGTCTCGGCCGATTCGTCGAACATCGATGAGGTCGAGAGGTGTGTGGCGACAGCGCATTCGGCGCTGGGGACGGTGGACATCTGCGTCAATTCCACGACGACGGCCTATCGTCCGGAGTTGTTGCACCGGACGCCGATGACGGCGCTCCCCGACATCCTCACGGGGCAGGCCGTGCCGCCGATGTTGATGACCCGGGCGGTGCTGCCGCTGATGCAGGCGCAGGGCGGCGGAGGCATCATCAACATCGCCTCCGACGCGGCCAAGGTGCCGACGCCAGGGGAGAGCGCACTGGGAGCGGCGATGGCCGCGATCGTGATGTTCTCGCGAGTCGCGGCGGTGGAGGGCAAACGCAACGGGGTGCGCGTCAACGCCGTCACCCCGTCGTTGGTCAGGGGCACGCGCACCGCGGACAACGTCCTCAGTGACGGCTTCAGTCGTTCACTCTTCAAAAAGGCCTCCCAGCAGGCACATCTCGGAGTCGCTGAACCCGACGATCTGGCGTCGCTGATCGTCTACCTCGGCGGCCCGGGCGCAGCTCGCCTGACGGGACAGACCATCAGCGTCAACGGCGGGATCTCCGCGTTCTGAGATTCTCCGCGAGACCGGCCGCGCGCTGATCTGTCGACGGGAGGCGTACGGCACGCCCGTCGATTCGCACAGCGGCAGAGCCGGATTCGTCGACCGCGAGTCGCCGTTGAGGTCGTCCGTCGCCGACCATCCACTGTCTGCCGGGCGTGCGTGCCCGGCATACGTTCACGTGTCAAAGTCGCTTGCAGACAACACCTTCGACGCCTGATGGGGCAGCTGCCCCGCGAAAGATCAGGGTTGCGGACCAATGGTACGACCGATAATATGTGATGTGCAGCACTCAGAGCGGTGGGCCGGTCGCGTCGCGCGTCATCGCTCACACGCCCAAGGAGGCACCATGCAACTCACCACTTCTCACTGGCCCGCGGTTCCGAGCGCGGGCGTGCGGGACATCACGCTGCCGGCCCTTCTGGAGGAGTGCGCCTCCGCCGTGCCAAATCGGATCGCATTGGTCGATGCGGTAACCGAGAAGGACGAGCGGCGCACGTGGACCTACGCCGAGATGCTCGACGACACTCGGCGATTCGCTCGCGCACTCCTCGGCGATTTCGCGTCCGGGGACCGGGTGGCGATCTTCGCGGCCAACAGTGCGGACTGGGTGATCATGCAGCAGGCGATCGCCATGGCCGGGATGGTCGTCGTCGCGGCCAACCCGGCCTACCGGCGAGACGAGCTCGCCTATGTTCTGCGGCAGTCGGGAGCGGTCGGTGTCTTCTTCCAACAGTCGTATCGGGGGGCGGATCTGGGTGCCATCGTGTCGGCCGCCGTCGCGGAGGTCGACACCGTTCGAGTGACCGTGCCGGACCGCGACTGGGCCGCATACGCCGAGCGCGGGAACGCTGATCTGGCGCTTCCCCACGTCGCTCCCATGGACCCCGTGCAGATCCAGTACACCTCGGGCACGACCGGCTTCCCCAAGGGCGCTCTGCTGCATCACAAGGGCATAGTGAACGAGGCATCGTTCGTCTTCGAGCGTGCCGGGATGGATGACGGCGGAGTGTGCATCAATGCGATGCCGATGTATCACATCGGCGGAGGCGCGTTCACCGAGCTCGGCACGATGTCGGCGCGCGGCACCTACGTGGTGCTGCCCGGGTTCGACCCAGCCAGCGTTCTCGAGGCCTTCGAGACCTACCGGGGTACCCACGGCCTTCTCGTTCCGACGATGCTGATCGCACTCCTGGATCACCCCGACACCGCGACGCGTGATCTCACCAGCCTTCAGACCATCCTGTCGGGCGCTGCCACCGTGCCCGAGGCGCTCGTGCGCCGTGTCATGGACACGTGGAATTGCAGTTTCTCGATCCTCTTCGGCCAAACTGAGATGCACGGTGTGATCAGCCAGACCAAGGTCACCGACTCGACAGAGGACCAGGCAACCACCGTCGGGCAGCCACTGCCGGAACTCGAGATCCAGCTCGTCGACCCGATCGACGGCAAGGTCGTCGCGATCGGTGATCAAGGCGAGATCTGTTGTCGCGGATACCAGAACATGCTCGGATACTTCGACATGCCGGAGGCGACCGCCGCGACCATCGACGCCGACGGGTGGCTGCACATGGGCGACCTCGCCAGCATGGACGAACGAGGGTTCCTGAAGATCACCGGCCGGCTGAAGGAGATGATCATCCGCGGCGGGGTCAACATCTCCCCGCGCGAGATCGAAGACCTGCTGTTCGAACATCCTGATATCCATGATGTCACGGTTATCGGGGTTCCCGACGACTACTGGGGTGAGCAGATCGGAGCCGTCATCTGCGCGGCAGACCAGTCCGCCCGCCCCGATCCGGATGTCCTCAAGGAATGGTGTCGGGAACGTATCTCGGCGCACAAGGTGCCGTCGATGTGGTTCTTCGCCGACTCGTTCCCCATGACGCCGACGGGGAAGATCCAGAAGTTCAAGATTCGCGACCAGATCGCGGACGGCGAGCTGGTGCCGGACAAGGTCACCGGCGGATCGCCGACTGCTGCCCGGTGATGAGGTCGGCGTTTCGTTCCGGGAGCCCGTCGGGCTGACGCGGCGAGCCATGACAACGCGGCGTCAATAATCACGCGGTCCGCGTATGGAACGCGTTAAGGACTCTCCCGCAGCCGGCCGGGTTGCGTGATCCTTCGATGTGGCCACCGAATCGGTGGACGTCGATGTGATCGGAGAGTGACTGCGTGGCGGACCTCGTGTACCTGCTGCCGGCCCTCGCGGGGTTCGCCCTGTGTGTGCTGGCCGTACGGGCCCTCGATGTCAGGACCAAGTCGTGACCGCGGACGGGGTGACCACCATCGTGCTGCTGGCGCTCGCCGCCGCGACCGTGGTGTTCCTGCTCGTCGCGCTGGTGTTCCCGGAGAGGTTCTGATCTCGTGAACACAACTGTTGCGGGGTTGCTCCAGGTGGCCGCGCTCGTGATCATCCTCGCTGTCGCCTACGTCCCGCTGGGCGACTACATGGCGCGGGTGTACACCGGTGCTCGAGACCTCCGAGTCGAGCGCCTGCTGTACCGGATGGCGCGGGTCGACCCGCGTCGTCAGCAGACCTGGGTGGGTTATGCGCTTGCGGTGCTGGCCTTCTCGTTGATCTCGTTCCTCGTCGTCTACCTGCTGCAGCGTCTGCAGGGGGTGTTGCCGTGGTCCGACGGCAAGTCCGGCGTGCCTCCCTCGATGGCGTTCAACACCGCCATCTCCTTCGTGAGCAACACCAATTGGCAGTCTTTCTCGCCCGAACTGGTGATGAGCAACCTGACGCAGATGCTCGGGTTCGCCGTCCAGAACTTCGTCTCCGCAGCGGTGGGCATGGCGGTCGCGATGGCGGTCATCCGCGGCATCGTGAGTCGTCGTGGGACCGGCGAGATCGGGAACTTCTGGGTGGACCTGGTGCGTGGATCGATCCGAATCCTGCTGCCGCTCAGCCTGGTCCTCGCGACCCTGCTGATCACGCAGGGCCTGGTCCAGTCCTGGCACACCGGTTTCGGGTGGACCACCCTCGACGGTGCCGATGCGCGCAGCATGCTCGGTCCGTTCGCCTCGCAGGAGGCCATCAAGGAACTCGGCACCAATGGGGGCGGGACGCTGTCGGCGAACTCGGCACACCCGTTCTCGAACCCCACGCCGCTGTCGAACCTGCTGGAGATCACCGCACTCCTGCTGATCCCGGTCTGCCTGACGCGCACCTACGGGACCCTGGTCCGCGACCGGCGGCAGGGTCTGACACTGCTGGCCGTGATGGCCGCCATCTGGTCGCTGATGCTCACCCTCGTGTGGTTCTTCGAGAGCCGCACCGCAGGAAGCGCTTCCGCGGCCGCCGGGGCGATGCTGGAAGGCAAGGAGGTCCGGTTCGGGATCCCCGGATCGGCCCTGTTCGCGGTCTCGACCACCGGCACGTCGACCGGCGCGGTGAACTCCGCGCACGACAGTTTCTCGGCGGTCGGCGGCGGCGCCGTCCTGTGGAACATGCTCCTCGGCGAGGTCGCACCCGGCGGCGTCGGGTCGGGTCTGTACGGCATCCTCGTCATGGCGATGATCACCGTGTTCATCGGGGGGCTGCTCGTCGGACGCTCACCGACCTTCCTCGGCAAACGCATCGGACAGCACGAGATCACCATGGCGGCACTGTATGTGCTGGTGATGCCTGCCCTCGTGCTGACCGGCACCGGGATCTCGATGATCCTGGGATCGACGACCGAGGCGCAGGGCAACAGCGGGGACCCGGGGAGTCCGGGCTCGATCCACGGCTTCAGCGAAGTCCTGTATGCCTACGCCTCGGCGGCCAACAACAACGGCAGCGCCTTCGGTGGCCTCACGGCGACCGGTGACTGGTTCCAGGGCTCGCTCGGCATGGCCATGCTGCTCGGTCGGTTCCTGCCCATCGTGGTGGTGCTCGCGCTGGCCGGACTTCTCGCCCGGCAGATCCCGCGCGGCGGCGGCACCGCTGCACCTGCCGTCGCACCCGTCGCCGTCGCGGTGAACCGCGCGAGCGGATCGTCGACCGCGGTGATGCCCGGGCCGACCGAGATCGCTCCGGATGTCGGTGCGTCGGAGGCGCGCTCGACCCTGCCCACCTCCGGTCTCCTGTTCGGATTCCTGCTGGCCGCGACCATCGTGCTCGTCGCCGGACTCACCTTCTTCCCGGCCATGGCGCTGGGACCGATCGCCGAGGCACTCCTGTGACCACACAATTCGTCCCCACCGACGAACCCGCGACGCCGGGCGCCGAGAAGTCCGATCAACCGGCATCGCCACTGGTGTCGCGCGGCGCCTTCGACATCCGCTCGCTGGTGACGTCGATGCCACTCGCGCTACGGAAGCTCGCCCCGCGGGCCCAGGCCCGGAACCCGGTGATGTTCGTGGTGTTCCTCGGAGCCGTCGTCACCACCGTGCTCGCGGCGCTGCATCCGTCCTGGTTCAGCTGGACCGTCGCCGCCTGGCTGTGGTTCACCGTTCTGTTCGCCAACCTCGCCGAGGCCGTGGCCGAGGGTCGTGGTCGCGCGCAGGCCGACAGTCTTCGAAAGGTCAAGCGCGACACGATCGCCCGCAGACTGATCGACGGTGATGACGTTGCCGGGGTCGGGGCGACCGAGGAGATCTCCGGCAGCGACCTGCGGGTCGGCGACCTCGTCCTGGTCGAGGCGGGCGAGGTCATCGCCGGTGACGGCGACGTCGTCGACGGGATCGCCACCGTGGACGAGTCGGCGATCACCGGTGAGTCCGCGCCGGTCGTCCGTGAATCCGGTGGCGACCGGTCGGCGGTCACCGGTGGAACCGTGGTGCTCTCCGACCGCATCGTCGTCCGGATCACCACGGCACCCGGGGAGACCTTCGTCGACCGGATGATCGCCCTCGTCGAGGGTGCCGCCCGCAAGAAGACCCCCAACGAGATCGCGCTCGACATCCTGCTGACCAGCCTGACGGTGATCTTCCTGCTCGCGGTGGTCGCGGTCGCGCCGATGCAGGAGTACGCCGGGCAATCGCCCGATCCGGTGAAGCTGATCGCGCTGCTGGTCTGCCTCATCCCGACCACCATCGGCGCCCTGCTCAGTTCGATCGGGATCGCGGGCATGGATCGGCTGGTTCAGCGCAATGTCCTGGCCATGTCGGGACGCGCGGTCGAGGCTGCCGGTGACATCGACACGCTGCTGATGGACAAGACCGGGACGATCACCTACGGCAACCGCCGCGCCACCGACCTCAACCCGGCACCGGGAGTGTCCGTCGACGAACTGGCGCGTGTCGCCTGTCGGTGCAGCCTCGCCGACGACACACCCGAGGGCCGCAGCATCGTCGAACTCTGCCGGTCCGCGTACGGCGTCACGACGGACGGCGGGGCCGACACGACCATCCCGTTCACCGCGCAAACGCGGATGAGCGGCGTGGATTCCGACGACGGCGGTGCACTCGTCGAGTACCGCAAGGGCGCCGCCGATGCGGTCGCCCGATGGGTCGCCGCCGGCGAGGGAACCGTCGACGACACCGTCGCCGCCGATGTGGAGCGGGTCTCGTCGGCGGGCGGTACACCGCTCGTGGTCGGGGTTCGCACCCACGGGCAACCGGCCCGGGTCATGGGTGTGATCGCGTTGTCCGACGTGGTGAAACCGGGCATGACGGCACGGTTCGCGCAGCTGCGCGCGATGGGCATCCGCACCGTGATGGTGACCGGCGACAATCCGCTCACCGCCCGGGCGATCGCGACCGAGGCAGGCGTCGACGACTTCGTCGCCGAGGCCACCCCCGAACAGAAACTCGACCTCATCCGCGCCGAGCAGGCCGCCGGACGCCTGGTCGCGATGACCGGTGACGGCACCAACGACGCACCCGCGCTGGCACAGGCCGACGTCGGGCTGGCGATGAACACCGGGACGTCGGCGGCGAAGGAAGCCGGCAACATGGTGGACCTCGACTCCGACCCGACCAAACTCATCGAGGTGGTCGGCATCGGCAAGCAGTTGCTGATCACCCGGGGTGCGCTGACGACGTTCTCGCTCGCCAACGACCTCGCCAAGTACTTCGCGATCCTGCCCGCCATGTTCACCGCCGTCTATCCGCAGCTCGACGCCCTCAACATCATGGGTCTCCACTCGGCGCAGTCGGCGATCGTGTCCGCGGTGATCTTCAACGCGCTGATCATCGTGGCACTCATCCCGCTGTCGTTGCGCGGCGTGCGCTACCGGCCGGACACGGCGTCGAAGTTGTTGGGCCGCAATCTAGCTGTTTACGGGGTCGGTGGGGTCGTCACGCCGTTCGTCGGAATCTGGCTGATCGACCTCGTCGTCCGTCTGCTACCGGGAATGGGATGACCTCATGAACACAGTCTGGTCCGGCTTCGTCCGGCAATGTGTCGCCGCCGCGGGCATGATCCTGGGTCTCACGCTGATCCTCGGCCTCGCCTATCCGGCTGCGGTGTGGGCGATCTCGCGGGTGAACACCGCAGGCGCGGAGGGGTCGCAGGTCTCCGACGCCGCGGGCTGCCCCGTCGGATCCACGCTGATCGGTCTCGATCCGCGGGTCGAACCGGGTGCGCCCGACCCATACCTGCACGCCCGGGTCCTGGGGGCTGCCGGCGAACCGATGGCGACCGGCGATCCGTCGGCATCGGCGGCGACCAACCAGGGACCCAACAGCGAGGTCCTGCTCACCAACGTCGCCGCGCGACGTGCGCTGATCGCCGAACGGGAGGGGGTCGCACCGGCACAGGTCCCGGCCGACGCGGTGACCGGATCGGGCTCGGGACTCGATCCGCACATCAGTCCCGAATACGCCGGTCTGCAGGTCGCGAGGCTGGCCCGCGAGAACCGTCGCACACCCGCGGAGATCGAGGCAGTCATCGACGAGCACACCGAGGGCCGACAGTTCGGATTCCTCGGGCAACCACGCGTGAACGTCCTCGAGGTGAACCTCGCGCTGGGTCATGCGCCACCCGGCTGTCGCGCCCCGTGACCGACGTTAGACTCGGCCGATGACCTCACCGGCCGGACTCTCCGAGGGGCGGGGGACACTGCGGGTGTTCCTCGGCTGTGCACCCGGTGTCGGGAAGACCTACGAGATGCTCGCCCAGGCCCGAACCCTCGTCGACGAGGGGACGGATGTCGTGATCGGCATCGTCGAAACCCACGGCCGGGTGGCCACTGCCGCGCTTGCCGAGGGACTGGAGACCGTTCCGCGCATCAGCCGGTCGTACCGCGGGACGCCGCTGGAGGAGATGGATCTCGACGCGGTGCTGGGTCGCCGACCGCAGGTGGCACTCGTCGACGAGCTCGCGCACACGAATGTCCCCGGATCTCGAAATCGCAAGCGGTGGGCGGACATCGAGGAGTTGCTCGGTGCCGGCATCGATGTGTACTCGACGATCAACATCCAGCACCTGGCGAGCCTGAACGATGTCGTCGCCCAGATCACCGGAGTGGTGCAACGGGAGACCGTGCCCGACGACATCGTGCGCGGTGCCGACGAGATCGAACTGGTCGACATCGATCCGCAGGCGTTGCGGCAGCGCCTGTCCGCGGGCAAGGTCTACCCGGGCGGACGTGTCGAGGGTGCCCTGGCCAACTACTTCCGGCAGGGCAATCTCACCGCGCTCCGCGAACTCGCGCTGCTGTGGCTGGCCGACCAGGTCGACGACAAGCTCGCGGATTACCGTGCGGCACATTCGATCACCGAGACGTGGGAAGCGCGCGAGCGGGTCGTCGTAGCCGTCACCGGCGGCGCCGAGTCGCCGACGCTGCTCCGGCGGGCGAGTCGGATCGCATCGCGTTCGAGCGCGGAACTGCTGGCCGTCCACGTGGTCCGGGGCGACGGGCTGACCGGTGCGCGGATCGACCTCGCCGCGCTCAAGGAGCTCGCCGCGGGATTCGGGGCACGGATCCACACCGTCGTCGGCGACGACATCCCGAGCACGCTGCTGGAGTTCGCCCGCGGGGTCAACGCCACCCAGCTCGTTCTCGGGACGTCGCGGCGACCGAGGTGGCAGCGGATCTTCGACGAGGGCGTCGGGGCCGCCGTGGTCAGCGAGAGCGGCCGCATCGATGTGCACATGGTGACCCATGACGAGACGACCCGACGGTCCCGGCTCGACATCCGGGACACCCGCTTTCACCGGCCGTTGAGTTGGGTGTTCGCGGTCGTGGTCCCGGTCGGTCTCACCGGGCTGCTGCAGGCCCTCGATCCGTGGTTGGGCTTCGCCAGCCAGTCGGCGCTGTACTTCGTTGCGGTGCTCGCGGTGTCGATGCTCGGCGGCATCCTGCCGGCTGCTCTGTCGGCAGTGATCTCGGGGCTGCTGCTGAACTTCTTCTTCACCGACCCGCGATTCACGTTCACGATCAGCCAGCCCGACAATCTGATCACCATCCTGGTCATGCTG
This sequence comes from Gordonia sp. PvP123, assembly GCF_040547295.1. Classification (NCBI taxonomy): domain Bacteria; kingdom Bacillati; phylum Actinomycetota; class Actinomycetes; order Mycobacteriales; family Gordoniaceae; genus Gordonia; species Gordonia sp. PvP123. The sequence goes on along the minus strand of NZ_JBEPPN010000004.1, from coordinate 234,444 downwards.
GTGATCGCGATCGCGGTTGCCGCGCTGGTGGATTCGGCAACCGTCCGGCGCGCGCAGGCGCAGGACGCCGCGCGCGAGGCCGAGTTGCTGGCGCTGTTCTCCAGCGTCGTGCTCGGCGGTGCCGACGTGCCGGTCCTGCTGGAACGATTCCGCGAGACCTACGACCAGTCGGCGGTGGCGGTCGTGCGGCGGACCTCACGCTCGACTCGCACGGTCGAGGCCGCGGTGGGCTCCTCGCCACCGGCGACACCCGAGGACGCCGACACGGTGTGCGTCGTGCCCGGCGAGACGTTCGAACTGCTCCTGCGTGGACCGAAACTCGGTGCGCGGGACCGCCGTGTACTCGCGGCGGTGGCCGGGCAGGCCGCGGGCGCGGTGCAGCGTCACGCCCTGGAAGCCGAGGCGGCGACGGCCGAGGCGCTCGCGCGCACCGACGAGTTGCGCCGAGCTCTGCTCTCGGCGGTCAGCCATGACCTCCGGACACCACTGGCCGCGGCGAAGGCCGCGGTGTCGAGCCTGCGCAGCGACGACGTCACCTTCAGCGCCGAGGACACCGCAGAACTGCTGGCGACCGTCGACGAGTCGGTCGACCACCTCACCTCGCTGGTGGGGAACCTGTTGGATTCCTCCCGGCTCGCCGCGGGCGCGGTCCGGCCGCACCGGCAGCGGACCTTCCTCCCCGAGGTCGTGCATCGCGCCGCCGCGGCGGTGGTCCGACTCGATCCGGAGCCCGCCCTGTCCTTCGACCTCGGGCACGCCTGGGCCTACACGGATCCCGGATTGCTCGAACGTGCGCTGGCGAACCTCATCGACAACGCGCGGCGCCACGCCGGCGGCCATGTGGAGGTCACCGCCGGGTTGACCGCGGCCGACCCGCCCCGATGTGTGATCCGCATCGTGGACCACGGGCCGGGTCTCCCGGTCGAGGACCGCGACCGGGTCTTCGCGGCTTTCCATCAGGGAGGTGATACCAGCGGCGCGTCGTCGGGGGTGGGTCTGGGGTTGTCGGTGGCACGGGGATTCGTCACCGCGATCGGGGGAGTGCTCGGTATCGAGGACACGCCGGGTGGCGGTGCCACGATGGTCGTCGACCTGCCCGCGACCGACGACGACGCTCCCGTGGTGACGGGAGGGCCGGCCGGATGAACCCGGAGAAATCGACGACCGACAAGACGAGGGTCCTGGTCGTCGACGACGAGCCGCAGTTGTTGCGGGCCTTGCGGATCAACCTCAACGCGCGCGGCTTCGCGGTGACGACCGCGGCCACCGGTGCCGCCGCGCTGACGGCGGCGGCGCGGGAGAACCCGCACGTGGTGGTGCTCGATCTGGGCCTGCCCGACATCGACGGCCTGACGGTCCTCGAGGGGTTGCGCGGATGGACGACCGTTCCCGTCATCGTCCTGTCGGCGCGGACCGACGCCGCCGACAAGGTCGTCGCCCTGGACTCGGGGGCCGATGACTACGTGACCAAACCGTTTGGCATGGAGGAGTTCCTGGCCCGGTTGCGGGCCGCACTGCGGCGTGGCTCCGCGTCGAACGCGACGTCGGAGTCCCCGGTGGTGGACGCGGGCGCGTTCGTCGTCGACCTCGCCGCGAAACAGGTGACTCGCGGAGGAGTTCCGGTCCATCTCACGCCGACCGAGTGGGGCATCCTGGAACTGCTGGTACGTCACGAGGGAAAGCTGGTGTCGCAGAGCGACATCCTGACCTCGGTCTGGGGTCCGGGATATCTCGGTCAGAGCAACTATCTGCGCGTCTACCTGGCGAGCCTGCGGCGCAAACTCGAAGAGGATCCAGCACATCCCCGCCACCTCCTCACCGAGGCCGGGATGGGCTACCGATTCGTCCGGTCGGGGCCGGGATGATCGCCGCCTCCGACATCCCGGCCGGATTGTCGGATCAGGCCGAGTTGGGGCCGCTCTGGGCGGATTGGCTGCGACGCCTCCCGGTCACGATCTCGGGACTCCTCGACGAGTGGGCCCTGCGCCGCGACGGCGACGAGTTGTGGCACGGGTTCGAATCGCTCGTGGTCCCGGTGTTCGATCGCGAGGGTGCGCCGGCTGTCCTGAAGGTGGCGTTCGACGGAGACGACGAGGGCGCGCACGAGGCTCTGGGACTGCACCATTGGCACGGTCGTGGGGCGGTGCGAATGCTGCGCGCCGATCCCCGTCGCCGCGCGATCCTCCTCGAACGACTCACCCGACGCGACCTGACGACCGTCGACGACGACGAGGCCTGTCTGGTGGTCGCCGGTCTCTACGGCCGGTTGCACATCCCGGCGCCGGGCCGGCTCACGCCACTCACCGCGCATCTGGAGCGGTGGCTGGACGACCTGGCCGGCATCCCGCGCGACGCGCCGGTGCCGAGACGCTTTGTCGAGCAAGCGCTCTCCCTCGGCCGGGACTTCCTCGCCGACGCCGCCACCGTGGGCGTCATCGTGCACGGCGACCTCCACCACGAGAACGTCCTCGCCGATGCCGACGGCCGCTGGACCGCCATCGATCCCAGCCCGATGTCGGGTGATGCACACTACGAACTCGCCCCCATGATGTGGAACCGTCTGGACACGCGCGCTTCCGACGTGCGATACGACATCCGCCGGCGCTTCTCCACGATCACCGACGCGGCGAACCTCGATCCGGATCGTGCGCGCGACTGGGTCATCGTGCGGATGATCCTCAACGCGCACTGGGCGATCGAGGATGCCGAACGTGCGTCGCGCGCACTGCGCCCGACCGACCGTGAGTGGATCACGACGTGCGTCACGGTCGCGAAGGCGGTGCTGGATTGACGTGCGTCCGATCCCGCCCGTTGACTGTGCATTGTTGCGCGACTCCGGCTTCTTTGGCAGTTCCCCCCTGCCGGGTTGAACCGGCGACCCCTCCGCTGGTTGAGCCGGCCCGAGCGAAGCCGCCGGGCCGAGCAAGCGACGTAGGCGTGCGTCGAGGTCGCGGCGCCCGCCCTCCGCTGGTTGAGCCGGCTCCGAGCGAAGCGAGGCGCCGAGTCGAAACCACCTGGTGGCCGGTGACCTGAGGAACTCAGCCGCCACGAGCCGGCCGGCACCATACCGCAACGCCCAGATTCTATTTCGTCGACGACGACCTCGCCTCCTGTGGAGACTCATCCGGGAATGTCGGTGGCCGGGTTTACATTGGTCGTATCAGATCACCCAACTCGGGGCGGGTGGCAGAACAGGCGTCGGGGGGCGTGGTGAGGGTGTGGACCGATCTGCCGGGCGAGTTCGTCGCCGGGGTCGACCCTGCCTGCGCGGCCGAGACCGACATGGTCATGTTGATGGTCGGCCTCGACGCGTCACGACGCGGGGAGTCCTATCTCGCCTGGCATCGGTATCAGACGATCGCGGTGATGGTCGACCGCCTGGTCACCACCAGCGCGTCGGGATTCGTGATGGACGGCCACGCCGACTGCGCCGCCCGGATCGCCCGTCAAGCCGCGGTGTCGCGACGGCAGGCAGAGATACTCATCGACGACGCTATCGCGCTACGAGACCGGCTCCCCGAGGTCGCGGACACCCTGCGTGACGGGATCCTGTCGCAGTGGCAGATTCGGCTGATCATCTCCCGCACCGAGTTGATCCGCGCCGATGACCCGATCACCCCCGGCCTGGATGCCGAGATCGCCGCGACGATTCGCCGGCGCTCGGGCGTGTGGGACCGGGCGCGGCTACGGGACATGGTCGACCGACTGGTCTTCCGGCACGACCCCGATGCGGTGCGCGAGCGCCGCAAAGACGCGATGGACCAACGTGGGGTGTGGACCCACGAACTGCCCGACGGCACCGCCGAACTCACCGCCGTGATGTCGGCGGAGAACGTGCGGGTCTCGGCCAAAGCGGTCGCCATCCTCGCTGATGCGGTTTGTAAGCAAGATGGCCGCACCAAGGGGATACGCAAGTCCGATGCGATGTTCGCCCTGTTGACCCGCACCAGCTTCGACTGCCAGTGCAACGGCGATGAGCCCTGCACCGCCACGATCCCGGACCCGCAGAGTGTGCTCGACGCCGTTCGCGCCGAGGTCGTGATTCATGTGGTGACCGATGCCGCGACCCTCGCTGGGGCGCCGGGGGTGGGATTCCTCGACGAGCACGGCATCATCAGCGATGAACACGTCCGGGACCTCGCCGCCCGCCCCGACGCCACCCTCACCCCGGTGACCCCTGCCCGTACCGCACCCACCTATGTGGTCGGTACCGCCGACGATGACGCGCAGCGAACTGCCCATCGCCCCGCGCCGGCCGACACAATCGGTTCGAATGTCCACGGCGGCACTGATGTCGACGCAGCCGAATCCGGTGGCGTCGGCGGGACCGGTGGCCTCGCCTCGGCCGTTGCGGTGGTGTATCCGGCGACCCATCCTGGCAACGGGTACCGGCCGACCGCGTCGTGCGCTGATTTCGTTCGGGTGCGGGACGGCTATTGCACCGAGCCCGGCTGCACCCGTTCGGCGTTCGCCTGCGATCTCGACCATGTCACCGAGTACGACCACACCGATCCTGCCCGGGGTGGGGCGACGTCGAGTGAGAACCTCAACGCCAAATGCCGCCCTAGTCACCTGTTCAAGACCCACGGGAACTGGGTGGATGTGCAGTACCGCGACGAAGACGGACGCCTGGTCACCGACTACGAGACCCCCGAAGGGGTCACCCTTCCCGGGGACGCCGAAACCCTCGAAGACACCTTCCCCAATGTGCGTCGGATCCGGTTCGAACAAGCCGCCCAAGCCCCACCCACCCCACGGGTGATCACCTCCGACAACCCGGAGCGCACGCACAGCCGACTGGACGCCAAACTCGCCCGCCGGCGACAAGAACGCGCACGCAACAAACGAGCCCGCGAAGAACTCGACCGCCTCGACCCACCACCCTTCTGACGATCTCATCCCTCGCGCGACGGGACCGGACCAGTGCAATCCTGGTGTGCGGCATGTGGTGTCGCTGTGCTCCTCGCTGCTCAACCAGCGGGTGGGTCGGACGGAGAGGTGAACAGGCTCCCGAGGCCGGGCACCTCGACCGAGAGACCGGCGAGCCGGAGCCCCTCCCACGCGGTGACCTGGTTGGCCGTGAGCACGGGTTTGCCGACGTAGGTCTCGAGGTCGGTGATCCACATCGCGGTGTGTAATGCGGTGTCGGGAACCACGATCGCCTGTGCCGAATCGCAGTCGGCGGCCGCGAGCATCTCGAACAACCCGTCACCGTCGAATGTGCCTGCCTCGGTGGCGGTCCCGATGTCGTTGGCGCGCAGGGCAACAACCTCGACACCGGCGTCGGCGAGGAACCCGATGAACCGGGCGGCCAGCGGCTCCGGGTAGGTCGCGGCGATCGCGACCCGCGACAGGCCGAGATGCCTGCACGCCCCGGCGAACGCCAGCGATGTCGACGAGGCCGGACGGCCCGCCCGGTCGGCGACGTCGGCGGCCTGGCGTCGGGCGCCGTCGAAGCCGTAGACGAAACTGCCGGAGGTGCACGCCCACATGACCGCCGACGGATGGTGGTCCAGCGCTCGCCGAACGCCGTCGGCGAGGCGGCCCCGTTCGCCGACCGCCGCCATGGCCTCGACGGTGTGATTGTCGGAGTCCACCTCGGTGATGAGGACCGGCAATCGGACCCCGAGGGAGGGTGCCGCGGCACCGATGGCCGCCTCGATGAGTTCGTAGTCGTCCTCGGCGGCGTGGCCGGGATACAGCATGGCGACGGCAGTTGTCACGCCCACACCTCCAAGGTAGATTGTCAACAATCTACCAACTCTCCGAGGGGGCGCATGTCGGACGCCACGCGGTGGCTCAGCGCCACGGAACTGGCCGAGGCCTACCGTACCGGTGCGCTCACACCGGAGGCGGTGGCGACGGAGCTGCTCGACGCCATCGAGGACGTCGATCCGCCGATCAATGCGTTCTGCCTGGTCGACCGGGACCGGACGATGGCTGCGGCCGTGGAATCCACGGCGAGATTCGCGGCCGGGACGCCCATCGGTCCACTCGACGGAGTGCCCGTCTCGATCAAGGACCTCCTCCTCACCGCCGGATGGCCGACACTGCGCGGTTCGCTGACGATCGAACCCGATCAGATGGTGTGGGACACCGACGCGCCGGCCGTTGCCCGTCTGCGTGAGGCCGGCGCGGTGTTACTCGGCAAGGTCACCACGCCGGAGTTCGGCTGGAAGGGCGTGACCGACAGTCCGCGGACCGGTGTCACCCGCAACCCGTGGGATACGACGCGGACACCGGGCGGGTCGAGCGGGGGCAGTGCCGCGGCCCTCGCGGCCGGTCTGGGGCCGATGTCGGTCGGCACCGACGGTGGCGGTTCCATCCGTATACCGGCCGCCTACTGCGGCGTCGTCGGGTTCAAACCCACGATGGGACGGGTGCCGATGTATCCGCCGAGTCCGTTCGCGCCGGTGGCACACGTCGGCCCGATGACACGGACCGTGTCGGATTGCGCTGCGCTGCTGGATGTCCTGAGCGGATTCGACGCGCGCGACTGGTCGGCCCTGCCTCCGTCGTCGACGAGTATGGCCACGGCGGTCCACGAGGTTCGCGACCTCGCGGATCTCCGTGTCGGGTACAGCGCCGATCTCGGATTCGGCTCGAATGACCCAGGTGTTCAGGCGAATACCGACCGGGTCGCATCAGTCCTCGAGCAGCTCGGGGCGACGGTGGAGAAGGTCGATCTGGGCTGGGATGACCCCGCCTGGGCCTATCACGTCATCTGGTTCGCCGGTGCCGGCGTCGTCGTGCGGGGGCTCGGCCCGCATGCCGCCGAGCGGGTGGACCCGCTGCTGATCGAGGCGCTCGAGCGCCACCGCGACCTCAGCGCGGCCGATGTCGTCGGTGCCACTGCCCTGCGGATGGAGATGGGCACCCAGATGAGCCTTCTCCACCAGGAATTCGACGTCCTGCTGACCCCGTCGATGCCGACCGTCGCATTCGGGGCCGGTCGCACGGTTCCCGACGGGTCGGCATCTCCCGACTGGACCTCGTGGACCCCCTACACCTACCCGTTCAATCTCACCGGCCAACCGGCGATCTCCGTGCCGAGCGGATTCGCCGATGGTCTGCCGACCGGGGCGCAGTTCGTCGGCGCACGCCATCATGACGCAACCGTTCTGCGCGTCGCGGCGGCGTACGAGGCGGCCGCCGGCTTCACCATGTTGGGGGATCGGCCGTGACCGAGGAACAGCGGACGGGCGCACGGTCCCGAGATGACCGATTCATCACCGTGACACTGGAGAAGCGAGGCGTGCGCGCGGTGGCGCGGATGCTGGACGCCGAGGCGCCGCGCACCGCCGCCGCGGTCTGGGACGCACTGCCGCTGGGAGGGCAGGTTTTTCACGGCAAGTTCGCGCGCAACGAGATCTACACGCTGCTGCCGGCCTTCGCTCCGGCGGAACCGGGGATGGAGAACACCACCATCACCCCGATCCCGGGTGATCTGTGCTATTTCACTTTCGACGGAGTGCTCGAGAACCCGGCCTACGGCTACGACAGCGGATCGGCCCCCGCCGAGCATCGGCTGCTCATCGACCTCGCGGTGTTCTACGGCCGCAACAATCTGCTGGTCAACGGCGATGTGGGCTGGGTCCCGGGCAATGTGTTCGCGACCATCGTCGAGGGTCTCGACGAGTTCGCAGCTGCCTGCAACGACGTCTGGATGGGCGGCGCGCGCGGGGAAACACTGACTTATGCGCGCCATTCACGGTAAGAAAGAGGGGATGACGGTGACGATGAAGGTGGGGGCCGAGACTCCGGGTCCGGAGGATCCGGGAGTTGATCGAACCGTCGTTCACCAGCCAAAACGGAGCAAATCGCCACGTCGCCGGGTGTTGTCGCCGCTGGTTCAGGAATCGACACCGGCGATCATCGCGCGTAAGTTGCACGATGCGATCGCAAACGGGGACTTCGCACCCGGCTCGCAACTGACGGAGTCGGGGCTGGCGGCCGACCTGGGCGTCAGTCGTGGTCCCCTCCGCGAGGCCATGCAGCGTCTCACCGCCGAGGGGTTGCTGGTCAGCCACCGCAACCGCGGGCTGTTCGTGGTGTCGATGGAGGACGATGACATCCGGGACATGTACGTAGCGCGGACCGCCGTGGAACGTGCTGCCGCGCAGCAGGTGATTGCGCATCGCGAGCAGGAGGCGGTGCAGGCGCTGGGTGAGGCCGTCGACGCGATGCGTGACCACATCGGCGAGCCCAACGGCGCCGGGATGGCGGAGGCGGACATGGCTTTCCATCAGACCCTGGTGGAATACGCCGGAAGTCAGAGGCTTTCGCGCCTGCACGAGACGATTCTCGTGGAGACGCGAATGTGCCTGCGAGCCATGCGGGGAACGTATTCCTCGGGAAAGGATCGGATCGACGAACACCAGGCGTTGGTGGACGCCATCGCCGCGGGAGATGCCGCGGCGGCGGATGCTCTGATGATCGAGCACATGGCCGACGGGTTGCGTCGCCTGATCGGTGACGGCGAGGACGCCGCAAACCTTCAGGTGGCCAGGGGCTGATCGCCCGCGGCCGGAGAGCACACAGTCGAGAACGTCGCTGAGTGCATCTCGTGGGTCCACCGAGCGCTGCACGACGAGCTCGACCCTCAGCGGCCCCACGAATCAGGAAGCGCAGATGAGCGACACGACGACAGCAGACACATACGAGCAGCTCGCACCGGACCCGAACTCTCCCGAGGGCAAGAAACTCCTCCGAAAGGCCATCGGCGCCTCGGCGATCGGCAACGCCACCGAGTGGTATGACTACGGCGTCTACGCCGCGGCCTCGGTCTATCTGACCCAGGCATTCTTCCCGGGCGATTTCGGAACCGTCGGCACCATGCTCGGTTTCGCGATCTCCTTCGTGCTGAGGCCCCTGGGCGGCATGGTCTGGGGACCCATCGGCGATCGAATCGGCCGCAAATCCGTTCTCGCGATGACCATCCTGCTCATCTCCGGCGCGACCGCGCTGATCGGTCTGCTGCCCACACACGCGTCCATCGGCTTCTGGGCGCCGGTCCTGCTGATCCTGCTCAGGGTGATCCAGGGCTTCTCCACCGGCGGTGAATACGGCGGTGCCGCAACGTTCATGGCCGAGTACGCGCCCGACAACAAGCGCGGCAAGTACGGATCGTTCCTCGAATTCGGAACGCTGGCCGGCTTCTGCGGCGGCACACTGTTCGTCCTGCTGTTGCAGCTGGCGCTGACCGACAGCCAGATGGACCAGTGGGGCTGGCGTATCCCGTTCCTGCTCGCGCTGCCGATGGGCCTGATCGGTCTCTACCTGCGGTCGCAGATGGAAGACACCCCCGTGTTCCAGGAACTGGAGCAGGACAACGAGATCAAGGGGTCGGCCTGGACCCGGTTCAAGGACCTGCTGGTCAACTACCGGCGTCCGATCATCACGATGTTCGGTCTGGTGATCGCGCTGAACGTCGCCAACTACACCTTGCTGGCCTACCAGCCGACCTATCTGCAGAACACGATCGATCTGTCCGAGACCTCCGCCAGCGTCGTCAACCTCATCGGTCAGCTGGTCATGATGTTGCTGATCCCGTTCTTCGGATGGTGGTCGGATTCGACGGGCCGCAAACCGATGTGGTGGGGTTCGCTGATCGGCCTGTTCGTCCTCGCCTTGCCGCTCTATTGGCTGATGGGGCAGGGGTTCGCCTGGGCGATCGTGGCATTCGTCATCCTGGGCGTGCTCTACATACCGCAGCTCGCGACCATCTCGGCGACATTCCCGGCGATGTTCCCGACGCAGGTCCGGTACGCCGGTTTCGCGATCTCCTACAACGTCGCGACCGCCGCCTTCGGCGGCACAGCCCCGCTGGTCAACGATGCCGTCGTCGAGAGCACCGACTGGAACCTGTTCCCGGCGGTCTACATGATGGGCGCGTGTGCCATCGGCATGGTCGCCTTGTGCTTCCTGAAGGAGACCGCGGGCGCCTCGCTCCGCGGCACCGAGATCCCGAGCCTCGAGAACGATTTCGCGGCGCTGCAGGGTCAGAAGGTCGGAAAGTAGGGGGGGCTTCGACAGGCTCAACCGGCGGAGCTGGGCTCAACCGGCGGAGCCGGCTTGACCGGCGGATGAGCCGAGTAATCGCATCGCGGCGAGGGCGTACGCTCTCGCCGCGATGACCAGATCGGCGATGGCCACGGACTCGTCGGGCTGATGGGCGTCGGTGTTGATGTTGCCCGGACCGAGGACGATCGACGGGACGCCGAGGTCGCGGCTGACGAACCCGCCGTCACAGGCGGCGGTCCAGCCGCCGACCGACGTGTCGGCACCGGCATCGATGACCGCGCCGACGGCCGTGGTGACGAGCGGATGTGCGGCGTCGGTGGCGAAACCGGGCATCTCCATGGTCACCCGGACGTCTACGGTGATGCCGTCGGTGTCTATCCCCTTTTCGCGGATCGTGGTTCGGAGCATCTCGGCGATCCGATGCGGGTCCTCGTCGGGCATCAGTCGCCGGTCGATGCCCAGCGAACAACCCGGTGCGACCACCGAGATGCCCTGCCCGCCCGCGATCGTCCCGACATTCCAGGTGCCGTGGCCGAGCAGGTCGTCGGAGGTCCTGGCCAGTCGCGCGGCGTCGGCGCGGATGATCTCGACGATGGCCGCCGCGGCGTCGATGGCGCTGCGTCCGTCCGCGGGGCGTCCGGAATGCGCGGCACGTCCGGTCACCTCGATCTCGATGTACGACGCGCCGCGGCAGCCGCGGACGACCTGCATGTCGGTGGGTTCGGCGACCACGCAACCGAGGAACTCATGATCGGCGGGACGGCTCACGAAGTCCCGCACCCCGATTCCGTGCTCCTCCTCGTCGACCGTGCACACCAGTCGGACCGGTCCGGCGAGGTCGGTGCCGACCTCAGGAGTCCGAGTCAGCGCGCTCATCGCCGCGACGACGGCGGCGAGTCCACCCTTCATGTCGGTGGCACCGCGACCGTAGATGCGGCCGTCGCGGATGCGGACCGTGTACGGGTCGGCCGACCAGTTGGGTCCGGCCGGGACCACGTCCGAATGACCGAGGAACATCAATCCCGGTGCTGTCCCGGCACCCACGGTGGCGACGAGATTGGGTCTCCCGGGGGCCACCTCATGCGTCGTGACCTCGAAACCGAGCGCGCGGCAGGCGTTGCCGAGCACCGCGACCGCGGCCGATTCGGTGCCTCCGGGATTTTCGCTGGGCGCCTCGACCAGGGCCGAGGTGAGCGAGGTGATGGCGGCCTCGTCGATGAAACCGAGTACTGCGGACTCGGCTGCGGTCAGGTCCTGTTCACCACTCACCCGGCCATCTTCTCAAGACTGGCCGTGAGACGTCGAACACCCTCGTCGATTCGCTCGGGCGTGCTCGACGCGAAACACAGACGCATCGAATTGCGGAAGCGGCCGCCCGGTGACAGCGCGGGTCCGGGGATGAACGCGACCCCGTCGGCGAGGGCGACCTCGAAGAGTTCCCGCGTGTCGATCTCGGCGAACTCGTCGCGCAGCGTGACCCACAGGAAGAAGCCGCCCTCGGGATTCGTGGTCACCACCCGATCGCCCAGATGACGCCCGATGGCGTCGAGCATGGCGTTCTTGCGCTCCCGGTACAGCACCCGGATCCCGGCGAGGTGGTCCTCGAGACCGCCGCGTGCGATGTACTCCGCGACGATGTGCTGGTTGGGCACGTTGGTGCAGGTGTCCATCGCCTGCTTGCCGTTGATGAGCAGTTGACGCAGTGACGGATCGGCGTCGACCCAGCCGACCCGCCAGCCCGGGGCGAGGATCTTGGAGAAGGTGCGCACCGAGAAGATCAGCGGATCACCGGGACTCAGGGTCTGGAAGGTCGGGATGTCGGTGCCGGCGAACCGCAGCAACCCGTACGGGTCGTCGTCGATGATCACCGACCCCCAGGTGTGCGCCAGCCGCAGCAGCTCGCGGCGTCGTTCCTCGGACATGGTGACGCCGGACGGATTCTGGAACGTCGGGATGGTGTAGATCGCCTTGGGCGTCTGACGGGTACGAGCAACCAGCGCCTCCAACTGATCGACCTGCATGCCGTCGTCGTCGACGGGCACCTCGAGCAGTTGCGCGCCATACGACAGCGCGGTGGCGCTGCCGTTGGTGTACGTCGGGGACTCGACGACGACCAGGTCGCCGGGGTCGACGAACAGCTTGCAGGCGAGGTCGAGTCCTTGCATCCCCCCGGTGGTGATGACCAGCCGGTCCAGGGACGACGGATCGGGAGTCGTGGCCAGATAGTCGACGAGGAGCTGCAGCAGTCGGGGCTCGCCCTCCGTCGCCCCGTAGGTGAACGACGTGTTGTCCAGGATCTCCCCGGCGATCTGCCGGAACTCGTCGGCCGGCACGGCCTCGTCCGCCGGCGAACCCATCGCGAAACGCACGATGTCGTGGGACTGCGCGGCCAGCAGCGAGGTCGACGAGTCGATCATCGAACCGACGAGGTCCTTGGCGCGGCCCGCCAGCGGCAGTGTCGGCGCCGAATGTCGGTTCTGGTAGGCGGTTTCGGTTGTGGTCACTTTCTTCACCTCGTCTCGGCAGCCCTTCGTGGCTCGTCGCTTGCGCTCCTCGCACCTCAGGGATCGGGTGGTGTCATTTCTTGTTGACGTTGCTCATTTGTGGATCAGTTCGCGGGGGAAGTCGGTGAAGGTCTCCACACCGGTCGGGCTGACCCGGACCGACTCGGACAGTTCGAAACCGTAGTTGTCCATCCACATTCCGCAGACGATGTGGAAGGTCATGTTGGTCTCGAGCACCGACTCGTCCTCGCTGCGGATGCTGATGGTGCGCTCACCCCAGTCGGGCGGATAGCCGATCCCGATCGAATAACCCAGACGTGAGGGTTTCTCGAGGCCGTACTTCGCGAGCGTCCAGTTCCAGGTGGAGGCGAGTTCGCGGGTGGCCACGCCCGGTTTGATGGCCTCCAGCACGTTGTTCAACCCCTCGGCGGTTGCTTTGGCGACGTAGTCGAGGTCCTTGCTCGGGGTGCCCAGCGAAACCGTGCGGGCGAGCGGGCAGTGGTATCGGCTGTGGGCACCGGTCAATTCGATGACCACCGCCTCGTCTTCGGCGAAAGTTCCCTGATGCCAGGTGAGGTGGGGGGTGTCGGCCGCCGCGCCGGTGGGCATCATCGGGACGATCGCCGGGTAGTCGCCGCCGTACTCCGGGGTCCCGGTGATCTGCGCCTGCGAGATGGCCGCCGCCGCATCGCATTGCCGGACACCGATGTCGATGGTGTCGATGGCGGCGCGCATCGCCTTCGAGCAGACCATGCCCGCCTGGCGCATGAGCTGCACCTCGGCTTCGGACTTGACCGATCGTACCCAGTTGACGAGTTCGAAGTTGTCGACGAGCTTCCACTCCGGGATCGCGTTGAAGAGCGCGCGGTAGGCCTTGGGGGAGAAGAAGTGCGAGTCCATCTCCAGGCCCACCGACCCGGTGTTGGACGCCGGGGCGATGAGGTGACGCTGACGCAACGACCAGGCGACCCAGTCGAACGGGTGCAGGTGCGGCCGGTGGACGTAGCTCTCCGGATAGCCGACGATCTGGTCGGCGGACAACCACGTCGTGCGGTGGGCGCCATGCGCATCCATCTCGCGGGCGTAGAAGACCATCTCGCCGTCGATCGGCACGAACAGCATCTGCGGGGTGTAGAACGACCAGGCGTTGTACCCGATCAGATAGAAGATGTTGGCCGGATCGGTGACGATGATCGCCGACAGACCCTGTCGGTCCATGAGCTCACGGACTCGGGTCAGGCGCTGTTCGTACTCGCTGTCGGTGAAGAGCTGAGCCCCCAGGTACATGGTCTTCGCGCTCCTGTCTGAACGGGACTGGTTCCGGGAAGTGTTGTCAGCGACGGGGAATCGGCGTGGCCGTGTATTTCACGTCGAGGAACTCCTCGATGCCCACGCGTCCGCCTTCGCGGCCGAGTCCGGACTCCTTGACACCCCCGAACGGGGCTGCCGGATTGGACACGGCGCCGGTGTTGACCCCGACCATACCGGTTTCCAGCGCAGCCGACAGTCTGGCGCAGCGGTCGACGTCCTGGCTGAACAGATAACCGACCAGCCCCCATGGGGTGTCGTTGGCCAGGGCGAGGACCTCGTCGTCGGCCGCGGGATCGCCCGGGTCGTCGGCGTCGCCGAACGGGATGATCGCGGCGACGGGTCCGAAGATCTCGGTGCGCGTGAGATCCGCGTCGAGCCCGACATCCGTCAGGACGGTCGGCGGATAGAAGAAGCCCGGGCCGGCCGGGTTCTCGCCCCCGCAGACGACCGAGGCGCCCTTCGCCACGGCGTCGGACACCAGTGCCGAGACCTTCTCGACGGCTCTCGATTCGACGAGAGGCCCGACCTGGACGCCCTCGGCCGCACCATCACCCACCCGCAGCGCGGACATCTTCGCGGCGAAGGCATCGGTGAACTCGTCGATCACGCTGCGGTGCACGAAGACCCGATTGGCGGCCGTGCACGCCTGGCCGATGTTGCGCATCTTGGCGAACATGAGTCCGTCGACGGCTCGGGAGATGTCCGCGTCGGCGCACACGATGAACGGCGCGTTGCCGCCCAGTTCCATCGACGTTCGCATGACTGTCCCCGCAGCCTGGCGCAGGAGGAGTTTCCCCACCTCGGTCGACCCGGTGAAGCTGATCTTGCGGGCGAGTCCGCTCTCCATCCACTCGGTGACGACGGTCGACGGGTCGCTGGTGGTGACGACGTTCAGCACCCCCGACGGCAGACCCGCCTCGACGAGGATGTCGGCCAGCAACAGCGTGGTGAGTGGGGTCAACTCGGCCGGTTTGAGAACCATGGTGCAGCCGGCCGCGACCGCAGGCCCTATCTTGCGGGTTCCCATGGCCAGCGGGAAGTTCCACGGCGTGATGAGGATGCACGGCCCCACCGGCTGCCTGGTCACCACGATCCGGTGCGATCCGTCGCCGGTGGTGGTGGAGTCGCCGCCGATGCGGACCGCCTCCTCGGCGAACCAGCGGAAGAACTCGGCGCCGTAGGCGACCTCGCCCTTGGCCTCGGCGAGGGGTTTGCCCATCTCGGCGGTCATCACCGCGGCGATCTCGTCCACCCGCGCCATGATCAACTGATGTGCGCGGTAGAGGATCTCGCTGCGGTGGCGGGGCGAGGTCGCGGCCCAGTCGGCCTGATGTGCCGCCGCGGTCTCGAGTGCGCGCCGGGCGTCGGTGGCGTCGGCGTCGGCCACTCGGGCGAGTACGTCGCCGGTGGCCGGGTTGACCACGTCGAATCGCTGACCCGAGGCGGCCGGGGTCCATGTTCCGTCGATGAAGAGATCGGTGCTGACGCGCGACACGACATCGGGTGCGGAGTGGGGGGTTGCGGTCACTGAGGCGGTCACGGTCGTACTCCTCGGAGGTCGGTGGCTGTGTCGGGTGCTGAGGTGAGCAGTTCGGCGAGATGGACTCCGCGGACACGGCCGGGGGAGAGGCCGTCGTCCACGGTCGCGAGGTGTTCGACGGCCATCGCGCAGCTGAAACCGTCGGTGATCACCGGCCGGTCGGGGGCGCTCCGCAGGGCCGGAGCCAGACTGTTCTCGGCGACGGCCATGCTGACCTCGTAGTGCCCTCTCTCGAAGCCGAAGTTGCCGGCGACACCGCAGCATCCGTCTGCGGTGTGCACGGTGATTCCGAGCGCCTCGAGAGCGGCGACGCCCACCCGGGCGCCGAACACCGAGTACTCGTGACAGTGGGTCTGCACCGTCACCTCATCGGGTAGGGGCGGTGGTCGCCACCCCGCGTCGAGCAGTGCGGGAAGGTGGGCGGCGAAACTCCGGACGCGTGCTGCGACGCGACGTGCGGCCTCCGTCGGGACGAGTTCGGGCAGATCCTTCGCCAGGGCCGCGGCGCAACTGGGTTCGACCACCACGATCGGCCGGTCCGTCCCGTCGTCGAGATCGGCGACGGTGCGACGCAGCACCTTTCGGGCCCGATCCAGCTGTCCCGTCGAGATCCATGTGAGACCGCAACAGTTGTCGGCCGTACAGCCGACGGGATCCGACGCACGGTCGACGGGGTGGGCGGCTCGGAGGATCTCGGCCACGGCGGTGGCCACGTGCGGCCGGAAGGCGCGGGTGAAGGAGTCGACGAACAACACGACCGTGGAACCCGCGTCGACCGGGGAGAGCGCCCCGAGGTGGGTGCGCCGCGCCCGTCGGGTGGCGAACGCGGGCATCGTGCGCCGGGGGTCGAGTCCGCCTGCGCGCGCGGCGAGACCGCTGAGCCGGGATCGCAGTGCGCGGTTGAGGACCGGTGCCGTGAGCCCGGCCGCCGACAACCACGCGGGCATCCAGCCGAGGGAGTAGTGCGACAGCGGCCGGAGCCGGCGCCGATAGTGGTGATGGAGGAACTCGGACTTGTAGGTGGCCATGTCGACGCCGGTCGGGCAGTCGGTGGAACAGGCCTTGCAGGACAGGCACAGGTCCAGGGCCTCGGCGACATCGGTCGACCGCCAGCCCTCGTCGACGCTCGGCGCGGTGCGGACCATGTCCTGCAACACGCGCGCCCGGCCGCGGGTCGAGTCCCTCTCGTCGCGAGTGGCCTTGTAGCTCGGGCACATCACCCCGCCGGAATCCGCACGGCACCTCCCCACGCCGATGCATCCCTGTACGGCGTGCACGAACGGGTCGAGCAGGGGGAGTTCGGGGCCGAGATCGAAAGCCGTGGGCCAGCTCCGGCGCGGCACCTCGGCGAGAGCGAGGTCGGTGGTGATCGGGGGCGGGTCGACGATGCTGCCCGGGTTGAGGATTCCGTGCGGGTCCCAGATCGACTTGAACCGGGCGAAGGCCGACATCATCGCCGGGGTGTACATGACGGGCAGCAGCGCCGATCGGGCCCGCCCGTCACCGTGCTCGCCGGACAGCGAACCGCCGTGGCGCACCACGAGTTCGGCGGCTTCGGCGCAGAAGCGTGCCATCACCGCACGACCCTCGGGGGAGCGCAGGTCGAATGTGATCCGCACGTGCATGCAACCGGCGCCGAAGTGCCCGTACATGACGCCGGTGAGGCCGTGCCGGTCGAGCAGTTCGGCGAAGTCGTCGAGGTAGTCGGCGAGTCGTTCGGGTGCGACGGCGGCGTCCTCCCAGCCCGGCCAGGATTCGTAACCGTCGCCGATGCTCTCGTCATCGGGATCGGCGAGGCGCGACGACAGCCCCGCGCCGTCCTCGCGAACCCGCCAGAGTGCCTTGCGGCGGGCCGGGTCGTCGACAACCGTTGCGTCGATCATCCGACCCTGCGCGCGCAGGTGATCCAGAAGGCGTTTGGCGGTCGCGGGCACGTCGGCCTCCGACTGCACGGTGGCACTGTGGTCGTCGAGATCGATGAAGAGCCATGCGGATCCGTCGGGCAGACCGGCGACAGACTCGCGGCCACGTCGCGCCGCCATCGTCGCGACGATCTTGCGGTCGATGCCCTCGATGGCCGACGGCGCGAACGGGAGGATCGCCGGGACGTCCCGGGCGGCGTCGGCGGGGGAGCGGTAGCCCACGCACAGCAGGAGTTGTGAGGTCGGGACCGGCACGAGCGTCACGGTCGCCGACACGACGATCGCGCAGGTTCCCTCGCTGCCGACGAGGGTGCGCGCCACGTCGAACCCGTTCTCCGGCAGCAGCTTCGCGAGATGATAACCGGAGACCTGTCGCGGAATGGTCTCGAGCTGGGTGCGCAGGATCGCCAGGTTCGCGGCGGCCAGGTCACGCAGCGACCCGGTGATCTCGGCCGCTCGCGCCCCCGCCGCGGCGTCGGCGGGATCGGTGGCCCGCAGGCCGTCGCGGGTTGCGGTGAGCAGCAACCCCTCTGCTGTGACGAGATGGAGTTCGACGATGTGATCGCTGGTGCGGCCGTGTCGGACCGAGTGATTGCCGCAGGCGTCGTTGCCGATCGCGCCGCCCAGCGTCGCGCGCGACGCCGACGACGGGTCCGGCGCGAACGTGAGCGTACCGCCGGTGGCGGCCCGTGCCTCGGCGGCGAGGGTGGTCAGCACGATCCCCGCGCCGGCGACCGCGGTCGCGGAGTCGGCGTCGACCGACAGGACCCGGTCGAGATGCCGGGACAGGTCGATCACGACTCCGGGTCCGATCGCGTTGCCGCCCATCGAGGTCCCGCCGCCGCGGGGGACCACCGGGATCCGGCGGTCATGACACCATTCGACCACCGTCGCGACCTCTGTGGCGGTGCGGGGGAAGGTGACGGCGAGCGGTGGGACCCGGTAATTGGAAGCGTCGTAGGAGTATTCGGCGAGGCGACGCGTCGAGGAGTCCGCGTCGACACCGAGTTCGGCGAGTTCGGCTGCGATGTCCACCCGTGGCATGTGTGACCGAGCTGTCGGTCTAACCGAGTGCCGCGGCGAGGGCGGCACCGAAACGGGCCACACCGAGGTCGATCTCCTCGGCGGTGACCACGAGGGCGGGAATGAGTCGCACGACGTTGGCCGCCGGACCGCACGTGAGCGAGAGCAACCCCTGGGCGGTGGTGGCCTGCTGCACGGCGAGCGCGGCCGCCGCGTCGGGCGCGGTGTTCCCGGTGGCGTCGGTGGCGATGAACTCGATGCCGGCCATCAGTCCCAGGCCGCGGACGTCCCCGACGCCGGGGAAGGGGGCGCACACCTGCCGCAGGCCGGCGAGTAGCTGTTCACCGCGCACGCGGGCGTTCTCGACGAGGCCCTCGGACTCGATCACGTCGAGCGTGGCGATCGCGGCGGCCGCCGCCACGGCGTTGCCCCCGTACGTACCACCCTGCGAGCCGGGCCAGGCCTTGCTCATCAACTCCGTCGGTGCCGCGATCGCCGAGATCGGGAATCCCGATGCCAGGCCCTTGGCGGTGATCAGGATGTCGGGGGTCAGGCCCGCCGCGTGCTGGTGACCCCAGAACTTGCCGGTGCGGCCGAATCCCGCCTGCACCTCGTCGAGGACGAGGAGGATGTCATGGCGGTCGGCGCGCTCCCGCAGACCCTGGAGGAAGCGCGGCGGGGTGGGCAGGTATCCACCGTCGCCGAGAACCGGTTCGATGAGGAAGGCGGCCGTGTCATTGGGCGCGACCCGCGACTGCAGCAGATAGTCGAGCTCGCGCAGCGCGAAATCGACGGCGGTGTCGGTGTCCCAGCCGTAGCGGTAGGCGTACGGGAACGGCGCCATGTGCACGCCGCTCATCAGCGGGGAGAAGCCTGCGGAGAAACGCGTCCCGGCGGTCGTCAGGCTGGCCGCCGCGACGGTACGGCCGTGGAAACCACCCTGGAACACGATGATGTTGGGTTTCGCGGTGGCCATCCGCGCCAGGCGGACGGCGGCTTCGACGGCCTCGGAACCGGAGTTCGCATAGAAGACCGAGTCGAGTCCGGCGGGCAGCACCGACCCGAGGCGCGCGGTGAGCTCGAGGAGCGGGGTGTGCATCACGGTGGTGTACTGCGCGTGGATGACCTTGGCGCACTGTGCCTGCGCGGCCGCGACGACGTGCGGGTGGCAGTGTCCGGTGCTGGTCACGCCGATACCGGTGGTGAAGTCGAGATAGTCGCGACCGTCGGTGCCCCTTATCCACGAGCCAGCCGCGGTGTCGACGACCACGGGGGTCGCCTGCTTCAGCGCCGGGCTCAGCGACGCGGTCTGGCCGGAGCGGATCGGGGAGTCAACACTGGCGGTCATGGGTACACGGTGACGCTCGATCGTACGATTGTCAACAATTGGGTATCAGTGCTGGTCATCAAGTGTGTCGAGGGCGGCGCTGAGGTCATGTAGCGCGTGCAGGGCCTGTTCCCACCGCGCGGGGTCGAGGACGGTCGCCAAGCGATCGGCCGCCTCGCGGTGCCCGGGGTTGATCGCCCGCACGGCGGCGAGTCCCGCTGCCGTGGGCGCGACGAGCTTGGCCCGGCGGTGGGCCGGATTGTCCCGGTATTCGGCCAGTCCGTCGGCGACGAGGAGGTCGGCGGTGCGCTGGACGCTCTGCCGCGTGATCCCCATCGCCCGTGCGATGCCCGCGACCGGTAGCGGCTCGTCGAGGACCGCGCCGAGCACCTGCCATCGCGTGGCGGTCAGCTCGGCGGGGGCGGCGAGGCGCTCGGCGAGGGCGAGGAATTGGCCGTTGAGGCGAAACGCGGTCAGTGCCGAGGCCGACAGCAGGTCCTGATGGTCTCTCAATGCTCGCCGGCCAGGGCGTAGAAGCCACTGGGGTCCTGATGGCCGTAGAGCTGATACCAGGCGTCGAGAACCGGCGGTGTGTAGAGACCGAGCAGCGCGAAGACCTCGCGGGCGAAGTCGACGGGCGCTATCGCCGCGGCGGTGATCACCCCGCGATCGGTGACGGCGGGAGCGTCGACGTAGTGTGCGGCGCCCGCATATCCCGTGGGTGTGAGCTGCTCGGGCGCATTGCTGGTGTGGCGGCGGTCGTCGAGCAGGCCGGCGCGCGCGAGTCCCAGTGTCGCGCCGCAGATCCCGGCGACCGGTGTCCCGGCGTCCGCCCACCGCCGGGCGGCGTCGACGAAGGCGTCGTTGGACTCCCAGATCTGGGCGCCGGGCAGCAGCAGCATCGCGCTGTCCTCGGGTCCGATGGCGTCGAGTGTGGTGTCGGGCACCATCGTGACCCCGCCGATCGTGCGGATCGGCTCGGCGGACGCGCCGACGGTCACGATCCGGAACGATCCGGGTTCGGCCTGGTAGTCGGGGTTGTTGATGCCCGCAGCGACATAGCCGAACTCCCAGTCCGCGAGCGTCGGATACAGGGCGAGATGGACGGTTCTCATGATGCCGCCTCGTGAACGATAATGACAGCATCCTGTCATATATGACAGGATGCTGTCAATCGTCCGAGGTGTGCGTCAGTTGCGCAGGCGCTGCCCGCGCGAGGGTCGGCCGACGAGGGCAGGGGCCGTCTCCCGGATGACCATCAGGCAGCAGAGGCTGATCGCCATCAGGACCGCCGCATAGATCCCGACGGGAATCACGCTGCCGGTGGCACTGACGATCCGGTTCGCGATCATCGGGGCCAGCCCGCCGCCCAGCACCGCGCCGACCTGGAAGCCGATCCCGATGCCGCTGTAGCGCTGCGTGATCGGGAACAGCTCCGCGAAGGTCGTGAGCATCGGACCGTAGACGAAGCCGGTCAGGGCGAAGCCGATCGAGATGACCGTGATGCAGGCGGTCAGCGACCCGGATGCGGTGACCCAGAACAGGATCGGCGCGAACAGCAGTGAGGTGATCATGCCGAATCCGATCACCGTCTTGCGGCCCAGCCGGTCGGACAGGTAACTGCCGAGCACGACGGTCGCGGCATGACAGGCGAGCGCCAGCGTGCTGCCGAGGACCACCGGCGACCGCTCGAAGCCGCGTCCCGGATCGGTCTCGGTCAGGAAGGAGAGCATGAACGTGAACAACAGGAAGGCGTAACAGTTCTGCCCGACGTTGATCCCGGCGGCCAGGGCGACACGACGCCAGTTCTGCCGGAGCACGGCGAAGGCCGGCGGTGAGCTCTCCTCGGCCTGCTTGGACGCGACGAAGTCCGGTGTCTCGCTCACCCTCGATCGCGTCCACACCCCGATCGCCAGCACGACTCCGCCGATGAGGAAGGGGATGCGCCAGCCCCAGGCCAGGACCTGCTCCATCGGCATCAGCAGCACGAGTGCGAACGACAGGTTGGCCAGGATGCCGCCGACCGGCGAGCCCAGGGTGACGAAGCAGCCGTACAGGCCACGCCGGTGCGCCGGCGCGTGTTCGGCGGCGAGCAGGGCGGCGCCGCCGATCTCACCGCCTCGCGAGATGCCGTGCACCATGCGGAGGAAGACCAGGATGATCGGTGCCACGATCCCGATGGCCTGGTAGTCGGGGAGGATGCCCATCGCCAGCGTCGACCCGCCCATGAGCAGGAAGGCTGCGGTCAGCGCCTTGCGTCGGCCGAATTTGTCCCCGAAGTGTCCGAAGATCAGGGCGCCGATCGGCGCCATCACGAAACCGACCGCGAAGGTCGCGAATCCGAGGAAGGTGCCGAACCAGGGATCGTCGACGTTGAAGAAGATCTTGTTGAAGACCAGCGCCGTCGCGGTGCCGTAGATCGCGAAGTCGTAGAACTCCATGATCGTGCCCACGCCGGATGCGACGGCGACGCGGGTGGTCCGTTCCCGCCGGGGCTGCTCGGTGCTCGGTGCCGTCGGGTCGGGCGGTGCAGAATTGTCGAGAGTTACCACGGATCACTCCTCATCGGTGGGCGAACGGACCGTCGAGGCCGGCGTTCGTTGGCTGTACTCGTGGATGGATCGATTGTGTCGAACCCGCGCGACGCGGGGAATCGGGAAAAGCTTTACAACGCCGAGCTATTGGACGCGTTCGAGCGCGTTTCACCGCGCCACCGGGTCCGGCCCGGTGGCGGGGTGCGGGGATCGCCCGAGACGTCAGTCGGCCGTGCTGAACTCCTCATGGCGGGCGAGGCGTCCGACCGCGTCGAGGACACGGGCGAAATCGGCGATGCGCTGTGCCCGATAGTCGTCGACGGTCGACGGGTCGAACTCGTAAAAGCCTGCGCCGTCGGAGATCCCGCGGCGCCCGGACGTCATGTTCGTCTCGACCAGAGGCGCGGGTGCGAACCTCTCGCCGAGTTCGCGGCTCAGGTAGTTCGACGCGTGGAAGAGCGTGTCGCAGCCGCCCCAGTCGATGAACTCGAGCAGGCCGAGAACCGCGAAGCGGGAGCCGAATCCGATGCGGACCGCGGTGTCGATGTCCTCGGCGCTGGCCACGCCCTCGGCCACCATGCGTGCGGCCTCGTTCATCACCAGCGCCTGGAGCCGGGGCACGATGTATCCGGGCGACGGCGCGCACACCACGGGCACCTTGCCGACCCCGAGCAGCAGCTCGCGGGTGGCGTCGACGGCCCCGGGACCCGTCGCCGTGCCGGGCGCCACCTCGACGAGCGGCATGAGATCGGCCGGATTCAGCCAGTGCGCGTTCAGGAAACGCGCCGGCGCCGACAATGCGCCGGCGAGTTCGTCGACGAGGAAGCTCGACGTGGTCGACGCGATGGGGACGGTGTCGCCGACCATCGCCTCGATCCACGCGAGCGCATCGCGTTTGATCCCGGCGACCTCCGGCACGGCTTCGAAGACGAGATCCGCCGCGGCCATCGGGGTGAGGGCGTCGACCTCGCCGACGACCGTCACCAGCGCGGCGACATCCTCGAGGTCCTCGACCGCGAGCAGGCCGAGCGTGACCTTGTGCGCCAGTGCCTGTCGGATCGACGCACGGACTCCCTCGAGGTAGGCCGCGGCGTCGGCGCCGCGGTCACGGAGGTCGACGACCGACACCGCGACGTTCCCGAAGGCCAGTGCCGCGGCGATGCCCTGGCCCATCCGGCCGGCGCCGACCACGGCGACGTGACGGCCCGTCACCGCGCCGGTCCGTCGTGGAGCAGTGCCCGCATGCCGGACGGGTCGAGTTCGGCCAACCCCAGGCTCTCCAGGGTCCGCCCGCCGGTCGCGGCGGGACGGCCGGTGACCGCGCCGGCCAGGGCGAGCAGACCGTCGGCCACCGGAGACGGCACCGACGCCCACCGCGCCACGGAACTCAGCAGCGCCAGCCCGATCTCGACGTCCTCGACCATGTAGCGGTGGGTGTGCAGGTCGATGTTCTCGCGCCAGTCGCCGCTGTCGGTGAGCTTCTCGTGGGCGGCGTTGCCGTACATCCACTCGTCGCCGTCGGCGGTGTAGTGGTCGGCGAGCGGGAAATGCGGTGCGGCATAGCCGAGCGCCTCGCGGACCGCGATGCGCTCGGCATCGAGCGCCGAGGTGACCCGCCGGATGGAGTCCTGGGTGCCCTCGTTGTGGATGTCCCACGACGGGAAGTGTTCCAGCGGACCGGCATTCATCAGGATGAGCGGCGGGTGGATGATCGGTCCGGCGTTCATCAGCGCGCCGCTGAGGGCGTCCTCGACGCGCTCGACGGCGGGGTAGACCTCGCCGAGGACCGCCAGCGCCCGGTCGGTGTGCCGCGCCGGGAAGACGCCGGTGGGCAGACGCGTGGCGTATCCGCTGACCACGACGCGGGTGTCGCCGTGCTTGCGTGCGAGGTAGGGCAGGGTCCCGGTTTCGGCGAACGCGACGTCGGCGGGGTTGCCCGCGGCGCGTACCGCCTGCGCGAAGACGATGGATCCGAAGCTGCCCGGCGGCAGATAGACGACCTGACCGTCGCGCAGATGCGGGGCGAGTTGCCGGGCGAGCGACTCGTGGGCGAACGCGGGAACCGGCGCGACGATGACCTCGGCGGTGGACACCGCCTCGGCGAGGTCGGTGACGATCGAGATGCCCCTGCCGTCACCGTTGTCGACGGTGATCTGCCTGCTGCCGCGATGGTCGTCGAGGTCGAGGGTTTTGCGCTCGACCAGCGACGAGAACGCCGCGCCGTCCCGCCGCCACCAGGTGACATGGTGGTCCTTCTCGCTGAGCTCGGCCGCGGCCGCATAAGAGCCGTGACCTCCGCCGATGATGCAGACCTTCACGAATCGTCCTCCTCGATCTCGGGCCGCCCGTGCGGCCACTTGGGTGTTGGGAGGAAACGTAGGAGCGCTGCCGCGGACTGTCCCGGCGTCTGCCGAAGACGAAAAAAGTTCACCTCGTGATGCAGGATTGTTGCGTGCCGGACGACCTCGATTATCAGATCGTTCACGCCCTGCAGGTCGCGCCGAGGGCGCCGTGGGGCGTCGTCGGCGACGTCGTGGGCGTGAGCGCGGCGACCGCGGCCCGCCGCTGGGAGCGGCTCGTCGACAGCGGTCTCGCCTGGATCGTCACCTATCCCGGGGCCGCGTACCTGAACACCCGCTGCAGCGCGTTCGTCGAGGTCCAGGCGTCGTCGCGGCGGGAGGCGCTCGTCGAGCGACTCGCGGGGGACCGACACGTGGCCACGATCCAGCGCACCGCAGGCGACGGCGACCTGCTGCTGACCGTGATGGTGCCCGACCTCGGCTTCCTCGGCGACTGGGTACAGCGCCTCGCCGAGACCGAGGGCGTCGCCCGGACCCGGACGAGGCTGGTGATGCGGGTCTTCGGCGAGAGCGAACGCTGGCGGGTGCACACGCTGTCCGACGCGGACGAATCGGTGCTCGTCGAGCACCGTCCCGAGCACCGCCCGCTGGCGCACGAACCCGACGAGATGGATCTGCGGCTCATCGCCGCACTGGCCGAGGACGGCCGACGCTCGGCGGTCGATCTGGCGGCTGCGAGCGGCCTGAGCGCACCGACCGTCCGACGCCGACTGACCGCACTCGTCGCCGAACGCGTCCTGTCGATCAGATGCGAGGTGGCCCATGTCATCAGCGGATGGCCCGTCACGGCGAACGTGTGGGCACGCGCGTCGTCGAGGTCGATCTCGGCGCTCGTCGACGCGCTCGACGAACTGCCCCAGGTGCGTGTCTGCTGCGAGGTCACGGGCACCGCGAACATCCTGATGGGCGTCTGGTTGCACACCGTCGGCGAACTGTCCGAGTTCGAGCAGCAGCTCGAGAGCCGGGTGCCGGGGCTCGTCGTCGCCGACCGTTCGGTCACCCTGGAGACCCCGAAGCGGCTGGGAACACTGCTGGACCGGTCGGGCTGCCGCACGGGCTCGGTTCCGGTGGTGCTGTGAGATGACCACGTCGACCTCGCTGCGCTTCGCCCTGTTGATCACCGCGGCCTGTGGCTTCCTCGACAGCTACACGTACCTGTCCCGGGGCGGGGTGTTCGCCAATGCCCAGACCGGAAACGTCATCCTCCTCGCGCTGAATCTGTCGGAGCGGCAATGGCATCAGGCGTCCGGTCATCTGTGGCCGATCCTCGCCTTTCTCGTCGGCGTCGTGCTCGCGGTGCACGTGAAGGCCGGCCGGCTCGACCGCCTGCTCGTCTATCCGATCCGGGTGACGATGGCGCTGCAGGTGGCGATCCTCGTGGTGATCGGCTTCGTCCCCACCTCGGTGCCGCATTCGTTCGTCACCATCCCCATCTCGTTCATCACGGCGATGCAGATCGAGTTGTTCCGCAACATCGGCGATCTCAACTACATCGCGGTGGCCACGACCGGGAATCTCATGCGGCTCGTGGAGGCCGGCTACGGGGTGGCCGTCGACCGGTCGCCGGATGCGCGCAAGGCCCTCGCGATCTACGGCCGCCTGGTGGGGGCGTTCGCGGGTGGCGCACTCGTCGGGGCGGTCTGCACCCAACTGTTGGGCGGTCGCGCCGCCTGGGTGCCCGCCGGTTTCCTCGCGGTGACGCTGCTGCTCTTCGTGATCGACGACCACACCGACCCGTCACCTACGGTGGGGTCATGACCCCGCATGCGCCCGTGGTTGCCCTGTTGATCTCTCCCGACGCCCCTCTGCCGGGGAACCTCGCCGAGATCGAGGAGCTCGCGACGGTACGGCTCTGCACGGCTGACGATCTGGGCTCCGCCCTGCCGGGTGCGGACGTCTTCGTGTTGTGGGACTTCTTCTCCCGCGGGCTCGCTGACCACTGGGGCGAGGCGACGGCATCGTTGCGCTGGGTGCACGTGTGTGCGGCCGGCGTCGACTCATTGCTCTTCGACGAGTTGCGGGCCTCGGACGTCGTGGTGACCAACGCGCACGGCGTCTTCGACCGGCCGATCGCGGAATTCGTCCTCGCCGCTGTCCTCGCGCGGCACAAGGGTTTACACGAGTCGATGGCGTTGCAGCGCGACCATGAATGGCGGCACCGCGAGACCGTGGCGACCCACCGCACCTCCGCGCTCGTGATCGGCACCGGCGGGATCGGCCGCGCGACCGCGAAACTGCTACGCGCCGTGGGTGTACGGGTGACCGGGGCAGGCCGGACCGAACGCGCGTCGGACCCGGACTTCGGACACGTCGTCGCCACCGACGACCTCGCCGCGCACGTGGGCGACTTCGACACCGTCGTCGCGATCGCGCCGCTGACCGAGCAGACCTCCGGAATGATCGACGCGACCGTGCTGGCGGCGATGAAGCCCGGCGCACACCTGGTCAACGTCGGACGCGGCGAGCTCGTCGACGAGCCGGCCCTGGTGCGGTCGCTCCGATCGGGACACCTGGGCGCGGCCACGCTCGACGTCTTCGCCACCGAGCCGCTGCCCGCCGACAGTGAACTGTGGGACCTGCCCGGGGTCGCGATCTCGGCACACATGAGCGGGGACGCCGTCGGGTGGCGCGATGCGCTGGCCGAGCAGGTCCTCGACAACCTCCGGCGCTACGTCGCCGCGGGCACCGAGGAGCCGGCCGACGTGCTGGTCAACGTCGTCGACAAGGAACGCGGGTACATCCGGGTAGGCGGATGACCTCACCGCGGGCCCGCCGATAGTAGGCTGTAGCGCGATGACCACCGTCTATTTCCTGATCGCCGCCGTGGCCCTACTGGGTGCGGGTGTCCTGTTGTGGCTCGACCGCCAGCGGTCGAGCGATGCACGGCACCAGCGTGCGGTCTGGGGCGATGAACACGAGTTCAAGTTCCGTGAGTCGGACACCAAGCTGCGCAAGGTGTTTCGGCGCGCCACCATGAACGTGGGCCACCACATCCCGGTCCAGGACGTCGCATACGGACACTACGCCGGGGTGGAGGCCGTGGTCTTCGACCTCGCCGAGACCGCGACCGTGATCGCCGTCCGACGCTCTTCGCCGTCGCATGTCGTCGTCGACCTCCGGCACGAGGACGTCCTCGCCCCCGCCGAGGAGGACGTGGAACTGCTGGGTGCGATGGGCCCGCGTGTCATGTTCTCCAACAATCTCGACGTCGCCCGTCGGGTCTGCGACCGCCGGATGGTCGCGCTCGCCAACAAGGCGCCCGCGTTCGTCGAGGTCCTCTGGAACGAGGGCAACTGGGCGCTGGGCTCGATGCCGGTGACGAACGACCCGGCCAAGCTGAACACGGGTCTGGAGGTCGTTCGCCGATTCGCCGACCTGCTGCGAGTGCTGCCGCCGGTCCGGGAACCCGAGGACTCGCCCGATCCGCGCGACCCGCACGGACCCACGCGGGCCGAACTCGCCGACGAGAAGACCGAATCGTTGCGGGACAAGCGCAGGCGGCAGGCCCAGGGCGAGTCGCGGGCCGGCGGCTCCACGGCCGGCGCGTCGCAGCCGGCGGAGTCCGACAATCCGGCACCGACGCGCACACCCCCGTCACCGACCACCGGTGGCCGCCGGATGTCGCCGATGCCCGTCCGCGGGTCCGGCGCGACTTCCGACGAGGCACCTCGCCGGGACACGGGCGAGCGGCCCAACCGGCACCGCAACTGATCGCGCCCAGCACGCCACGCACCGGAGATCGTCGATCCCGGCACGTTCGACCGAGAGGGAAGTCGCATGTCCTCGTCCGCCCCGGTTCCCGCCGAGACCCCGCGGGTCGACCCGGCCGCGAAGGCACGGCTCGCCGAGCTCGTCCGTGAGCTCGCCGTCGTCCACGGCAAGGTGACGCTGTCGTCGGGTAAAGAGGCCGACTACTACGTCGACCTGCGCCGGGCGACGCTGCACCACGAGGCCTCGCGACTGATCGGCACGCTGATGCGGGAGCTGACCGCGGACTGGGAGTACGCCGCGGTCGGTGGCCTGACCCTCGGCGCGGACCCCGTGGCGACGTCGATCATGCACGCGGACGGCCGGTCGGTCGACGCGTTCGTCGTCCGCAAGGCAGCCAAGGCGCACGGCATGCAACGTCAGATCGAGGGGCCCGACATCGTCGGCCGCGACGTGCTCGTCGTCGAGGACACCAGCACGACCGGGGCCTCCCCGTCCACGGCTGTCGAAGCCGTCCGCGGTATCGGTGGCAACGTCGTCGGGGTGGCCACCGTCGTCGACCGCGCGACCGGCGCGGACGCGGTCATCACGGCCCTCGGCGTGCCGTACCGCTCCCTCCTCGACCTCGGCGATCTCGGGCTTGCCTGACGAGTCGGCCGGTCACGGCGGAGACGACGCCGCGGGACCCACCGAGTGGCAGACCGGGCCGGCCGTCGGGGTCGGGCCCTGGACCGTCGAGCATCCGGGCGAGCCCGTGCCCGATGATCCGCGCCTCGACGCCGAGCTCCTCGCCCACGGGGACACCCGCAACGTCGTCGACGCGTATCGGTACTGGTCGCGAGAGGCGATCGTCGCCGACATCGACGCCCGGCGGCATCCACTCCACGTCGCCATCGAGAACTTCGCGCAC
This sequence comes from Gordonia sp. PvP123, assembly GCF_040547295.1. Classification (NCBI taxonomy): domain Bacteria; kingdom Bacillati; phylum Actinomycetota; class Actinomycetes; order Mycobacteriales; family Gordoniaceae; genus Gordonia; species Gordonia sp. PvP123. The sequence goes on along the minus strand of NZ_JBEPPN010000004.1, from coordinate 205,282 downwards.
GACGCCAACATCGGCACCGTGGTGCGCACCGCCAATGCCTTCGCGGTGGCCGCCGTCCACATCGTCGGACGGCGCCGCTGGAATCGCCGCGGAGCGATGGTGACCGACCGATACCAGCACCTGATGCACCACGAGACGGTGTCCGACCTGATCGCCTGGGCTCGGGACGCGCGACTCACCGTGGTGGCTGTGGACAACACGCCCGGTGCGCGGCCCCTCGAGACGGCGGATCTACCGCGCGACTGCGTGCTGCTGTTCGGTCAGGAGGGCCCGGGGGTCAGCGACGACGCGCAGCGCGAGGCCGATCTCACGGTGTCCATCGCCCAGTTCGGCTCGACGCGCAGCATCAACGCGGGCGTCGCCGCCGGAATCGCCATGCACGCGTGGGTCCGGCAGCACGCCGACCTCGACGCCGCGTGGTGACGGGCGGCTCAGAATCCTGCGGTGGGGTTGATCTCGGACCTCGGCAGCGCCGACGTGGGGACATTCCACTTGTCGAACAACCGCTGGTACTCGCCGCGGGCGATGAGGGTGTTGACCGCTTGACTGATCGCCCGGGCGACCGGGGAGTTCTTGGCCGTCACGAATCCGACGACGGTGGTGGAGTATTCGCCGAGGAACGTCGTCCCGGGCACCTTGTCGACGAGGTACCGCAGCGACAGGGTGGGGCCGAAGTAGGCGTCGACCTTGTTGTTCTGCAGGCTGAGAATGATCGCGCCCTGGTCGTCGAGGTACTGAACCGAGTAGGCGGGCTTGCCGTGTGTCGTGCACTCCTGCACGCCCTTCTCCAAGATCTGTTGGAAGGTGGTGCCGGATCCGGTCACGATCTTCTTGCCGCACAGGTCTTCCAGCGTCGTGACGGAGGTCAGACCGGACCCGGACGAGCCGACAAAGGCCTGTCCGTCATTGAGGTACGTGGCGAAGTCGACCACCTCGAGCCGAGACCTCGTCACACCGAAGTTGCCCTGCCCCACCTGATATCGGCCGTTCTGCACGCCGGGGATGATGGTCGAGAAGGTGCCGACCTCCTCGTTCCACGTCACGCCGAGGGCTTTGGCGACCGCGTTGCGCAGGTCGACGTCGAGGCCAACCGGGTTGCCCTCCGGGACCTCGCCCGCGTGCGGGAGGTTGTTGACCCCGGGCGCGCGGGTGAGGCCGAGGGTGAGCTCGCCGGTCCCCGGCGGCAGGAGGGCCTGCGCGGCGGGATCGACCGCCACCGACGACACCACGTCCTGGGTGGGGATCGCATAGCTCTCGCCGGCCGGGTCGGTCGAGCCACCGCATGCGCCGATCATCAGCGTCGCGGCTGCGATCAGAGGTAGGGCGAGCAGAGCGCGGCTGCGCATGGGTTCTCCTTGGCGTCGTCAGTGGTGTGGGAAGGTCAGCGCACGGCCGCGAGGAATTCGCGGGTGCGGGGGTGCTCGGCGGCGGCGAAAATGCGCTCGGGCGAACCGGTCTCGACGATCAGGCCGTCGTCCATGAAGATCACGGTGTCGGCGACATCGCGGGCGAAACCGATCTCGTGGGTGACGACGACAAGGGTCATTCCGGATTCGGCGAGGTCGCGGATGACGGCGAGGACCTCGCCCACCAGCTCGGGGTCGAGCGCGGAGGTCGGCTCGTCGAACAGGACGACGTCGGGTTGCATGGCGAGGGTGCGAGCGATGGCCACCCGCTGTTGCTGACCGCCGGACAGGTGCGACGGGTACGACTTCTCACGTCCCGCGAGGCCCACCCGGGCGAGCAACGCCCGCCCCCGCTCGTCCGCCTCGTCCGGTGAGGTGCCGGCCGCGAGCTGACCCTCGGTGAGGTTCTCCAGGACGGTGAAGTGCGGGAACAGGTTGAACTGCTGGAAGACCATGCCGATCCGGCGGCGTTGTCGAGCGACCTCACGGGGAGGCAGTTCGCGCAATACCGTCTCGCCGTTGCGTCGGCGCGTTTCGCGGTAACCGATGACATCGCCGTGCACCCGCACATGACCGCGGTCGGGGCGCTCCAGATGGTTGACACACCGCAGCAGAGTGGACTTTCCGGACCCCGACGGTCCGAGCACGATGGCCACCTCCCCGGTGGCGACATCGAGGTCGATGCCGCGCAGAACCTCCCGGCCGCCGAAGGACTTCTCGAGGCCGCGGATCTCCACGGCGCTCATCGCGGCGTCCCGGGCAGGCGCGGGCGCAGACGCGCGGCGTCGCGGAGGATGTCGGCGAACGGACGTGCGTCGCGTCGGCCCCGGGCGAAACGCCGCTCCACGAAGTACTGACCGATCGCCAGCAGCGAGGTGATCACGATGTACCAGATGGTGGCCACCAGCAGCAGCGGCATCACCTTGAAGTTCTGGTTGTAGACCAGCTGCACCGAATACAGCAGATCGGTCACGGCGATCACGCTGACCAGCGACGTCGACTTCAGCAAACCGATGAGCAGGTTGCCGGAGGCGGGGACGATCGCGGGCATCGCCTGGGGGAGGACGATGCGCCGGAAGATCCGGCTGGGAGCGAGCCCCAGCGAGCGGGCGGCCTCGGTCTGTCCGTCGTCGACCGAGACGAGTCCGCCGCGCACGATCTCGGCCGCGAACGCTGCCACGTCGATGGTCAGCGCGATGAAGGCTGCTGTCAGCGGACCGATGAGGTGAGTGGTGTCCACCGAGGTGAACTCGGGCCCGAACGGGATGCCCAGCGACAGGCGTGGATAGAGCGAAGCGAGCTGAAACCAGAACAGCAGCAGCACCAGTGGCGGCACCGACCGCACGATCCACACGAATCCGAACGAGATCGACTGGAGCAGCGGGCCGCCCCACAAGCGCATCGCCGCCAGTCCGATGCCGAGCACGAATCCGGCGGCGAACGTCACCGCGGTGAGCCACAGTGTGAGCCACAAGCCGCGCAGCACCGACTCCTGGGTGAAGTACTGCGCCACCGTGGGCCATTCGAAGCGCTCGTTGGTCACCAGTGTGTTGACGAACATCGCGCCCAGGACGACGGCCACCGTCGCTGCGACCCACCGCCCAGGGCGGCGACGGCCCACCAGACGCATCTGTGACGGGGCGGCGTCGAGCACGGGACCCGTCGCCGTGACGGTCGGAGTTGCCATGATCGGCGACGCTAAGCGCGCAGGCGCCCCGGCGGAAGGTTAAGAATCGAGCTGACGGGATGACTCGGCGCGCCGGCCGAGGGGCCGATCAGTTCTCGGCGGTCTGATTCTTCGCATCGTCGGACGCGGGCAGCGGAGCTTCCTCGACGACCTTCTTGCGCGAGCGCAGGATGCGCTTGCCGATCTCGGTGATGATCGGCAGAACCGAGATGAAGACGATGAACAGGAAGATGTAGTCGATGTTGTCGCGGATGAACTCGATCTGCCCCAGGAAGTATCCGAGCAGCGTGACACCCGCGCCCCAGGCGATCGCGCCGATGATGTTGTACGTGAGGAAGATCGGGTACCGCATCTTCGCGGCACCGGCGACCAGCGGTGCGTAGGTCCGCACGATGGGGACGAAGCGCGCGAGGATGATCGTCACCGGGCCGTGCTTCTCGAAGAACTCGTGCGCTTCCTCGATGTAGACCTGCTTCAAGATCTTCGCGTCCGGCCGGAACAGCGAATACCCCGCCTTCTTGCCGATCCAGTAGCCGACCTGGTCGCCGAGGAACGCCGCGATGGGGATCAGCACGAGGAGCACCCAGAGCGGTGCGAACGGTTCGATCTCCGCGGACTTCGCCGCCACGATGAGACCCGCGGTGAAGAGCAGCGAGTCGCCGGGGAGCAGCGGGAACAGCAGACCCGACTCGATGAACACGACCAGCAGGAGACCGGCCAGCATCCATGTGCCGAACGAGTTGAGCAGGTTCACCGGATCCAGGAATCCCGGCAGGAGCGCCAGGTTGGTGGTCGTGGTGGCAAGAGCGGAGTCGATCACGGGGACCCAGAGTACCTGCGGGTGCGTCGAGGACAGAATCTCACGGCTCCGCCATCGTCGTTTTCCAGCAGGTCCGGGCACGAATGGTGCCCGCGCCGGGCGATGTGGCACCTGCCATACTGGGGGGAGTCCGGCCGCGGGAAGTCCGGCTGCTCGCCACCGAAGCACCACTCGAGGCGAGAGAACCCGAACACCAGAGCACATCAACACCCTGGAGGATTCGTCGATGCCCATTGCAACCCCGGAGCAGTACGCCGAGATGTTCGACAAGGCGAAGAAGGGCGGTTACGCATTCCCCGCGATCAACTGCACCTCGTCGTCGACGATCAACGCCGCGATCAAGGGTTTCGCCGACGCAGGCAGTGACGGGATCATCCAGTTCTCGACCGGTGGCGCCGAGTTCGGGTCCGGCCAGGGTGTCAAGGACATGGTGACCGGCGCGGTCGCACTCGCCGAGTTCGCGCACGTCGTCGCGGCCAAGTACGACGTCCTCATCGGTCTGCACACCGACCACTGCCCCAAGGACAAGCTCGACACCTACGTCCGGCCGCTGCTGCAGATCTCGCAGGAGCGCGTCGACGCCGGCCGCAATCCGCTCTTCCAGTCGCACATGTGGGACGGCAGCGCCGTGCCGCTCGACGAGAACCTGGAGATCGCCAAGGAACTGCTGGCCAAGGCCGGTGCCGCCAACATCATCCTCGAGATCGAGATCGGCGTGGTCGGTGGCGAAGAGGACGGCGTCGAGAACGAGATCAACGACAAGCTGTTCACCACCCCCGAGGACTTCGAGAAGACCATCGAGGCGCTCGGTGCCAGCGACAGCGGCAACCGTTACCTGCTGGCCGCGACCTTCGGCAACGTGCACGGCGTCTACAAGCCGGGCAACGTCAAGCTGCGTCCCGATGTGCTCAACACCGGCCAGGAAGTGGCGACCAAGAAGCTGGGTCTGGCCGAGGGCGCCAAGCCGTTCGACTTCGTCTTCCATGGCGGTTCGGGCTCGCTGAAGAGCGAGATCGACGAGGCGCTGAGCTACGGCGTCATCAAGATGAACGTCGACACCGACACGCAGTACGCCTACACCCGCCCGGTCGCCGGCCACATGTTCGGCAACTACGACGGTGTGCTGAAGGTCGACGGCGACGTCGGCAACAAGAAGGTCTACGACCCGCGCAGCTGGTCGAAGAAGGCCGAGAGCAACATGAGCGAGCGCGTTGTCGAGGCGTGCAACGACCTCAAGTCCAACGGCAAGTCCCTGACCGCCTGACCGAGGTGACCAACCGCTGCCCGCACTCCGACGAGGGGTGCGGGCAGTGTTGTCCGTGCACTCAGGTGAGGGCGAGACCCACGACAACCGCGGCGGCGAGCGCGATCATGACCAGCGCCGCGATCACGACGGCCGGGTCGACGCGTGACCGGGTCCGTTGCGGTGGACCGACCTCGTAGGGACGGATCCGACTGGTGCGGACCCGGTTGTCCGGCCCGGGAGTCCGGCTGGGCGCCGTGCCCGCGGCCGGCGCCGGTCGGGCCGGCGGCGTGAAGTATCCAGGTGCAGAACGGTCACCCGGCCCGGCCGGCGGCGGGCCGTACCGGTGTCCGTTCGTCACGTGGGGTTGCACACCTTCCAGTCGTCGCCGTCGCGCTGCAGGTTGAGGGTGACGGTCTCGGGCTGGTCGGGTGTGTTGGTGTGCACGGCGACGACCTCGACGACGGCCTGATTGCCGCCCTCGACGACCCGGACCGCGTTGATCGCCTGCGTCTGCACGAGCTCGTTGCGGGCGCGCTGCGCCTCGTAGGTCCGCTCGTACGCGGCATCGTCGAAGTCGCTGTAGAACGCGTTGAGCTCACCGCAGGTGACCGACCGCAGGGTCGAGAGGTCGCCCTCGTACAGCGCGGTCGTGTAGTCCATCGCGACGGTCGCGGCCTCGTCGGCCGGTGCTGGGCCGCGCAGGCTGTTGTAGGCGAAGATGCCGCCGACGACGGCCACGATCACCACCACGACCGCCGCCGCCGCGATCAGCAGGCGCTTGCCGCGCTTCTTCTTCTGCGACGCGGGGCCGCTTCCCGGGATGACCTGGGGTTCGCGGTCGGTCGTCGTCCACCCCGCGGTCGAGGCGGGAACGGCCGGCTCGGGGGTGGTCCGGACCTCGTCATCTGCCGTGGCGGGCTCGTCTCGGGCGGACGCGGCGGCCGCCGCAGCCGCAGCCGCGGGGATGACGGTCGTGGCGGCGTCCGGTCCGTCGGCCTTGCCGGCTTCGTCGGCCTTGTCGTCGGCTTCGGCGTCGTCTGCAGCGTCGGCCGTGTCGGTCTCGGGTGTGCCGGTGGTCCCGCCGGCGGGCACGACGATCGCCTCGGTGGGGGACTCTGCCTCTGTCTCGTCCGTCGCCGTCTCGTCTGTCGCCGTCTCGTCCGTCGCCGCCGCGTCTTCGGTCGGCTCGGTCTCGGTCGGCTCGGTCTCGATCGCCTCGGTCTCGGCGTTCGGGTCCTCGACTTCGTCGGTGGCGTCCCCGGCCTCGTCTGTCGCGGACTCGTCTGTGGTCGACTCCGCGTCTGCAACGTCGTCGTCGGTCTCGGTCGTGCCGGCCGCCACGGCAGCCGCGCCGGCCGCTGCGACACCCGCGCTGACCGCGGTACCCGTCGACGGGTCGGTGTCGTCCTCGGGGACCACCGGCTCAGCCGCCGCGTCGGTGTCGGAGTCCGCCTCGTCGTCCGACTCCGACTCCTCCGTCGATTCCGCTGCGGAGGACTCGGACTCGGACTCGGACGGCTCTGCCTCGGCGGCCTCGTCTGTCGGACCCTCCCCGTCGGTCTCGGATTCGGGCGAGGCTGCCTCGGGCTCCGGGGCCGTCGGGTCGATGTCGTCGAGGTCTTCGAGCCCCTCGGCGTCGGGGAGGTCCGACCGTCGGATGACCGTGGTCTTCGAATCGCTGGGCCCGAGGCGCTTCGGGGCGGGGGCGTCCTCGCTCGTGGCGTCGTCGGTCGCCGTCTCCTCGGTCGAGGCGGACTCGGGTTCGTCGCTCAGCGGGTCGATGTCGTCGAGATCCTCGAGATCCTCGGCAGACGGGAGGCTGTCGCGATTGATCACCTGGGTGGCGCCGTCGATACCGCGTCCACCCTTCGGCTTCGGTGCCGGGGACTTCTTCGCGGCGCCGGCCGCGGTGGACGCGTCTGTCGTGGACTCCGCTGCGGTCGCCTCGGTCCCGGTGGCCGTGTCCTCGGTGGCCTTGCCCTCGGCGGTCTCGTTCTGGGTGGAATCGTCCACAGCTGGCTCGCGGCCCTCTCTGCTGGTGCTGGGTGGCGTGGCGTCGGTGCCGGTCGGAACAGTATCGGGGGTCGGTCGGGCACCCGCCAGGCGAGCACGACGATCCTCCCGGACCTGTTTCAGGGTCGACAGAGCCCTGGTGACAGCAGCTCTCGGCCTCTCAGATCGCGCCATCGACTGATTCACCCCGCATTCCGCCATTGCACGACTTCGGTCCGGCCGCCCGACGACACCGGATCAGCGGGAGGGCAGCAGGACCGATTGCGCCATTCACCCTAGCGAATGGCCCGACAATCCAGCACTAGGGCGTTTGATCGAACGAAGGGTCCCCGGCGACACGATGCTTGAATAGAGGGCATGACGTCTTTCGGAGATCTTCTCGGCCCACAACCGGTTCTGCTCACCGGGGACGACGACGCCGAATCGGACCTGCTCAACGGCGCCGCCGCGGCGGAGGTCGCGGCCGCGCACCCGACCGCGTCGATCGCCTGGGCGTATCTGGCCGAGGCGGCTCTCGAGTCGTCGAAGGGCGCCGCGGCCGGCGGCGACATCGACACGCCCGCGGTGATCGCGGCCTATGCCTACGCGCGGACCGGTTACCACCGCGGCCTCGATCAGCTGCGCCGCCACGGCTGGAAGGGTTTCGGCCCGGTGCCGTGGAGCCATGAACCGAACCGCGGCTTCCTGCGGTGTGTCGGGGCGCTGGCCCGGGCCGCCGAACTGGTGGGCGAGGAGGATGAGCACCTGCGTTGCCTCGACCTGCTCAACGACAGCGATCCACGCGCGGCCGCCGAACTCGGCCTTGTGTGACGACACCGAGACGACCGGTCATCCCGGGATGACGTCCGCCTGATGGGATCGAGCGCCGCGAACCCGTCGTACCCGCGCCGGGTGTTCAACGCGATGCCCGCGCCGCTGAAGAACCGGCTGCGCAGGCTGCGTGTCTCGCTCGTCCCCATCGTGCAGTGCGCGCTCGCGGCGGGCGTCTCCTGGTGGATCGCGGTGGAGATCTTCGTCCATCCCGACCCGTTCTTCGCCCCGATCGCCGCGGTGATCTCGCTCGGCCTCTCGCTGGGGCAGCGGTGGCGGCGCGCAGCCGAACTCGTCGGCGGCGTCGCGATCGGGATCCTCGTCGGCGACCTCTTCATCAGCCTGGTCGGTGAGGGGGCGTGGCAGATCATGATCGTCGTCGCCCTGGCGATGACGGTGGCGGTCTTCCTCGACGACGGTCCGCTCGTCCCCATGCAGGCGGCCTCGTCGGCCGCGTTGGTCGCGACGCTTCTCCCGCCCGGCGGGGTGGCGGGTTTCCATCGCGCGCTCGACGCGCTGATCGGCGGGCTGGTCGGCATCCTCGTGGGGGCGCTGCTACCGGTGAACCCGGCGAGCCGGGCGCGCCGGGACGCGGCCGGGGTCCTCGCCACGGTTCGCGACGCCGCCCGTCAGCTGGCCACCGGACTCCGTGAGCGCGACGAGGAACTCATCGCGGCCGCACTCGAAGCCGGCCGCGGGACGCAGGCGGAGATCAACAAGATGCGGTCGGACATGACGGGCGGACGCGAGGTCACCCGGATCTCACCGCTCTACTGGGGTTCGCGGATGCGGTTGGACCGGATCTCGGCCACCGCCGACCCGATCGACAACGCCGTGCGCAATTTCCGGATCATCGCGCGGCGCTCGCTCGGCATGACCCAGCGGGGGGTGCCGGTGCTCCCCGAATTGATCGAGATCATCGACGATCTCGCCGGCGCCTTCGAGGTGCTGCGCGCGATGATGATGGCCGACCCCGGCGAGGAACCCGACCAGGCCGACGCGGCCAGGGTGATCCGCAGCATCGTGCGCAAGGCCCGGATCGACCTGGTCACCAACAGCGAGTTGTCGGAGGCTGCGCTGCTCGCGGAGATCCGCTCGCTGCTCGTCGACCTGCTGATGACGGCGGGTCTGCGCAGGTCCTCGGCGCTGGCGACCCTGCGGAGCTGACCGGCCTGTTGCCACATATGCGAAGTTCTGCATATATTGACCGGCATCATGGGGCATTCACATTCGCACTCGCACGCTCCCGCGGGCGGTGGGCAGCGGCGGCTCTGGCCGATGGTGCTGGCGGTGGGACTGATCGGCAGCTACTTCGTCGTCGAACTCGTCACCGGCATCCTGGTGAACTCGCTCGCGCTGATCGCCGACGCGGGACACATGCTGACCGACGTCGTCGCGCTCGTCATGGGGCTGATCGCGCTGTTGCTCGGCCGGCACGGGCGGATCACCGACACCCGTAGTTTCGGCTGGCACCGCGCCGAGGTGTTCACCGCGGTCGCCAATGCCGTGCTGTTGATGGGCGTCGCCGCGTTCGTGCTCTACGAGGCGGTGGAACGCATCGGCAGCGATCCGCAGGTCCCGGGACTCACGCTGATCGTCGTGGCCCTGATCGGTCTGCTGGTGAATCTCGGGGTCATGTTGCTGTTGCGCGCGGACGCCAAGGAGTCGATCGCGGTCCGCGGCGCCTACCTCGAAGTCCTGGCCGACGCCGTCGGCAGCGTCGGTGTCCTGGTGGCCGGCATCGTCGCGATGACGACCGGATGGGGTTACGCCGACATCGTCGTCGCGGTGCTGATCGCGCTGTGGGTGGTCCCGCGCGCGGTGCGACTCGCGCTCGATGCGCTTCGCATCCTCAACCAGCAGGCGCCGGCCCACGTCGACGTCGAGGCGTTGCGGGCCGATCTGGCCGACATCCCCGTGGTCGACGACGTGCACGATCTCCATGTCTGGACGCTCACGACGGGGATGGACGTGGCCACCGTCCATCTCGGCAGCAGTCGCCCCAACGGTGAGGTGCTGCCCGCCGCGCAGGCCGTCCTGGCCCGGCACGGACTCGAGCACGCGACGGTGCAGATCGATCCCGACGACCACCAGCGACGATGTCGGGACGAGATGACCTGGTGACCGTGCGTCACACCCCACCGTCGACGCGGTGGCCGCCGACCTCGGCTACACGGTGCCGACCCTCTGGTACGGCTCGCTGTCGGACTCCGGCCTGATCACCGAGAAGTATCTGATCCGCTGCGCGCGCAAGTACTTCCGCCCGCAGAGCATCGTCATCGGTCACGCCAATCACGATCCGGTGACCAAGGTGTACCCCGAACTCGTCGAGATCATCCGGAATCGCCGGCTGCGCATGGTGACTCTGGACGACTTCTTCGTCGCGGCCCGATGACTGCTCGGCCGCGCATTCTCCTGCCCTGACCGGCGACGGTTGCACACGGCCGCAACTTTTCGCTCACCATGATTCGTAGTCGCCGGATCGGGACGTCGCGTCGTTACCGTGTGTCGGTCATGGCTACCACCACACTCACAGCACCTGCCCCGGCCGGCGAGACCGAGGCCGAGCGGCGCAAGCGGCTCCGGACCGTCGTCGCGGCGAGTCTTCTCGGCACGACCGTCGAGTGGTACGACTTCTTCCTCTATGCGACCGCGGCCAGCCTGGTGTTCAACCAGCTCTTCTTCCCCGACCAGAGTTCGTTCGTCGGAACCCTGCTGTCCTTCGCGACCTTCGCGGTGGGCTTCGTGGTGCGCCCGATCGGCGGAATCGTGTTCGGGCACATCGGCGATCGCATCGGCCGCAAGCGCACGCTCGCGATCACGATGGTGATGATGGGCGTCGCGACCGCGCTCATGGGTGTACTCCCGACCGCGGCGTCGGTCGGGGTGCTCGCCCCGATCCTGTTGCTGCTCTTGCGCATCGTTCAGGGGTTCGCGCTGGGCGGGGAGTGGGCGGGCGCCGTCCTGCTGTCGGTCGAGCACAGCCCCGACGGCAAACGCGGTCTGTTCGGGAGCATCCCGCAAATCGGCCTGGCACTCGGACTCGCCTTGGGCACAGGTGTGTTCGCCCTGCTGCAGGTGGCGCTCGACGATCAGGCCTTCCTGACCTACGGCTGGCGTATCGCGTTCCTGGTGAGCATCGTGCTGGTGGTCATCGGGTTCGTCGTACGCCTCAAGGTCGACGAGACGCCGGCCTTCGCCGAGGTCGCCGAACTCGCGAAGAAGTCCACGGCACCGCTGCGCGACGTCGTGGTCCCGCCGAACACGCGCAACACCGTCCTCGGCCTCCTCGCCCGGTGGGGTGAGGGATCGGCCTTCAACACCTGGGGCGTCTTCGCGATCGCCTACGCGACCACCGAACTCGACATGGAAAAGGTCCCGGTCCTGGTGGCCGTGACGATCGCATCGCTGGTCATGGCGGCTCTGTTGCCGTTCTCCGGACTGCTCACCGACCGCTACGGCGCCAAGACGATCTATCTGGTCGGGATCACCGCCTACGGCGTCGCGGTCTACCCGGTGTTCGTGCTGTTCGGGACGTCGAATCTGCTGTGGTTCACCGTCGGGCTGGTGATCGTCTTCGGCGTGATCCATGCACTGTTCTACGGCGCGCAGGGCACATTGTTCGCGAGTCTGTACCCGACCCCGGTGCGCTACACCGGTCTGTCGGTCGTCTACCAGTTCTCCGGGATCTACGCATCGGGTCTGACGCCGCTCATCCTCACCGCGCTGATCGGCGCGGCGAGTGGGTCGCCGTGGCTCGCAGCCGGATACCTGGTGCTCACCGCGATCATCAGCGTCGTGGCGACCGCCCTCATCCGACGCGACGACCTCCACCTCACGACGGGGCCGGAGGCGCTGCCCGTCAGGGACGTACGAGCAGCAGATCGGTGACGTGTCGGTAGAACGTCGACCGCTTCAGGACGCGTGGGTTCACCACCCCTTCGCGTTCGACGACGACGTTGGTGCCCCCGGTCTGGCAGGCCCGTCCGGCGAACCACTTGCCCGGCAACAACATCCGCTCCACCTGTGCGCGCAGCCCGGGCGCGGTGAGGGTCGGCTCGATGAGCACGGAACGCACCTCGCCGTCGAACAGGCGCTCGTTGTCGACGTAGGTCTCGCCGTGCAGCTTCGCGCCCTCGGCACCCAGGTGGCGGGCGCTGCCGACCACGACCGTCGCGGCGTCGTCGCGGATGAGCGGTACCGCGACCGCGGTGCCGTGCTCGGCCAGGTCGCGTGCCGCCGGCCCGTGCGGCAACCCGTAGCGGCGCGTCGCCGGGGTGGCCTCGGCGGAGACGTACGCGACCTCGACGTCGAGTCGTTCGGTGACCATCAGTGCGGCGAGCACCTGGGACAGGAAGATGTCGTTCTCGTGGGCCACGGTGGGCGCGAACCGCTCGGCGACGCGCGGCTCGACGACGAGGCGGGAGACGTCGGGATCGGCCAGGGCATCGGCGACCGCGGCGCGGACGGCCTTCTTGTCGTCGGCGCGGCTGGTCTGGGTCAGAAGGGCAAACGGCACGCGGATAGCGTATCGAGCGCGCCGACCCAGTAGTGTTGGTCAGGTTTGGTCCCAAGCGCGCCACACAAAGGAGTACCGGACATGGCCGCGATCGTGCTTATCGGAGCCCAGTGGGGTGACGAGGGCAAAGGCAAAGCGACCGACCTCCTCGGAGGCCGGATCAACTGGGTTGTCCGCTATCAGGGCGGCAACAACGCCGGGCACACCGTCGTACTCCCCAACGGGGAAACCTTCGCGCTGCACCTCATCCCGTCCGGCATCCTGACGCCCGGTGTGCAGAACGTGATCGGCAACGGCGTCGTCGTCGACCCCGGCGTGCTGCTCACCGAACTCGGTGGCCTCGAGGACCGCGACGTCGACACCTCCGGCCTCCTGATCTCCGCCGACGCGCACCTGCTCATGCCGTACCACGTCGCGATCGACAAGGTCACCGAGCGGTTCCTGGGCAACAAGAAGATCGGGACCACCGGTCGCGGCATCGGCCCTTGCTACCAGGACAAGATCGCCCGCGTCGGTGTGCGCGTCGCCGACGTCCTCGACGAGAAGATCCTCACCCAGAAGGTCGAGGCCGCGCTCGAGCTGAAGAACCAGATCCTGGTCAAGATCTACAACCGCAAGGCTCTCGACCCGGCGCAGGTCGTCGACGAGGTCCTCGGGCAGGCCGAGGGTTTCAAGCACCGCATCTCCGACACCCGCCTGCTGCTGAACCAGGCCCTGGAGAACGGCGAGACGGTGCTGCTGGAGGGTTCGCAGGGCACCCTGCTCGACGTCGACCACGGCACCTATCCGTATGTGACGTCGTCGAACCCGACGGCCGGCGGTGCCGCGGTGGGCGCCGGAATCGGTCCCAACAAGATCACCACCGTCCTCGGCATCCTGAAGGCCTACACCACGCGCGTGGGATCGGGACCGTTCCCCACCGAGCTCTTCGACGAGTGGGGCGCGTACCTGGCCAAGACCGGCGGCGAGGTGGGCGTGACCACCGGACGTGCCCGCCGCTGCGGCTGGTTCGACGCCGTGATCGCCCGTTACGCGACCCGCGTCAACGGCATCACCGACTACTTCCTCACCAAGCTCGACGTCCTCTCCAGCCTCGACACCGTGCCGATCTGTGTGGCCTACGAAGTCGACGGCGAACGTGTCGAGGAGATGCCGATGACGCAGACCGGCTTCCACCACGCGAAGCCGATCTACGAGGAGATGCCCGGCTGGTGGGAGGACATCTCCCAGTGCAAGACCTTCGAGGAGCTGCCCCAGAACGCGCAGAACTACATCCTGCGGCTCGAAGAGCTCTCGGGTGCGCACATCTCGTGCGTGGGCGTCGGTCCGGGCCGGGATCAGACGATCGTGCGGCGCGAGATCGTCTGACCCTTCGAGACGCTTCGCTCCTCAGGGGGCAGGGTGGTGCGCTTCGCTCCTCAGGGGGCAGGGTGGTGCGCTTCGCTCCTCAGGGGGCAGGGTGGTGCGCTTCGCTCCTCAGGGGGCGGCAGGGGGTGTTCCTGCTCAGGGGCAGGGGGCTCCCGCTCAGGGGCGGGGTGACGCTCCGGAAGTGGCTCCGCGAAGCTCATCGCGGATCCGGGCACGGCTCGTGATTAGCTAGTGCCCATGCGTGCGAAGCGGGGGAGCCGCGACTACGGGTCCATCCTGCTCGGTTCCGTCGGCGAGAGCTCGGTCAAACAGCGGGTCCGCATCCAGACGCTGCTGACCGCGTCGATCGTGGTGGCCAATCTGTTCGGGGCGATCGTCGCGGTCTCGCTCACCGCGGTCGGCATCCCGCAGCCGACCATCTTCACCGCCGAACTGTGGTGGGTCAATTTCATCGTGGTGCCCGTCTACATCACCGCGGCCTTCGTGGTGGGGATCGGGTGGGGCACCTACGTCGGCGTCCGCGACCTGCGCTGGGCGATCCGCGACGTCGCGCCGACCAAACGCGATGCCCGTCGGACGATGCGGTTGCCGTGGCGGTTGTCCCTGGTGCAGGGATTCCTGTGGGGCATCGCCACCGTCATGCTCACCATCATGTACGGGATCGTCGACCCGCAGCTGATCCCGAAGACGCTCTTCGTGGTGAGCCTCAGTGGCGTCGTGGTGGTGGCGATCTCGTACCTGTTCATCGACTTCACGCTGCGTCCCGTTGCGGCGGAACTGATCTCGGCCGGGCACCGCCGACGCAAACGTACCGGTGTGAAGGCGCGCTCGGTCGTCTCGTGGATGGTGGGTTCGGCCATCCCGATCATTGGCATCCTGCTGGTGCTGGCCTTCGGGCTCGCGCGGGACGAGACCTCCAAACTCGATCTGTTCGTCGGGGCGACGGTCCTCGGGATCACCGCGCTGTTCACCGGCCTGCTGCTCACACTGCTGTCGAGTATGAGCGTGACCGGACCCATCCGGAGCGTGCGCGCCGGGATGAACCGCGTGAGCGACGGCGACCTCGACAACGCCGACCTAGTCGTCTACGACGGCACCGAACTCGGTGACCTCCAGGTCGGTTTCAACTCGATGGTCGCCGGACTCCGTGAGCGGGAACGGATCCGCGATCTCTTCGGACGTCACGTGGGACACGACGTCGCCGAGGCGGCGATGTCGTCGAGCCCGGAACTCGGCGGCACCGAACGCCTGGCCGCCACGCTGTTCGTCGATGTCATCGGTTCGACGACGCTTGCCGCGCAACGACGCCCGACCGAGGTCGTCGAGATCCTGAACAAGTTCTTCGCCGTGATCGTGCGGGCGGTCGAGGAACACGACGGCCTGGTCAACAAGTTCGAGGGCGACGCGGTGCTCGCCATCTTCGGTGCGCCCATCGACCTCGACGACGCGGCCGGCAGCGCACTCGCCGCCGCCCGCGACATCGCGTACGGGTTGGCCGAGGAGGTCCCGGAGCTGTCGGCGGGTATCGGGGTCAGTCACGGGGCCGTGGTCGCCGGAAACGTCGGTGCCATCGAGAGATTCGAGTACACCGTCATCGGCGATCCGGTGAACGAGAGTGCCCGGTTGTCGGAGCTGGCCAAGCGGGATCCGCGGCGGCCGTTGGCCTCTGGGCGTGCGGTCGAGGCCGCGCAGCGGACAGAGGCCGACCGCTGGGAGGAGCAGGAGACCACGTCACTGCGGGGTCGTACGGAGGAGACCACCGTGTTCGCCGCGTTCGTCGGCGAGGGATGACGGTCCCACTCAGCCGATCGCGTCCTCGGAGCTGATCAGCAACCCGTCGGGGCCGACGATGCTCAGGCCCAGCCCGTCGAAGACGAGGTACTTGTACCCGTTGTTGTAGGCGACGTAATAGGGGCGGCCGCTACCGTTCTCCTGCTGGTGCACCTCGGACACCGGGATGTGGAGGGTGTTGCCGCTCGAGCGGGCGACGCCGCGATATTCGAGCGTGCCGTCGGAGCGCCACTGACAGATCGACGCCGCCGAGTGTGCGGTGACGACCGAGGTGACGGTCCGTTGTCCGGCATCGCAGGACGGTGCGGACGGCGCAGCAGCCGCGGCGGCGGTGCCGACGGCGAGCGCGCCTGCGGTGAGGACGAGGGAGGCGCCGGCAGTGGCCAGGCGGGTGAGGGTCGTGGTCATGGGAACCGACGGTAGGGGCGGACCGCCGAAGGCGGAATGGGCAGAACTCCCCGGAGTCGTTCGGGTGGGCGACGGGACGCCCTCCGCAGGCTCCGGCTCCTCAGGGGTTAAACATCGCGGTCGCCCTGCCCCTCGGCGAAGTCGAGGCGGCGCAACGCGATCCGCAGTACTTCGTCGTCGATGCGGCCCGCGTCGCGTTCGGCGATGAACGCCGCGCGCTGGATCTGCAGGATCTCCGTCCGCAGGCGCGCGCCGGCGGACGAGGGACTCTCCCCGAGATCTTCGGGGCCCCGGCCCAGTTCCTCCCACGCCACGTTGCGCTGCGTCGTGACCCACTTGCGCAGCATCACCACCTGAAGGCGGCGCGGGTCGTCGTCGGTCAGCTCGGCCGCGTACTCGTCGAGACGGCGTTCGGCCTCGCGGGACGCCCGGTCCTGGGCGGCCGCGTACGCCAGCCGGTCCTGCGCATGCTCGTCGCCGCTGACCCCGAGGAATCGGATGACCCAGGGCAGGGTCGTGCCCTGGATCAGCAGCGTTCCCACCACGACGACGAAGGTGAGGAACAGGATCTCCGCGCGGGCGGGGAAGGGCTCGTTCATCTCGGTGTAGACCGGTATCGCAAAGGCGGCGGCCAGCGACACCACACCGCGCATACCCGCCCAGGACACGACGAACACCGACGCCGGGGTGGGTGGCGGTTCGCGGTCGCGGATCCGTCGTGAGAGCAGACGGGGCAGATAGGTCGCCGGGAAGACCCAGACGATCCGTACGAGGATCGTCGCCGCCAGGACGGCCGCGGCGTCGATGGCGATCTGCGTCCACGACTCGTTCTCGACACCCTCGATGAGCATCGGCAACTGGAGGCCGATCAGCAGGAAGACGAACGACTCGAGGATGGTGTCGATCGACTTGCGCACCGCCTCGTCCTGCAGGCGTGTCGCATAGCCCAGCCGCACCGACCGGTGGCCGAGGTAGAGACCGGCCGTGACCACCGCGATGACACCAGAACCGTGCAGCTCCTCCGCCGCGTAATACGTGGCGAACGGGACGATGATGCCGATGGCCGTCTCCATCGGTGGGTCGGTGAGCCAGACGCGCACCCACGACACGACCATCCCGACGAGCAGCCCCATGATCAGGCCGCCGAGGGCGGCCACCGCGAACGTCAGGACCCCTTCGCCGACCGTCGCGGTGGCCCCCACCGCCGCGGCGAGCGCGATCCGGAAGGCGGTCAAAGCCGTCGCGTCATTGAGCAGGCTCTCGCCGCCGAGCAGCGTCATCATCCGACGCGGGAGACCCAACCGACGGCCGATGGCCTGCGCGGACACCGCATCCGGCGGCGCGACGACGGCGCCGAGCACCAGCGCCGCGGCGAGCGGGAGATTGGGGACGACGAGGTAGGCGACGTACCCGACGACCAGCGTCGTCACCAGCGGGAGGCCGACGGCCAGGAACCCGATCGCGCGCCAGTTCGCGCGGAACGCCTGATACGAACTCTCCTGCGAGGCCGAGTACAACAACGGCGGCAGGATGAGGAACAGCACCAGCTCCGGTTCCAGGGCCACCGACGGCAGCTCGGGAATCCAGCCGATGCCCAGCCCGACGGTGACCAGCACGAGCGGCGAGGACAACCCGTAGCGACGGCACAGAGCCGCGACCGCCACGGCGATGACCGCGACCAGCAGTAGCGATGCGCCCATTCGAGCGACTCTAATGGCGCCCGGCGCGGTGGATAATGTCGAGCATGCAGATCTTTCGCCGGAAGTCCTCGTCCGGTCCGCCGGAGTCGGCGTCGGCCGGCTCGACCGCCACCGCACGCTGCGCCGAACTGGAGGCGTTCGACGCCGCACCGGCCGACGACCCGGCCCCGGCCGCCGGCGACGACCGCAGCTGCCAGGATTGCGTCGCGATCGGGGAGACCCACTGGGCCCACCTACGAAAGTGCCTGACGTGCGGACACATCGGATGTTGCGACTCCAGCCCGCGCCGGCACGCGACGGGACACTTCCACGACACCGGGCACCCGGTCATGCGTTCGGCCGAACCGGGCGAGGTGTGGCGGTGGTGCTTCGTGCACGAGGTGACCGGATGAGCGCTCCGCTCCCGGCGCCGCGTGACATCCGGCCCGCGCGCTTCGCTCCCGGCGCCGAGCGACATCCGGCCCGCTCGCTTCGCTCCCGGCGCCGCGTGACATCCGGCCCGCTCGCTTCGCTCCCGGCGCCGACCGCGTCGGGATGTGTGCTGACGGCAAGTAGGATTTGAGGATGACGTCGAACAGCGAGAGCGCGATCAGCGCAGCCCAGCCGGCGCCGACGACCGGGCCACCGGACGTCATCGGCACGCCGCTGAGTCCGACCGCGACCAAGGTGATGGTCCTCGGAGCCGGTGAACTCGGCAAAGAGGTCGTGATCGCGTTCCAGCGCCTCGGTGTCGAGGTCGTCGCCGTGGATCGCTACGCCGACGCACCCGGCCACCAGGTAGCCCATCACGCCGAGGTCATCGACATGACCGATGCCGATGCGCTCCGCGCCGTCGTCGACAGACATCGTCCCGCGTATGTGGTACCCGAGATCGAGGCGATCGCCACCGAGGCCCTGGTCGACATCGCCGAACGCGGTATCGCCGAGGTCATCCCGACCGCGAGCGCGGTCGTCGCGACGATGAACCGTGAGGGCATCCGGCGCCTCGCCGACGAGGAGCTCGGCCTGCCGACCTCGCCGTACCTCTTCGCGGACACGCTCGAGGAAGTCACCATCGCCGCGCGCCAGATCGGGTTCCCGTGCGTCATCAAGCCGGTCATGTCCTCGTCGGGCAAGGGGCAGTCGGTGGTGCGCGGTCCCGAGGACCTGGCGTCGGCGTGGGAGACCGCGAACACCGGTGGTCGTGTACGGGGTACTCGGGTGATCGTCGAAGGCTTCGTCGAATTCGACTACGAGATCACCCTTCTCACGGTCCGGGCGATCGATCCGGCCACCGGCCGGCTCACCTCCCACTTCTGCGCGCCGATCGGGCATCGGCAGATCAACGGCGACTACGTGGAGAGCTGGCAGCCCCATGAGATGAGCACCGATGCGCACGCATCGGCGACATCCATCGCGGCGCGCATCGCCACCGCTCTCGGCGACGGAAAACTCGCCGGGCGTGGTGTTTTCGGGGTCGAGCTGTTCGTGAAGGGCGACGACGTCTACTTCTCCGAGGTGAGCCCCCGGCCCCATGACACCGGTCTCGTCACCATGTCGACCCAACGTCTGTCGGAGTTCGAGATGCACGCCCGGGCGATCCTCGGCCTCCCGGTCGACGTCACACTCGCGTCCCCGGGCGCGTCGGCCGTCATCTACGGGCAGCTCGACGAGCCGGCGATCGGGTTCGAGAACGTCGCCGCGGCGCTGGCGGTCCCCGAGACCGACATCCGGCTGTTCGGCAAGCCCGAGAGTTTCCACCGCCGGCGGATGGGCGTGATCACCGCGACCGCCGACGACGTCCCGGCCGCCCGTGAGCGCGCCGTCCGCGCCGCCTCGCTCGTCACCCCGGTGCCGGGTCGCGCCGCCGTCCGCACCGTCACCGCACTTCCGCCGACCCCGCCCCCGACGGCGCCGCCCCGACGGCCCGGGCCGCCGCCCGGACCGGTCGGTCCATCGCGTGGACCCGGGGGCCCGCCACCCGGCGTGCCGAAGCCTGCGGGTGGACCGCCGGGTCCGCCGCCCCGCCGACCGGGCCCGCCGCCGCAGCCTCGACCGGTCCCTCGGCCGGCCGGTGGTCCACGCCCGGTGCCCCCGCCCTCGACACCCCCGCCGGGAACGCCCCCGCGTCCCGCGGGCCCGCCGCCGCGGACGGCCCCCAAGGACCAGTCCCCGAACGAACCGGCTCCGGCGATGACCTCGATCGTCAAGACCGGTGGCCGGACCACCGACGTACGCCCCGACGCGTCGTCGACACCCGGCGAGTGACCGGACGACACGCGGGTGCCGTTCTGGGGTGAGCTGCTGGTCGCAGCGGTGATCATGGTCGGGCTGGTGGGCATCGTCGTGCCGATCGTGCCCGGCACGTTGCTCATCGTCGGCGCGCTGTTCGTGTGGGCGCTGATCGTCGGCGGCTGGGCCTGGTCGGTGTTCGCGCTGGCCCTCGTCGTGATCGCGATCGGTGAGGTGCTCAAGTACCTGGTCGCCGGGCGGTCCCTGCGCGCGGACGCGATCCCGAACCGCACGATCGTGGTGGGCGGACTGGTCGGCATCGTCGGCTTCTTCGTCGTGCCGGTCATCGGTCTGCTGCTCGGGTTCATCGTCGGCGCACTGGCGTCGGAACTGGTCCGCACGCGGAGCTTCGACGGAGCCTGGCGCGGCGCGTTCTCGGCACTCAGAGCCGCCGTCAAGACGATCGGCATCGAGTTGCTCTTCGCGCTGATCGCGACCGGCATCTGGACCGGCGGCGCCTTCGTCTGGTGACCTGCGGGGTCGCCGATCCGCGTCTGAACTGGCAATATCGAAGCTTGTGACCGCGGTCACCGATTGCATGTGTACAGTCGTGCACCGAAGGGTAAATACCCGCCAGTAACTCCAGCCGAGGGGATTCCAGGGGAGGAGTTTGTGTGAACCTATTGAAGTGGAGCAAGCGGCCGGCAGCGGGGGTCGAGGCCCGCAAGCCCGAGGTCAACATCATCCGCGGTCTGGTGGCGCGAGCGACCACTCCGCTCCTGCCGGACGACTATCTGCACCTGATCAATCCGCTGTGGAGCGCACGTGAACTCCGCGGCAAGGTGCTCGACGTCACCAAGGAGACCGACGACACCGCGACCGTCACCATCCGGACGGGTTGGGGCTTCCCCGACTCGTACAAACCGGGCCAGTACGTCGGCATCGGTCTGCAGATCGAGGGCAAGTGGCACTGGCGGTCGTACTCACTGACATCGATCGGGGCCAACGAGAACAAGACCATCGCGATCACCGTGAAGGCCAACCCGGACGGGTTCCTCTCGTCGCACCTGGTCGACGGCGTCAGCCCCGGGACGATCATCCGGCTGCAATCCCCGAAGGGCGATTTCCATCTGCCCGAACCGGTGCCGGGCAAGATCCTGTTCGTGACCGCCGGCAGCGGCATCACCCCCGTGATGGCCATGCTGCGACAGCTGAGTTCGCACGGTGAGACGCCCGACATCGTGCACATCCACTCCGCGCCCACGCGCGACGACGTGATCTTCCTCGACGAGATGGAGAAACTGGCCGAGGAGGCCGACGACTACGACCTCAACCTCCAGCTGACCAAGGAGATGGGGAAGTTCGACGTCTCCCGGATGGACGAGTGGGCGCCGGACTGGCGCGAGCGCGAATGCTGGGCCTGTGGGCCGGTGGCGCTGCTCGACGCGATGGAGAGCCACTACGAGGACGGTGGTCTCCGCGAGCGGCTGCACGTGGAGCGGTTCGCCATCGCGCGCACCGACCACGGCGGCGAGGGTGGCACCGTGAAGTTCGCGATCTCGGACAAAGAGGCCGAGATCGACGGCGCCACAACGCTGCTCGAGGCGGGCGAGAACCTGGGCATCCAGATGGCGTTCGGATGCCGGATGGGCATCTGCCAGACCTGCGTCGTGCCACTCGCCGGGGGTTACGTTCGTGACCTGCGCACCGGCGAGGAGCGTCGCGAAGGAGAACGAATCCAGACATGCATCAGCGCCGTGTCTGGTGAATGCACCCTCGATCTGTAGGAGGCTTCATGGCCATCACCGACATCGATCAGTACGCACATCTCACCGACAGCGACGTCGAGACCCTCGGCGCCGAACTCGACGCCATTCGCCGTGACATCGAGGAGTCGCGTGGCGAGGCCGACGCCAAGTACATCCGGCGGGCCATCACCATCCAGCGGAGTCTCGCGGCCGGCGGCCGGCTCGCCCTGATGTTCAGCAACAAGAAGGTCGCCTGGGCGGCCGGTACCGCGATGCTCTCGCTGGCCAAGATCATCGAGAACATGGAACTGGGCCACAACGTGATGCACGGTCAGTGGGACTGGATGAACGATCCGGAGGTCCACTCGGCGTCGTGGGAGTGGGACACCACCTGCCCGAGCGTGCAGTGGAAGCACTCGCACAACTTCGTCCATCACAAGTACACGAACGTCGTCGGGATGGACGACGACGTGGGCTACGGTATCCTCCGCGTCACCCGGGACCAGCCCTGGGAGTGGTGGAACGTCGGCAACCCGATCTACAACCTGACGCTGGGTACGTTCTTCGAATACGGTGTCGCGCTGCACCATCTGGAGACGGAGAAGCTGCGCAACAAGGAGAAGACCTACCGCCAGGCGGCCAAGGATCTCCGGGTGATCGGCACCAAGGTCGGCAAGCAGGCCGCCAAGGACTACCTGATCTACCCCGCCTTGGCCGGACCGAACTGGAAGACGACGCTCACGGCGAACTTCACGTCGAACATCGTCCGCAACTACTGGGCGTACATGGTGATCTTCTGCGGTCACTTCCCCGACGGCGCCGAGAAGTTCACGGTCGAGGAGTTCGAGAACGAGGATCAGCCGCGCTGGTACCTGCGGCAGATGTTGGGATCGGCCAACTTCAAGGCGGGCCCGCTGATGCGGTTCATGAGCGGCAACCTCAGTCACCAGATCGAGCACCACCTGTTCCCCGACCTGCCGAGCAGCCGGTACGAGGAGATCGGTGTGCGTGTGCGTGAACTCTGCGACAAGTACGACCTTCCGTACACGACCGGGACCCTCCTGGGCCAGTACGCGCAGTCGTTCCGGACCATCGCGAAGCTGGCACTGCCGAACTCGCTGTTGAAGGCCACGTCCGACGACGCGCCCGAGACGGCGTCGGAGCTGCGTTTCGCGATCCGCGAGGGGATGAGCGATCACTTCGGCGTCGACCCGGAGACCGGCAAGCGCCGCGGTCTGCGGACCGCGCTGCGCGAACTGAAGAATTCGCCGGTGCGGGCAGCGCATGTCGGCCGGGCCGCGTCCGGTGCTCCGGGGCGGAACCAGCACTGACAGAACCGATGTCGCGCATCGTTGCGTTTGCCGCAACGATGCGCGGCATCTGCGAAACCACGTCCGGTCGTGGGTCGTCCGTGCCAGAATGGCGCTCGTGCGCATCGGGATGACGATGCCCGTGATGGAGCCCGATCTCGATGCCGAGATGCTCCACTCCTGGGCCACCACCATCGACGACGGTCCGTTCAGCTCCTTGTGCTGGGGTGAACGCATCGCGTTCGACAACCCGGAATGCCTGACCTTTCTCGGGGCGCTGGCGGCCTGGACGGCTCGGGTACCGCTGGTGATGACGGTCGTCGTGCCGCAGCTGCACGACCCGGTGATGCTCGCCAAGTCACTGGCGACCGGCGACATGCTGTCGGCCGGCCGCCTCACCGTGGCCCTCGGCGTCGGCGGGCGACACGAGGACTATCGGGCGGTCGGCGCGGACCCGTCGACGCAGACGATGCGTCAACTCGCCGACCGGGCGGCGACGATGAAACGAGTGTGGGCCGGTGAGAAACTGACCGAATCGGTCCTGCCGGTCGGTCCGTCGCCGCACCGAAAAGGCGGTCCGGAACTGCATGTCGGCACCACCGGACCCAAGACCATCCGCAGCGCGGTCGACTGGGCGGACGGGATCGCCGGGGTCACCTTGGATCTCGACACCGCCAAGCAGAACGAACTCTTCGACGTCGCCCGGTCGGCGTGGGCCGAGGCCGGGCGGGCGGCACCGCATCTTGCGACGTCGTTCTGGTTCGCGATCGGCGACGGGGACGGTCCGCGCGCGCAGGTCACCCGGCACCTGCACCACTACATGAACTGGATCCCCTCGGAGTTCGTCGACGCGATCGCACCCACCACCGGGTGGGCGGGCACCGAGGCCGAGTTGGCCGAGGTCTTGCGGCGCTTCGCCGACATCGGCACCGACGAGGTCCAACTCATCCCGACGAGTTCCGATCCCGATCAACTGCGGCGAGCCGCGGACGTGGCCGCGGCATTCTCCTGACGGAGCGTCGCCGCGGGATCTAGGGTGCTGCCATGGCCTCCCTGCGCCGGATGCTCGGCATCGGCAAGCTCCCCGATGACCTTCGCGCCGAAGCCGCTTCCGAGCAGGCCCACCACATCGTCGAATTCGTGCCCGTGACACTGCGATTCAGCGGCCGCGTACCCGGCCGATCGGCGCAGGGCTCCGTCCGGCCCTTCACCGGTGCCCTCGTCTTGACGCCTCGTCGAGTCCTGGCGACGATGTCGACCGTTCCCGGGCGCGCCGGCCGGGCCGTCGACCACGAGTGGGCGGCCCCGCCGGGGTCGATGGTCCGCGCGGTCATCGACCCCGGCGGTCTCGTCATCGAGATCCCGGCGCTCGATCGCGTCCATCCCGACTTCACCGGGACGCTGAGTCTGACCTACTCCACCGAGCTGCCCGAATCGGCACTGCAGCGGACGCCGGCGCGCGAGGTGTGGTTCGATGTCCCTGCGCGCTATGTGACGTCACTCGTCGGCGGTCGCCGGAGTTGACGCGACCGGCCCGCGTCGTGCTGCGAATTGTTCTCGCAGAGAGCGTTTGAGGATCTTCCCGGTCGCGCCGAGCGGAAGCGCCGAGACGATGTGCACGGTCTTGGGGACCTTGTAGCCGGCCAGCCGGGACCGGGCGAAGGCGCGGAGATCGGCTTCGGTGGGTTCGTGCCCCGGCGCGGGCACGACGAACGCCGTCACCTCTTCGCCCCAGGTGTCGTGCGGCAGCCCGACCACCGCGACCTGCGCGACGTCCGGGTGGTCGCCGAGAACCGCCTCGACCTCGGTGGGATAGACGTTCTCACCGCCGGTGATGACCATGTCCTTGAGCCGGTCGGTGACGTACACGTAACCGTCGGCGTCGACGCGGCCGATGTCGCCGGTGTGCAGCCAGCCGTCGGCGTCGATGGCCGCCGCGGTCTCGGCGTCGCGCCGGTGGTAGCCGCGGGTCGCCTGCGGTGTCCGGACGCAGATCTCGCCCTGCTCGCCGGACGTCGCCTCGGTGCCCGATGCGGTTCTGATGGTCAGTTCCACCCAGGGGTACGGGCGGCCGACGGAGCGGAGCAGATGTGCGCGCTCGGGGTCGGTGCTGTGGTCCGCGGCGTCGAGTTGGGTGACCGCGCCGTGGGTTTCGGTGAGTCCGTACACCTGGAACAGCGGGGTGCCGAAGGTGCGCAGCGTCCGTCGCAGGAGTGCGGGGGTGATCGGCGCGGACCCGTACGCGATCGACCGCAATGCCCCGACATCGGCCTGGTCGGCGCCCGGTACGTCCACGAGCATGCCGATGACGGTCGGTACCAGGAAGACGTTCGTGATGCGTTCGCGGACAAGGGTGTCCAGGAGGGATTCCGGGGTGAAGTCGGCGATTACCACGTTGTGTGCGCCGTTGGCCAGCCCCACCAGCGCCCAGCCCAGTCCGCCGATGTGGAAGAGTGGCATGGCGCAGAGGCTGACCGACGAGTCGTCGAACCCCCACGGCCCGCCGGCCTGCGTGCAGGCGCCCAGGTTGGTGTTGGAGGTGAGCACGCCCTTGGGCCGGCCGGTGGTACCCGAGGTGTAGAGCTGGAGGACCACGTCGTCGGCGTCGCCGACGTGGCCCGGATCATTCGGGGACGACGTCGCCAGCAACTGTTCGTACGAGAGCGGTTGTCGTGGATCGCCGAATGCGATCGGTTGCATGACAGTGTCTGCACCGGAGAGGATCTCCGTCACCGCATCGAGAAAGTCGCGGTGGCAGACGATCAGACGTGCCCGTGCGTCGTCGACGACCTCGCCGAGCTCGCGGACCGAGAGCCGCCAGTTCAGCGGCACGGTGACCGCGCCGATCTTCGCGGCGGCGAGTACCGTCTCGATGATCTCCGGAGAGCTCTTCCCCAACACGGCGATCCGATCGCCGGCTCGGATACCGCGGTCGCGCAACACGTTCGCCAGACGGTTGGCGCGGTCGTCGAGCTGCCGGTAGGTGAGCTGCACCCCGGCCCCCGACAGCGCCGGGGCGTCTCCGTCGAGGCGTGCGCGGAGCCGGGTCTGCTCGGCCAGACGATAGTCGGTCGGCGTCGTCATTCGGCAGCCGCCAGGTCGGCGAGGTGGCGCATCACGTCGGGATACCGGCGCAGGTGCGCACCGCCGTTGATGTTGATCGTCTCCCCGGTGACCCACCGCGAGTCGTCGGAGGCGAGATAGAGGACCGCGTCGGCGATCTCGTCCGGCCGGCCGTTCCGCCCGAGCGGGGTGTTCTCGGTGAAGTCGTCCTGGATGACCGGGATCGAGGTGAGGGTCTGCACCAGCGGGGTGTCCACGAGCCCCGGGGAGATCGAGTTGACCCGGATGCCGCGCGGGGCCAGCTCGAGTGCGGCGACCTCGGCGAGCATCACCATGCCCGCCTTGGCCGCGCAGTAGCCCGCGAAGCCGGCCGCAGGCTGGCGGGCGTTGAGAGAGGCGATGCCGATGAGCGATCCGCCGTCGTTCAACGTTCGTCCCGCGTGCTTGGTCACCAGGAACGAACCGGTGAGACACAACTCGATGGTCGTCTGCCACTGCTGCGCGTCGAGGTCGACGATGAACCCCGGGATGTTCAACCCGGCGCAGTTCACCGCGATGTCCACACCGCCGAGGTCGTCCGTCACCCCGGTGAAGAGCGCGGCCACCGACTCCTCGTCGGTCACGTCGACCCACCGCGCCTGTGCGTCTCCGCCGAGGTCTGCGGCAACAGCCTCGGCCGCTTCGAGATTCACGTCGGCCACGGTCACCGCTGCACCGTGGACGGCCAGGGTCCGGGCCGCGGCTTCGCCGATGCCCGAGCCGCCGCCGATGACGACGGCGATCTTGCCGTCGACACGCTTGTCCGTCATGGTCTCTCCCTCTCGCCGGGTGTGATCGGTGGTCACCGGGGCAGGTTCTCGTAATAGGGGACGACGATCTCGTCGGTGCTCGTGACGTCGCCGAGCATCATGGTCGTGATCGGGTGGACGACGCCCGGCTCGATCTCGGCGTTGATGCACGCGGGGACATCGGCGCCGAGAGCCTTCTCGACGGCGGGCGCGAGATCATCGAGATGCTTGACGCGCATTCCGATTCCGCCGAAGGCCTCCGCGATCTTCTCGTAGTCGCTGTCGGCCAGCTCGGACACGACCACGCCCTCGGGCCCGAAGACGGCCTCCTGCCCGTGGATCGACATACCCCAGACGGCGTTGTTGAAGACGACGGTGGTCACCGGCAGGTGATGACGGCCCATGGTGTCGAATTCCTGCGGGTGGAAACCGGCTGCGCCGTCTCCGGTGATCAGCACGACGGGTGCGGCGGGCCGGGCCCGGGCCGCTCCGATCGCGAATCCCGGTCCGACGCCCAAGCATCCGAGATAACCCAGCCGCAGGACGCTTCCCGGACGTCCGACGGCGACGAAGAACTCTGCCCAGGACGGGGCCTCGGCGCCGTCGAGCACGAAGATGGTGTCCGGCGGGCAGGCCTCGACGATGGCCTTGGCCGCGAAGTAGGGGTGCATCTTGCCGGTGTCGGTGGTCGCGTCGGGGAATCCGGCGGCGTGCGCGCCCTTGGCGGCCTTCACGGTGCTTGCCCACTCGGTCCAGTCCGGCCAGGTCCGTCCGGCGGCCGCAGCGGTGAGTTGCTCCAGAGCGGCGCGGCAGTCGGCGACGATCGGGACCTCGACGTCGTAGATCCGGCCGATCTCGGCGGGGTCGATGTCGATCTGGATGATCTTGGCGCCCGGGAACATGCTGGCCCGCCCGCCGGTGAACATCCCGGCTCGCGTGCCCGCCATGACGACGACGTCGGGTGTGGGCGCCCCGAGGGCCGGGATGGTGCCCATCGACAGGAGTCCGCCACCGGCGAGCGGGTGGTCGGCCGGGATCGCACCATCGGCCTTGCCCGGATAGAACACGGGCACGCCGACGGTCTCGGCGAAGGCCACGAGCGCTTCTTCGGCACGGGAGAAGGTGATCCCGCCGCCGATCACGATCGCGGGGTTCGATGCGGTCTGCAGCAGGTCGAGGGCCAGGGTCACGGCGTCGGGATCCGCTCCGGACCGCGTCGAGACCCGGTAGTTGGTGGGGAAGCGCACCTGATCGTCGTCGGCCTCGCCGAACATGACGTCGATGGGCAGTTCGAGCAGCACCGGGCCCGGCACGCCGCTGGTGGCCTTGCGGATGGCCAGCGCGACGATCTCCGGGACGCGGGCGGCGTCGGTGATCCGGTAGGCCCACTTGGTGACCGGGTCGGCGGCGGCGATCTGATCGAAGCCGCCCTGCAGCGGATTGGTCTCGGTCTCGCGCAGCGGAGGCGCCCCGACGACGAACAGTGTCGGCGAGCGGTCCAGGTAGGCATTGGCCAGCGCGGTGTAGACGTTGGTGAACCCGGGGCCCGAGGTGACCACGCACACGCCGAAGCCGCCCGTGACGCGTGCGTACGCATCGGCGGCGTGGCCGGCGCTCGCCTCGTGGCGGGTGTCGGTGAGCCGGATTCCCTCTCCCGCGCAGGCGATCAGGAAGGCGTCGAGGTGTCCGCCGTGGAGGGTGAAGACCTCCGTCGTGCCGGCCTGGGCGAGTGCGCGGGCAAGAAGTTGACCGCCGTTGACAGTTGCCATTGTGGGGACCTTTCGAGAGCCGTCCAACGTGTGCGGCTGAGAGTAACTGCGATCACAGTGCGACGCCAGAGTCGCATTATGCGAACACATCCGTCGGTGGCACGATGGGCGCATGGCGCGCTCCTCCCCGCAGACCGAACGCATCGTCATGCTGATGCAGCTGCTGACCGACCAGCCGACGACGGCCCGGAGCCTGGCCGACATCGCGCGGCACCTCGGGGTCTCGAAGCCCACGTGCTATCCGATGGTCATCGCGCTGACCGAAGCGGGCTGGCTCCTGCGGGACCCGGTCACCAAGGGCTACCGCCTGGGGCCCGCGGTGGTCCCGATCGGTGAGGCGGCGTCGCGGGCGATGGCCCCGGTGGAGGTCGCTCGTCCGCTGATGCGCGATCTGGCCGACGAAAGCGGCATGGCGGCAATCGCGTTCGTACCCTCGGGGGCCGACCTGGCGATCGGTGAGATCGTGCAACCCGTGGCCGGCCGCCGCGGCACGCTCGGCCTGCGGCTGGGCGACACCCTGGAGATCGCGCCCCCGCTGGGCGCGGGACTGGCCGCGTGGTACCCGCCCGATCGGCTCGACGAGTGGCTGCTCCTCGGTGCGGACCATGTCGGGATCGACCATGCCGAACTGCGCGAAATGTACCGGCCGATGCTCGAGGTGATCCGCGCCCGTGGGTACGCGGTGGAGTGTGCTGATCAACGAGAGCAGTCGCTGTCGGCCACCGTGGCCGGGCTGCGCGGTACGGGCATTGCCGGGCAGCGTGCGGTCTCCGCGCTACGCGAGGCGCAGCGTCGTCTGTCCACCGACGTCGTGGTCGGTGAGATCGATCCGGCCGCCGACTACCGGCCCATCTCTGTCAACGCCGTCGCCTTCGCACCCGGCGGAGTGCCCGCAGTCATCGTCGCGGTCGTCGACGCGCGCACGTCGATGCTCGGGCAGGATGTCATCGAGCTCGGCCGCCGGGTGCGGACCGCCGCCGCCGCGGTCACCGACGGGCTCGGCGGGGCGCCGCCTGTCGGGTCCTAGATCATCGACCCGCGGCTCAGCCGACCGGCTGCTCCTCGACCGCCCGACCGGGACGCAACATCACGAGTGCGAGGATCGCGGCGGCCGCGGTGAGGACGCCCGAGAACGTCAGACACAGGTGCATGCCGTCCAGGAAGGCGTCGCCGACGGCGCCCATCACGGCGGGGGTGTCGGCGCCGAGGTTCAGGCCGCTCGCGGCGGCCAGGCCCTCGGTGTCGACCGCGCCGACCACCCGGTCGCGTACCGGTTCCTCGACACCGGCGTCGATGAGCCTCTGCGGCAACGAGTTCACCGCGCCGGCGGTCAGGAGGGCACCGAGGACAGCCGGACCGAGCGCGCCGCCGACCTGACGGAAGGCGTTGTTGCCGGCCGCGGCCATCCCCGACAGGTGATAGGGCACCGCCGACACCGCGGTCGCGGTCATCGGTGCCATCACCAGGCCCATCCCGAGCCCGAGCACGACCAGACGCCAGGAGATGGATGCGAACGAGGTCTCGGCGTCGATGGTCAGCAGTGCGAACTGGGCAACGGCGACCATGATCAGACCGCCGCCGATCAGGAACCGCGCGTGGATACGGTGCATCATCTTGCCGGCGAGCGCCCCGACCAGCATCGACGCGCCGTTCATGAGGGCCAACCGCCAGCCCGCCTCGATGGTGCCGAGCTGCTGCACCAGACCGAAATACATGCTGAGCACGAAGATGAAGCCGATGAGCGCCAGGAACGTGATCATCGCGACCAGGGTCGTGGCCGTGAAGGCGCGGCTCCGGAAGAGATCGAGGTCGAGCATCGGACTCGCCGAACGCTTCTCGGTGATGACGAACCCGACCGCGGCGATGACGGCGACCACCAGCGCGACGATGACCCGGGCGTCGCCGAAGCCGTAGACGCCGGCCTCGATGACGCCGAAGACCAGCGCGGTGACCGCGACCGCGGCGGAGATCTGACCGGGCCAGTCCAGGCGACGGGCATGGGGCGCACGGGATTCCGGCAGGGTCACCACCGCGACCGCGAGTGCGATCAGCGCCACCGGGATCGGCAGCAGGTAGATCCAGCGCCAGCCCGCCGACTCGGCGACCGGGCCCGCGACCAACGGCCCGACCGTCAGTGAGAGCATCAGCGCCGATGCCCAGATGCCGATGAACTTGCCGCGCTCGCGGACGTCGGGGACGGCATGGCTGATCAGAGCCAGGGTCGTGGGGAGCAGCGCGGCCGCGCCTGTGCCGGCGAGCGCCTGTCCGATCCACACCATGCTGATCGACTGCGCGGACAACGCCACGAGTGCGCCCAGTGCGGTGAGGGACAGTCCGACCAGGTACACCTTGCGTCGGCCGTGTACGTCGCCGAAGACCCCCGCGGTGAGGATGAACGCCGCCATCGGCAGGACGAAAGCGTCCTGGACCCAGGACAATTGAGCGGTCGACGCGCCGAACGCGGTGCCGATCGCCGGCAGGGTCACGGCAACGCTCGTGATGGGCAGGTAGGCGACGAAGACGCCGAGGCAGGCCATGACGATGGTTGCCGTGCGGCGTTCGGGAACTGTCGATACACCGGTGGTGACGGGGGAGGTGGTCGCGGTCACGCGCTCGCTTTCGGTCTGGAGGAAGGGGGCGCCGGCACGGCGCAGAGATCCATTGTCGGAGTCCATGCCCCGAAATCGCGTACCGATTCCCTGAGGCGGTACGATTCCGACTACCGAGACTCGTCATCGGTACACTTCCTCCACCATGGACGACATCGACGGCACGATCCTCCGCGCACTACAGGTGTCGCCGCGGGCGACGTTCCGGCAGCTGGGCGATGTGGCCGGGATCTCGGAGCAGACCGCGGCACGTCGCTACCAGGCGCTGCGGCGGGCCGGGGTGATGAAGGTCGTCGGCATCATCAAACCCTCGGTGCGCGGCCAGTCGGAGTGGGTGGCACGAGTGCGGTGCCGCCCGGATCGGATGGAACCGCTCGCATCCTCACTCGCCCGCCGCCGGGAAGTCGCCTTCGCCTACGTCGCATCGGGGGGTGCGGAGATCATCTGCCTCATCCGGGCGCCACTCGGCGTGGCGGGCGAGGAAGCGATCGCGAGGACGTTCCCGGCGCGCGCCGCGGTGACCGACGTCAGCATCGATCTCATCCTGCACGCCTTCGACCCCGGCCACCCGGCGTCGAGATGGACGGGATTCGGCGGCCATCTCGCCGACCGCGACCGGGACCTCCTCGCCTCCGCAGCGACCGGTGCGGGCGATGACACGCCGGAGGAGCCGGAACAGGACGACACGGCGGGCGGCGGGCGCCTGACCGCCGACGATGCGATGCTGATCGAGGCCCTGGTCCAGGACGGCCGCCGGGCGCACCGCGAGCTCGCCCGTATCTGCGGCTGGACGGTCGGACGAGTCCGCCGTCGGCTCCGCGCACTCGAACGCGCCGGGGCATTGTTCTACGACGTCGAGATCCTGCCCGACCGTCTCGGTTTCGACCTGAGTGCCACCCTCTGGCTCACGGTCACCCCGGCGGCTCTCGACCGGGCGGGAACCGAACTCGCAGCTCACGACGAAGTCGCGTTCGCCGCGGCGATCAGTGGCGAGCGGAACCTCATGGTGTCGCTGATCTGCCGGGACACCGCTCATTTCTACGACTATCTACGGACCCGGGTTGCCGCCATCGAGGGCGTCACCGGGTACTCGGTCAGCATCCGGATGCGCCGGCTCAAGCAGAACGCCTCGCTTGTGGTGCAGGGACGGCTGATCCAGCCGGTGTGATGCGCGATGCAGGGTAGCGTCCACGTGTGACCTCGCCACCACCTGCCGACCGGGGCCTGGTGCGATTGTGTGTGCTGGCCGTCGTGGCGGGGCTCGTGACCGGTGTGCTGGGCGGCGCGTTCCGCTGGTGTCTCGGGCACCTGGACCGCTGGCGCGTCGAGATGCTCGACTGGTCGGCGGGATTCGGTGTTCCCGGGTGGCTGGTACCCATCGCGGTCACCGCGGCCGGCGCGGCGCTCGGCGCGCTCGCCGTTCGGGTCGTCCCGACCGCCGCGGGCAGCGGAATCCAGCATGTGGAGGCGGTCGAGCGCGGTGAGGTGTCCTCGGCGCCGCTGCGCCTGATCCCGGCCAAGTTCGTCGGCGCGCTCGCCGCGATCGGATCGGGGCTCGTGCTCGGGCGAGAAGGGCCGACGGTGCACATGGGCGCCGTCGTCGGTGCCGAGACCGGCAGGCGCGGAGGGCTGGACGACGCCGACGTCCGGGTGATGCAGACGTCACTGAGCGGCGCGGGCCTGGCGGTGGCGTTCACCGCGCCGATCGGTGGTGCCCTGTTCGCGCTCGAGGAGGTCGGCCGTTCGGTCCGGCTGCGACTCGTGGTGCCGACGGTGTTCGCCGTGGTGGCGGCGGTCGCCGCCGGCCGGGTGATCCTCGGCGACCGTCCGGAATTCGACGTACCCGATCTCGACGTGCCGTCGGTGACGGTGCTGCCCGTCTTCGTGGTGTTCGGCCTCGTCTCCGGCCTCATCGGGATCGCCTACAGCCGAATGGTTCTCGGGACCCTCGGCTGGGTCGGCCGGTTCTCGCGGGTGCCCCCGATCGGTCGCGCCGCTCTCATCGGTGCGGTGATCGGTGCACTGCTCGCCCTCGATGCGCGCGCAGCCGGCGGCGGGGACGGACTCACCCAGGCGGTGGTCGACGGCGGTGTCGTGCTCCCCGCACTCGCCGCGCTCTTCCTCGTCCGGTTCGTCGCGGGTCCGCTCTCATACGCCGCGGGCACGCCCGGTGGCCTGTTCGCGCCGCTGCTCGCGCTGGGCGCGCTGTGGGGTGCCACCTTTGCCGAGGTCGCCGACGTCGTTGTCCAGCAGCCGGACTCGGCTGGGTCGGGATTCCGGGGTGCGATGATCCTGGCCGGGATGGCAGCGCTGTTCGGCGCGGTCGTCCGGGCGCCGCTCACCGGAATGGTCGTGGTGATGGAGATGACCGCGACCACCACGGTCGCCCTTCCCATGCTGGCCGCGACGGCTGCCGCGGTGCTCGTCGCGCACATGTCCGGGTCACCGCCGGTGTACGACTCGCTCCGCGAGCGGATGCTCGCGAATTCGGCTCGGCGGGATGACCCCTGATCTCAGGGGCACCAGGGGTCGCGCTTTCGGATCAGGGGGCAGCGGGGGTCGCGTTCGTCCGTGAGTCCAGCGGCACGATGAGCGGGCCGCCCGTGACCGGATCGGTCATCACGTGCGCCCGCAGGCCGAACGCCGCATCGAGGGTCTCGGCGTCGATGACCTCGGTGGGGGAGCCGGTGGTGACGATGGCGCCGTTGCGCATGACGAAGAGCGAATCGCTGTAACGGGCAGCCAGATTCAGATCATGCAGCACCATGACGACGGTCTTGCCGTGCTCGTCGCGGAGCCTGCGGACCAGGTCGAGGACGTCGATGGAGTGGGCGAGGTCGAGATAGGTGGTCGGCTCGTCGAGCAGGATGAGGTCGGTGTCCTGGGCGAGGGTCAGCGCGATCCAGACCCGTTGTCGCTGTCCGCCGGAGAGCGCGTCGAGGGTGCGGTCGGCGAGGTCGAGGGTGTCGGTCATCTCCATCGCCTGCGCGACCGCCGCCTCGTCGGCGGCGCTGGCCTGCGCGAACCAGCGCTGGTGCGGGTGCCGTCCGCGCCCGACCAGGTCGGCGACGGTGAGACCTTCGGGCGCAATGGGATTCTGCGGCAGGATCGCCAGGGTGCGCGCGACCTGTTTGGGCCGGGCCGACGAGATGTCGTCGCCGTCGAGGTACACCGTGCCGGCCCGCGGTGGCAGCAGCCGGGCGAGACACCGCAGCAGCGTCGACTTGCCGCATCCGTTCGAGCCGATGATCGTGGTGACCTGCCCGTCGGGGATGTCGATGTCCAGGCCGTCGATGACGATCCGGTCGTCGTAGCCGACGGTGAGCCCGACGCCGCGCAATCGCGCGGTGGCGGTCGGGTTTTCGAGGGAGGACGCGGTCATACGCTCGCCTTTCGGGACATGACGACCATCAGGTAGATCAGGAACGGCCCGCCGATCGCGGCGGTGACGATGCCGACCGGCAGACCACCGGGCAGTACCGTGCGGCACAGTAGGTCGCCGCCCAGGACCAGCGCCGAACCGATGACCCCGGACACCAGAGGTGTGGGCACGGCGGTACCGGCCAGCCGCAGGGCGATCTGCGGGGCGAGCAGGGCGACGAAGGCGATCGGGCCGGCCGCGGACACACTCAGCGCGGCGACCAGGACCGCGGTGAGGAGCAGCGTCGTCGACACCGCACCGGTGCGGACGCCGAGTCCGCGGGCGAGATCGGGTCCGAGGCTGAGCATCCCGATCTGGCGGGCCAGGACGACCACGACGACGATGCTCGCGCACACACCCGCGACGACCGGCCACACATTCGACCAGCCCACGTTCGCCACCGATCCGACGATCCAGACCTGCGCGCGACCGACATCCCGGATGTCGGCACGGGACAGCAGGAACTGGGTCAGCGCCTGCAGCAGCCACGTCATCCCGACACCGATCAGCACGAGCCGGAACGGGTTGATGCCGCTGTTGGCCTTGCGTCCCGGCCATGCCAAGACGTACATGACGACGGCGGTGAGCAACCCGCCGAGCATGGCGGACGCGGGGACGCCGAGACCGCCGAGCCATGCGCCCCAACTGGTGGTCGAGAACGCGATCGCGGTCACCGCCGCCACGCTGGCACCGGCGGTGATGCCCAGCATGTCCGGCGTGGCCAGCGGGTTCTGGGCGATCAGCTGGGTGAGCGAACCGGCAAGGCCCAGACCGAATCCCACCAGTAGCGCGACCAGCGCGCGGGGCAGGGCGACGTCGAAGACGACGACGTTCTCGACCCGGGTGCCGCCGCCGAGGAGGATGCGCGCGACGTCGATCGGGGTCAGCGGGAAGTCGCTGACCCCGACGCTCGTGAGGAACAGGAGGACGGTGACGGTGGTGGACACCAGTGCCACGGCGAGCATGCGCGGGCGGACGACCATCGACATCGGTTCGATGGCGATCCGGTAGCCGCCGGGATGAGGTGCGATCCGGGTCTTGGCCCGGAGCCCGGTCTTCTCGGCGATACCGGTCGCGGTCTTCATGGAGGTCGGCGGGTTCACACGGTCCCCAATCTCTGTCGGCGGACCATGACGATGAGGAACGGCGCCCCGACCAGTGCCAGCATCACACCGACCTGGACTTCGCCGGGGCGGGCGACGACGCGGCCGAGGATGTCGCAACCGACGAGGAGGATGCCGCCGAGCAGAGCGGAGTACGGGATGATCCACCGGTAGTCGGCGCCCACGATCGCGCGCGCGATGTGCGGGACGACCAGACCGAGGAACACGATCGGGCCGCAGGCCGCGGTGGCGGCTCCGATGAGCAGGGTGATCGTCAGCACGCCGAGGGCGCGGATCAGCACGACCCGGGAACCGAGTGCCTTGGTCATGTCGTCGCCCAGGCTCAGGACGTTGAGGAAGAATCCGCTCGCCAGCGCGAGGACGAGTCCGACGCCGATGAACGGCAGGCTGGCCCAGAACACGTCGATGCCCCGGCCCGCCGTGGACCCGACACTCCAGAAGCGCCACTGGTCCAGCGAATTGGTGTCCACGAGCACGATCGCGGACGTGATGGCGGTCAGCATCGCGGTCAGGCCGGTACCCGCGAGCACCAGGGTCAGCGGACTCGAGCCACTCAACGACGACAACCCGAACACCACGGTCGACGCGATGATCGCGCCGACGAGGCCGAAGAACATGAACGCGATCGGGCTGGTGATCCCCAGCAGATAGATGCCGCCCACGACAGCGCATGCGGCTCCGGCGTTGACGCCCAGCATTCCGGGGTCGGCGATCGGGTTGCGGGTGTGGCCCTGCGTGATGGCGCCGGCCGCACCGATCGCGAGTCCGGCGGACAGGCCGAGCAGTGTGCGCGGCACACGGAGGTCCCACACGATCCCGTCGACGTCGGTGTCCTTCGGCACCTGCGGCATCCGCAGATTGATCAACGCGTTCCAGATCTCCTGGGCGCCGGCGGTGAAGCTCGGCCAGATCTCGTCGAGAGGGACCGGTCGGGTCCCGAAGAGCACGGACGCGACGACCAGCGCTGCAAGGGTCGCGAGCAGCAGCGGGATTCCGAGAACTCGGACAGATCGGCGCACGAAGGTAAACCTTACCAACCTTGCGCGGGGACGCCTCCGCACCGTGTGCGGAGCAGACAAGCCGGGTGTCGTTCGGATAACGAAATGCCGACGAATGCTGAGGGAAGGCTGTGCGCGCGGTAACACTTCGCTCAGGCTGGGTCGATAGTCCCGGTGTCGGTGGGCATCTCGGACCGACAGCAGCAGACCGGTCGCCGGTGGGATGGGATGAACCGCCCCACGACGGCGACGTCGGGAAACACAACAGTGTCGCCTACGAACGAGGAGGATCGATGAAATCGCTGAAACGGGCTCTCACAGGGGTTCTGGTCGCCGCAGGAATCGCCGGTGGAACGTTGGTGGGTGCTGCACCCGCCCACGCCGCCGTTCCCAACCTCCAGATGACGGGCGGGGTCTACTGTCAGTTCGCTGCTCCGGGCACTCCGTGGAACCAGGCGTGGAGCATGACCCGGTTCATGCGGGTCACCGCGCGTGACGGCGAGTTCCGCAACGTCACCCTGCAGGAGATCAACGGCGCGACGAAGTTCAAGTCGCAGCTGAAGAAGAACGAATCGCTCACGATCAAGACCACCTGGTTCGGCTGCTTCCCGTCATCGATCGCCGGATACGCGATCTCCGACTACGCCGAGAACCTGACCGACAATGCCGGTTTCTGGTGGAACGTCCGGCGCGTCGACAACCCGTTGGACCGGCTCGGCACGGGCTCCTCGGCGTCGGCGTCGACGGTCCTGACCGGCGGCGGCACCGACGTCGCGGGCGTTCCCGCGATCCCGGGTCGATGAACAACTGAAGCATTTCGCGCCGGGCGGCGTGCGGGGAGGACGCCCCCGCACCCGCCGGGCGCATGCGAAAGAGCGGCGACCGAGAGATCTCGGCCGCCGCTCTTGTGCGTTCGTCACGCGGAGGGGCGGGACACCTTGTCGGGCTCCGACGCGGCGAGCATGTCCTCGCGTTCAACGACTTTGACGCGTTCGCGGCCTTCGGCGGCGCCGAGTGCGCGTTCGTGTTCGTCGAGTCGGTACCAGCCGTCCCAGGTGGTGAACGGGATGCTCTTGGACTCGAGGAGTTCGATGATGGCGTCCTCGCCGGGTTTGCCGGGTTGGTTGAGGGCCCCGGCTTCCATGTCTTTGAGGATGCAGTCGACGGTCTCGTTGGCGTCGCCCTTGGTGTGGCCGATGAGGCCGACGGGGCCGCGTTTGACCCAGCCGGTGGTGTAGATGCCGGTGAGCTGGTGGCCTTCGTCGAAGACGCGTCCGGCTTCGTTGGGGATGACGCCGGCTTGGGAGTCGAACGGGATCTCGGGCAGGTTGTCGGAGAGGTAGCCGACCGCACGGTAGACCGCGCCGACTTCCCAGTCGGTGGTCTTGCCGGTGGGTTTGACGTTGCCGGTGCCGTCGAGCTGGGTGCGTTCGGTGCGCAGACCGACGACCTTGCCGTCTTCGCCGAGGATTTCGGTGGGGCTTTCGAAGAAGTGCAGGAACAGCTTGTGGATCGCGCCCTGTTTGGGTTCGCGGATCGCGTAGTTCTCGATGATCGTGGCGACCTGGTCGGTGATCTTCGATCCGCGGCGCGCGACGGCCGAACCCTCGTCGTAGTCGATGTCCTCGGGGTTGACGATGACTTCGATGTTGGGGGAGTGGTCGAGTTCTTTGAGTTCGAGGGGGGTGAACTTGGCCTGGGCGGGGCCGCGGCGGCCGAAGACGTGGACCTCGATGGCCTTGTTGGCTTTGAGTCCTTCGTAGACGTTGGCGGGGATCTCGGTGGGCAGCAGTTCGTCGCCGGTCTTGGCGAGTACGCGTGCGACGTCGAGGGCGACGTTGCCGACGCCGATGACTGCGACCTTCTCGGCCTCGAGGGGCCAGGTGCGGGGGAAGTCGGGGTGGCCGTCGTACCAGGCGACGAACTGGGCGGCGCCGTAGCTGCCGTCGAGGTCGATGCCGGGGATGTCGAGGACGCGGTCGTCGGTGGCGCCGGTGGAGAAGATGACCGCGTCGTAGTGGGCGCGCAGTTCGTCGATGGTGATGTCGGTGCCGTAGTCGACGTTGCCGAGCAGGCGTACCTGTGGTTTGTCGAGGACCTTGTGCAGGGCGGTGATGATGCCCTTGATGCGCGGGTGGTCGGGTGCGACGCCGTAGCGGATCAGACCGAACGGAGCGGGCATCCGCTCATACAGATCGATGCTGACGCCGCGGTCCTTGGCGGTGTCGGACTTCATCAACGCGTCGGCGGCGTAGATCCCGGCGGGACCGGCACCGACGATCGCAACCCGCAGCGGGCGGCTGTTGTCGCTCATGGAGTAGGTGTCTTCCGTTGCTCAGCACGCGCCGGCCAGTAATCTCGGTGACCCCCGGGTCCGCGCGTATGGATAAGGCCTATCCCTTCTACGGTAGGCGCTTGCTGTCCCCGACCAAAATCCGTCTGTGAGGTAACCCTCACCTCGACGGGTGATCGGCGGCCGGGGCCGCGGCAGGCTCAGGCCTTGCCCGCGGCGGCCGCGATCGGTTCGACGGCCTGATCGGCGACCCACGGGATGGTCAGAACCGTCGGCACCGACATGGCACTGCCGACCTCTTGGGGCAGGTAGACGACGCGGCCCGACTGCGCAACGGCCAGGCGGTTGAATGCCGCGTTCGACTTCAGCCGGTCGTTGGATCCCTCCCAGTCGACGGCGACGACGACGTCGGCCGAGTCGAGCAGGTTCAGGCTCTCGGCCGGGAGGTCGCCGTAGAATCCGCTGGTCAGCGATGGCTGCAGCGCCGGCGGGAAGGTCAGTCCGTATCCGGCGACGGTCTGCCCGCGGCCGTCGCCGGGGCCGTAGATCGACACGCCGCCGGTCGGGCTGGCGGTCACGACCACAGCGGTCTTGCCCGCGAGTTGCGGATTCTGCTCGCGGACTCGTGCGAGGAACTGCTCGGTCTCGGCCACCTTCCGGTCGGCCAGCTCGGGCAGCCCGACGGCGGTGCCGATCTGTCGGGTCTGCGCGTCCCACGGCACCTGCCAGGGCTGGAACTGCGCGGGCCGCAGGATCGTCGGTGCGGTCTTGCTCAGCAGGTCGAACTGATCGCGGGTGGGGTCGGCGCCGACCGCGGTGATGAGGTCGGGTTCGGTGGCCAGGGTCTTGGGGATCTCGTCGCCGAACGCACCCGAGGAATTGGGGAGGACGACCGGGTTCGAGTCCGCGAGCAGCTCGGCATTCCACGGTGCCGACGCCTGGTCGGGGTCGGCGAAGGGCGCGATCGTGGTGGGGGTGATCCCCAGCGCGAGCAGGGTGTCACCGTCGCCGACGCCCATCGCCGCGACGCGTTTCGGCGCCTGTGCGACCGTCGCGGGGGCATAGACCTGCTGCACGGTCACCGGGATCGCGCCGGCCTCGGGGGCGGGCGCCTGCGCCATCCCGGAGTCGACGGTCTCATCCGGCGGCGAACACGAGGTCGCCACGAGAGCTGCCGCGAGCAGCCCGACGAGAAGGGTGAGTGTGCGGCGGGTGGTAGAGCGCATCCGGGGTCCTCGCTGGTCGTTGCGTTCGGCGTCGTCGTTCTCCGCTGTACTTCGGTACTCAGGTACTCAGGTACTCAAGTACTTAGGGCCACCTTACTCACGGTGTTCCGATTGCCGACGACGCGCGGGTGCGCTCGTCGGGCACCGCACGGCCGGCGACGCCGGTCTCAACCGGTCCCGGGACGCTCGATAGACTGCCCGCCATGGCCGAAGCTGCAGGTGAGGGTGACCAGAGGCCCCCGTCGTGGAAGAACGCATGGCCGTTCTTCGTCGCGGCGGGCGTCGTGGGCCTCGTTGTGCTCGGCGTCGTGCTGTCGAATGTGACCCGTCCCGCCGAGGACCGGGCCGGCGACTCGGCCCAGGTCCAGTACGCGATCAACGACGTCTACACCGCGCGGAACGGCCCGAATTATGCCGAGTACCGGGCGAACACCTGCGCCGCCGACGTCGAGGCGGCCGATTTCATCTCCGAAGAGCGGTTCGTGCAGGACAACCGGGAAACCCTGACCCGCAACGGTCACATCGAGATCCCGGAGATCACGGAGTTGGTCGTCGACGGTGACCGGGCGACCGCGAAGGTTCATTGGCACTATGACAAGACACCCGACGACGTGAACGTCGTCGACACGATCGTGGTGCGCGAGAACGGCGAATGGAAGGTGTGTTCCTCATGACCTATGCCGGTGACCTGACCCCCCGTGAGGCGTGGGAGAAGCTCGAGAGCAATCCAAACGCGGTGCTGGTGGACTGTCGGACGCAAGCCGAATGGTCGTTCGTCGGCGTGCCCGACCTCGAGATCCTGGGTAAGCGCACGATCTTCGCCGAGTGGACCACCTTTCCCGAGGGGCGTCGTAACGACGACTTCGTCGCACAGCTGCGCGATTCGGGCGTGTCCGACGACCAAGAGGTCATCTTCATCTGCCGCTCCGGACATCGGTCGATCGGCGCTGCGCAAGCCGCGACCGCCGACGGAATCGGCAAGGCCTACAACATCGTCGACGGTTTCGAGGGTGCCCTCGACGAGAACGACCATCGCGGCGCGTCGGGCTGGCGTGCCGAGAACCTGCCGTGGAGGCAATCGTGAGTCCTGATCTGCCCGTGGGTCGCCCGCTGCCCGAAGGGTTGTCGGCCGACACCATCGCGGTACGCGGTGGATTGTCGCGCTCCGGATTCCACGAGACCTCTGAGGGCCTCTACCTCACGAGCGGTTACGTCTACGACTCCGCCGAGGCGGCTGAACGTGCCTTCACCGGGGAGGACCAGCGATTCGTCTACTCGCGCTACGGCAATCCGACCGTCGAGATGTTCCAGGAGCGTCTGCGTCAACTCGAGGGTGCGGAAGCGTGTTTCGCGACCGCGAGCGGTATGGCCGCGGTGTTCGTCGCACTCGGGGCGCTGCTCAAGGCCGGTGACCGGCTCGTCGCCGCACGCAGCCTGTTCGGTTCCTGCTTCGTCGTGTGCAA
Organism: Gordonia sp. PvP123; assembly: GCF_040547295.1. Lineage (NCBI taxonomy): Bacteria > Bacillati > Actinomycetota > Actinomycetes > Mycobacteriales > Gordoniaceae > Gordonia > Gordonia sp. PvP123. The sequence goes on along the minus strand of NZ_JBEPPN010000004.1, from coordinate 163,491 downwards.
CGAGATCCTGCCGCGGTGGGGTGTGGAGACCGAATTCGTCGACGGTGAAGACCTCGAACAGTGGGAGCGGGCGCTGTCCAAGCCCACCGACGCCGTGTTCTTCGAGACGCCGTCGAACCCGATGCAGAGCCTCGTCGACGTCGTGAAGGTCTCCGAACTCGCGCACGCCGCGGGCGCACAGGTGGTGCTGGACAACGTCTTCGCCACGCCGTTGCTGCAGCGTGGTCTCGATCTTGGCGCCGACGTCATCGTGTACTCGGGCACCAAACACATCGACGGACAGGGCCGCGTCATGGGCGGCGCCGTGCTCGGCGCCAAGGAGTACATCGACGGGCCGGTCCAGCAGTTGATGCGCCACACCGGTCCCGCGCTGAGTCCGTTCAACGCCTGGACGCTGGTGAAGGGTCTGGAGACACTGCGCCTACGCGTCGACGCCTCGGTGTCCTCCGCGCTCCGGATCGCCGAGTTCCTCGAGGCCGACCCGCGCGTGCGGTGGGTGAAATACCCGTTTCTGCAATCACATCCGCAGTACGATCTCGCGAAGTCGCAGATGTCGGGCGGCGGCACCGTGGTGACCTTCGAGCTCAACGACCACGACGGCATCGACGGCAAGAAGCGCGCCTTCGAGGTGCTCAACGGCCTGCAGATCGTCGACATCTCCAACAATCTGGGTGACTCGAAGTCGCTGATCACCCACCCGGCGACCACCACGCATCGTGCGATGGGACCCGACGGACGCGCGGCGATCGGCCTCAGCGACTCGGTGGTGCGGCTGTCGGTCGGGCTCGAAGGGGTCGACGACCTGCTCGGGGATCTGGACCAGGCGCTGGGCTGAGCCGGCGCGGCCCGGACGCGGCTAGTCGAGGCTGTCGATCCCCAACGCGTTCAACACCGTCCGGAGTTTGAACGCGGTCTCCTCGAGCTCGCCCTGGGGATCGGAGTGTTCGACGATGCCGCCCCCGGCCCACGTGCGGAGGCTGCGACGATCTGCCTCGAGTTCGAGGCACCGGATGGTCACCATCCACTCGCCGTCGCCGGCGGCGTCGCACCAGCCGACGGCTCCCGCATAGAAGCCGCGTTCCCCCTCGACCTCTCGGATGATCTGTGCCGCAACATCACTCGGTGTGCCGCACACCGCGGGGGTTGGTCCGAGCAGAAGCGCGAGATCCAGTGCGGTGGTGGCGGGGTCGCGGAGCGTCGCGCGGATCGGGGTGGCGAGATGCCAGACCTCTCCGGTCGACTGCAGTTGCGGGGTCGACGGCGCGTCGACGTCGTCGCACAGATGCGACAGCCGGTCCCGCAGATGATCCACGACGAACGCGTGTTCGGCGAGATCCTTGGCCGAGGAGAACAATCCGTCGGCGACCGCGCGGTCGACGACCGGATCCGGCGATCGGGGCGCCGACCCCGCGTACGGGTGACAGGTGACGACCGATCCCGACTTCCGCAGCAGCACTTCGGGACTCGCACCGAACAACCACGACCCGGAGCCGGTGGCCGCGCCGAGGTCGACGCCGAATGCATTGTGCCCGGCGTTCCCGCCCGCGAGGGCATCGAGGAGTTCGCCTGGCGCGACCTCTCGGTCGAGCACGATGTCGACGCTGCGGGCGAGGACCACCTTGCCGACGTCGCCGGCGACGATGCGTTTGACGGCATGCGCCACCCGTTCGCGGTGTTCATCCGCGGTGGGGTGCAGGGTGGTCGACAGCGGGATTCGCGACAGCGGCGGTCCGCCGGCCAGCGGTGCGTCGTCGAGGTCCAAGACCTCGGGCACCACCAGCGCGGCCGGGTCGGCGAGATCGAACGGGATCGCGCCGGTCAGCGCGCCGATCTCGCCGGAACGCAGCGCGGCCGAGGCCGCATCGACATCGGTGAAACCCCGGACGGCGCCCCGGCCCCGCACGGTGCCGTGCGGGCGGGACAACACGAACACATCAGTCGCTGACACCCCTGACACGCTACAGGTAAGTGTGCCCTAACTTCGGATCACGCTGAGTGAAAATTGACACGTCTGCGCGACATCGACGACTCTGGTTCGTAGGTCATGAGTGCCAGTGACAAGCCCCGGCTCGCTGGTCGGCAACCCTCCTCCGCGGTGGGGTGCTCCGGGTGACGACCTGGCCGCGTACCGACCGGACGCGGCAAGCGCGGAAATTCAGAGGAGCTCCTGCCATGACCGCTGTCCTGTCAGCACCGAGAACTGTCGGCCACGAGTCTGTCGATGCCCACGTCGTCGGTCTCGACCACCGTGCGCGCCCGGCCGTTCCCGGTCTCGCCCCGGTCGTCGGCGCCGACGTGACCGTACCGTTGGCCGGCGGCGGGACGACGCGATACGTCAATCTCGATTACGCGGCGAGTGCGCCGGCACTGATTTCGGTGGCCGCCGCGGTCGCCGAGGGGCTCGGCGAGTACGCGAGTGTTCACCGCGGTGCCGGCCACCTGTCGCAGGTCACGACCGCCCGGTACGAGGCCGCTCGGGAGACCGTGCGCGAGTTCGTCCGCGGGCGGGTCGACGACACCGTCGTCTTCACCCGCAACACCACCGACGCCATCAACCTCGCCGCCCACATCACCCCCGGGGACGTCGTGGTGCTCGACATCGAGCATCACGCCAATTTGCTGCCGTGGTGCGCGCCGCGCGACGGTCGCAACCGGGCCCGGGTCGTCCCGGCCTGCGACACCATCGAGGACACCCTGGTCGCGCTCGAGGCCGAGCTCGCGTCGGCGCCGGCCTCGCTGCTCGCGGTCACCGCGGCGTCGAACGTCACCGGCGAGGTGCTGCCGATCGGCCGGCTCGCGTCGATCGCCCACCGGCACGGGGCCCGCATCCTGGTCGACGCCGCGCAGCTCGTCGCGCACCGACCCGTGTCCATCGTCAGTCACGGCATCGACTACCTGGCCTTCTCCGGACACAAGGCATACGCGCCTTTCGGCTCCGGAGTCCTGATCGGCCGCCGGGACTGGTTCGACGCCGCCGATGCCTACCTTGCCGGCGGCGGTGCGACCGCCGACGTCGACCTGGGTCCGAGTGCCGGTGGGGTCACCTGGCACACCGGGGCCGCCCGCCACGAGGCCGGATCGCCGAACGTGCTTGGCGCGGTGTCGATCGCCCGGGCCTGTCGCGCACTCGCCGACCTCGGGCCGGAGGCGATCGGGTTGCACGAGGCGCGCCTGTCCGAGCGTCTCGACGGGGGACTGGCCGCGATCGACGGGGTGCGGCCGTTGCGGATCTTCGCCGACTCCACCGATCGGGTCGGCATCGCGGGCTTCACCGTCGACGGCATCGCACCGCGGGTCGTCGCGGAGTATCTGAGTACACAACACGGCATCGGTGTGCGCGACGGCCGGTTCTGTGCCCACCCGCTGCTCAGACGTCTCGGTCATCCGGCCGGCGCGGTTCGCGCGAGTTTCGGCGCGGGAACCACCTCCGATGACATCGACCGGCTGCTCGACGCGCTACGCGCCCTGACCGCAAGCACTGACCGAACAGACGATCCGACCGAACTCGAACGAGGGGTGACACGATGACCATCGAACTCGACGCACGTGCAGACCGCGGCACCGTGGTCCCCGCACCGACATCCGCACCGACGGCCCCGATCAGCATCGGCCGGCCGGGATTTCAGGTCGCCGTCGCCGGAGACGAACTGGCACAGACATTTCCGATCGTCGTGCGACGCGAGACCCTTCGCGATGCGCAGCGGGCGCGTTCCCTGCTCCGGGCCGGCAGCCACGATCAAGCGAGATTCGTTGTCGCTCTGGAGGTGGAGGTGGCCGTCGCGCCGGATGCCGCGTCGGCGCGTGCGGCGGCCGCTGACGCGGTGGTCGCGTCGTCGGAGGCGAGCTCCGGGACCATCCGCTACATCGGGACCACCCACGGACTGATCACGCTGGTCCGCGACATCTACGCGGCCGAGGTCGCCGACGCGGTGATCCTGGTCCCGATCGACGGCGCGGCCACCGAAGTGCGCATCCGCGAACAGATCCTGCCGGTTCTCGCCGAGCAGCGGCACCGCGTGGCCTGACGGTCCGCTCCGCTGGTACCGGCACCGAGCGCAGCCGCCGGGCCGAGCAAGCGACGAAGGAGCGCGTCGAGGTCGAGGCGCCGAGTCGAAGCCACTCCGGTGACCAGACGAGAACGCCGGCAGCATCTCGACGGATGCTGCCGGCGTTCTCGTGTGTTGCGAAGCGTCAGCCCCGCGAGGGCTCGTTGGCCGCGTCGGGATGCGAGGCGAGGCGGTCGATCGCTTCCTGCGCGACCTTCTCGGCCTGGTCGCGTCCGACCCACCCGCCCGGCTGGACCTCCTTGCCGGGCTCGAGGTCCTTGTAGTGCTCGAAGAAGTGGGCGATGGGGCCCAGCTCGTACTCGGACACGTCGGAGATGTCCTTGATGTGGTCCCAGCGCACGTCCTTGGCCGGGACGCACAGGAGCTTGTCGTCACCGCCGGCCTCGTCGGTCATCGTGTACATGCCGACGACCCGTGCCCGCACGATGATGCCGGGGAACACCGACTCGGGGAGCAGGACCAGCGCGTCGAGCGGGTCGCCGTCCTCACCGAGGGTGCCGTCGATGTAGCCGTAGTCGGCCGGGTAGCCCATCGAGGTGTACAGGTAGCGGTCGAGGTAGACCTTGCCCGTCTCGTGGTCGACCTCGTACTTGTTGCGGCCACCTTTGGGGATCTCGATGGTCACATCGAATTCCACAGTTCCTCCTGGCAGTCTTGATCGGGGATGCCGCGTCGGGCCGAAACGCCCGCACGCTGTCCCAACGATACTGTTGGTCCGGCGACCTCGATGTTCGTACCCCTCGTTGTGCGTACATCCGGGCCCGTTCCATCGACCGTGAACCGTGAGAGACCCGGAGGCTTTGTGGGCGCATCCACCCGAAACGGCGGTCGTCGCGGTCGGAGACTTCTGTGGTGGACGATCACCGCGGTGGTGATCCTGGCCCTCGTCGCCACGGCGTCGGTCGTGATCGCGCTCCGCATCGACCGGGAGCCGGAACTCCCGCCCGGGGTGCCGCCGCAACCCGCCGCGGTCGCCGTCGACCCGCGGATCGGCCCGGTGGTCGACACCGCGCCGGAGCCGACGCCGCCAGGGGTCCTGCGAGCGATCACGCCCGCACTGCGCAATCCCGCGCTGGGCGAGCTCAGCGGCAAGATCAGCGATTCGCTCACCGGTGAGGTCCTCTGGACGAGAACCCCCGACCGTCCCCGCATTCCCGCCTCGAACGCCAAGATCCTGACCGCCGCCGCCGTCCTCGAGGCCGTGCCGCACGATCAGCGACTGACGACGACGGTGGTGGCCGGCAGCAACGGGCAGGTCGTCCTCCGGGGCGCGGGTGACCCCACCCTGTCCGCCCAGCCCGCCGGAACCGACACCTTCTACACCGATCCGGGACGCATCGCCGACCTCGCGCGCCAGATCGAGGAGACCGAGATCCCGGTGACCTCGGTGGCCGTCGACCTCGGCGCGTTCTCCGGGCCGACGATGGACACCACCTGGGACCGGCGGGACATCCAGGGCGGCGACATCGCGCCGATCGAATCACTGATGGTCGACGGTGCCCGGCTGGAGCCGCTGGACGAGTACTCGCCCCGCACCGCGACCCCCGGCATCATGGCCGGCGAGGCGCTGGCCGCCGCGCTCGGTGTCGAGGGGCCGGTCACCGAGGTACGCGGTACCGCCTCGAGCGGATCCGGCGACGAGCGCGTGATCGCGAAGGTCCAGTCGGCCCCGCTGGTCACCCGGGTCAACGACATGCTCCGTTACAGCGACAACGTGCTCGCCGAGACGCTCGCCGTCGAACTCTCCGTGCATCGCGGCGGGCAGCCGACCCACGCGGGTGGGGTCGAGGCGATCGAGCAGGTGCTCTCGTCGGAGTTCCCGGGCCAGTGGGCCGGTACGACACTGCACGACGCGTCCGGGATCTCCTACGCGAACCGGACCACGCCGGAACTGCTCGACGCGGTGATGACGGCCGCGAGTGGTCCCGCCAAACCGGCCCTGCGCCCGATGCTCGACGGGCTGCCGATCGCCGGTGGCACCGGCACACTCGCCGACCGGTTCGACGCCGCCGACAACCCGGGCGCGGGGTGGGCACGTGCCAAGACCGGAACACTGACCGGGGTCAGTTCGTTGACGGGCATAGTGCAGACAGTCGACGGCCGCGTGCTGTCGTTCGCCCTGATGTCCGGCGGCACCTCGCCGGCGGACGCGCGACCCGCCCTCGATGCGGTGGTGGGTCAACTGAGAGAGTGCGGGTGCCGATGATCACGTCAGGAATCGCCGGGCCGGCGGCAGCGGAAGCCGGGACCGAGACCGGGACGCCGCCGGAATCGGGCGCCGAGGACACCGTCGAGCGAGAACGCCGACCGGGTATCGGTTCGCAGATCGACTGGTCGCTGGCCGCGTCCACGGCGAAACGACTCGCCCGCCCCGGCCCGAAGACGACCGCGTACACCTACGAGGCGGCGCGCGCCGAACTGGCCGACGCCGCCACCCGCGCCGAGGCCCCGGTCCGAGGGGTCACGGGTCTGGCCGACGGCCTGCGCGTACCGACCACGCGGGTCCTCGACCGGGCCGGCTGGATCGACGCCGCCTCCCTGTCGATGCGATCGATGCTCGGTTCCGACGAGGAATCCGCCGACGCGGGCTCCCCGGGACTCGGGGCACGATTCGGCGGACTGCAGGCCGGTGGTCTGCTCGCGTTCCTGTCCACCGCGATCCTCGGTCAGTACGATCCGTTCACGCCTGATCCGGAGACCGGCGAACCCGGAGTGCTGATGGTGGTGACGCCGAACATCATCAACGTCGAACGTCAGCTCAAGGTGATCCCGTCGGACTTCCGGCTGTGGGTGTGCCTCCACGAGGTCACCCACCGCGTGCAGTTCTCGGCCAACCCGTGGCTACGTGACTACATGCAGGACAACGTCGCGGTGCTCACCTCCGACGCCGGCGAGTCGACCACCGAGATCGTCACGCGGATGACCAAGGCGCTCAAGGGTTCCGACGGCCCGCGAGAGAAGGGCGTGATCGGGGCGATGCAGTTGCTGCAAAGTCCGGAGCAGCATGCCGCCTTCCAGCGGATGATGGTCCTCGGCACCCTGCTCGAGGGGCACGCCGATCACGTCATGGATGCGGTCGGTCCGGCGCACGTGCCGTCGGTGGCTCGTATCCGCACCGCCTTCGACAAACGACGCACCGCACCGCAGAATCCGGTGCAGCGACTCATCCGGGCCCTCATCGGGATGGATGCCAAGCTCGCGCAGTACATCCGCGGTAAGGCCTTCGTCGACGCGGTGGTCGAGGCCGTCGGCATGGAACGGTTCAACACGGTGTGGACCTCACCGGACACGATGCCGCTGCCGAACGAGATCGACGACCCGCGGGCATGGATTCAGCGGGTCTTGTGAGAAAGGCGGTCGCGGATTTCGCGGCCGCTCACCGGCTCGGTTCCGAGGTCTGCGTGGGACTCTCCGGCGGCCCGGACTCGCTCGCGCTGACCGCGGCGGCCGTCGGCGCGGGTCTCGACGTCACCGCGCTGGTCGTCGATCACGGGCTCCAGCCGGGCTCCGCCCAGGTGGCGAGGACCGCGGCCGACGCGGCGAGTGCTCTCGGAGCCCGAGTCGAGGTCCTGCCGGTGCGGGTCGGCCGTCGCGGAGGTCTCGAGGCCGCCGCGCGCGACGCCCGATACGCGGCGCTCGACGCGGCCCGCGGTGACCGCCCGGTTCTGCTCGGTCACACCGCCGACGACCAGGCCGAGACCGTGCTGCTCGGGTTGGCGCGTGGTTCCGGGGCACGGTCGATCGCCGGTATGCGCGTCTGGAAAAACCCCTGGGGCAGGCCGCTTCTCGGGGTCCGCAGACAACAGACCCTGGCGGCGTGCACCGAACTGGGACTCGCTGCCCACCACGACCCGCACAATCGAGACCCGCGATTCACTCGCGTCCGGCTGCGCTCCGAGGTCCTCCCGTTGTTGGAGGACACGTTGCACGGTGGGGTCGTCGAGGCGCTGTGTCGTACCGCCGCGGGGGTTCGGGCCGACAACGACGCGCTCGACGACTGGGCGGCCCGGGTGCTGGCCGAGTGCGGGCGCGACGACGGCCTGGCGATCGGGCCACTGCTCGATGCGCCGCCGGCGATCCGGACGCGTGTGCTGCGCGCCTGGCTGCTCGACATCGGGGCGACCGAACCGACCCACCGGGTCATCTCGGCCGTCGCCGACCTCCTGGACGCGACGGCCACCGCCGACCGGACCCAGATCGCCGTGGGTGGCGACCCCGGGGTGCGTCGTGTCGTCATCCGGTCCGGCGACACACTGACGGTCCGCCTCACCGCGAGGTGAGACGGACCGTCGTCGTGGGTTCCGCGGCTATCGACGCGGGGGCGTGAAGGGCGAGTTGATCGTCTGGAAGTAGTGGATTCCGGCACCGATCAGTGTGCCTCCACCGCCCAGTGCGAGGCCGGCGATGCCGCCGATCGCGGCTGCCGGCGCGACGCCCACGAGGCAGCCCACCACCACGGCGACGAGTCCGATGACGCAACCGATCACACCGCCGACGATTCCACCGACGACCGTTCCGACCAATGTCCCGACCGATATGCCGGTGCGGAGTTGGGACTGGAATCGTTCGAGAGCCTGATCGTCGCGTTCCTGCCGCGTCTGCGGAGCCGCGACATTGTGCCGAGCCACGCCGCGCAATTTCTCGACCTCGGTCGGATTGAGCGCCGACGAACGTGCGGCGTCCCGCGACGGAATGAGCGTGACCTTGTTCCCCGCGGTCCGGGTGTCGATCGGGAACTGTCGGAATTCGTTGCGGTAGGTGAGCGGCATCCGGAAGAGTTCCGCGCCGGCGATATCCCGGATCGTCAGATTCCCGTTGTCCGTGCTCACCGATGCGTTGTGCACGGTGAGAGTGAGTGCCGAGGCATTCCAGGACGCGTCGTATGTCGCGGCCGGGGCCCGCTGAGGTGCAGCTTCGGCCGTCGCGGCAAAGGCTGTGACGACAGCGGTGACCAGCACCAGAATCGCGCTCAGGCGTTTTTTGCGCAGGGGAGTACGCGAAGTGGGGAACACTAATGCTCCTTCTTGTCCACACAGGACAGGGCGTGAGAAGGGAGGGGATTCAGAGGTCTGGTGCTCAGCTCTCTGCTTTCGAGAATGTCAGACGCTTGATCCACATCGAAACGCATCCCCGCGAAATGGTGCCCGTGTGATGAGTTGTTATGTGACTGTTATCCGCATAGCAATTTCGCGAAATGTCGGTGTGAAAGGAGATGAATGGTGTGAGCAGGTGATTCTTGGAAAAACCGCAGGTCGCCTTTCATCATTTCTCTGATCGACGGCTGCCGGCCCCGCCGAGGTACCCGTTCGTCGCGGCGTCGGGAAAACATGACAAGCTGGAACCGTGCAGTTTGCCGATCCGTACGCCGCTGACATCGACGCTGTCCTGATCACCGAAGAAGAGATCAAGCAGCGCACCGCCGAACTCGCCCAGTCCGTGGCGTCGCGCTACGCCGACATCGACGAGGATCTGGTCCTGATCGGTGTCCTCAAAGGCGCGATCATGTTCATGACCGACTTCGCGCGGTCGCTCCCGATCCCGTCGCAGATGGAGTTCATGGCGGTGTCGAGCTACGGGTCGTCGACGTCGTCGTCGGGTGTGGTCCGCATCCTCAAGGACCTCGACCGCGACATCGAGGGACGTGACGTGCTGATCGTCGAGGACATCATCGACTCGGGCCTGACGCTGTCCTGGCTGATGAAGAACCTCGCCACGCGTTCGCCGCGCAGCCTCGAGGTGTGCGCCCTGCTGCGCAAGCCCGACGCCGTGCGCTCCACGATCAGGGTCGCCGACGTCGGTTTCGACATCCCCAACGAGTTCGTCGTCGGGTACGGCCTCGACTACGCCGAGCGGTACCGCGACCTGCCCTACATCGGTCGCCTGAAGCCGTCGGTGTACACGCACTGACGCGACTTCCCGCGTGACTCACGCGCCCGACCTGCGGAGGGAACGGTTTCACCAGCGTGATCGTTGACCGGTAGCCTCAATGTGTACGTCGACGGGAAGGACATGGGAACGGCGTCGGCACCGGGACTGAACCCGCGAGCCCGCTCGACCCCCACCAACTGGCATGAACCGTAAGACAGTCTTCCGCAACCTCGCCATCCTGGCGCTCATCCTGCTCGCCCTCTGGGGCTGGAGCGTGATGAGCGACTCCGGTCGGGAGTACCGCGGCGTCGACACCTCCGTCGCACTGCAGCAGCTCAACGACAAGAACACCAAGTTCATCAGCATCGACGATCGCGAGCAGCAGCTCCGGATCGAGCTCAAGTCGCCGATCAAGGTCAACGACGCCGACGCCGACAAGATCAGCGCCAAGTACCCGGCGCAGGCAGGCGACCAGGTCTTCGAGGCCGTCCAGGGCACCGGCACCCCGTACACGACCAACGTCAACGAGCAGTCCGTCCTGTGGCAGATCCTGATCTTCGTGCTTCCGATGATCCTGCTGTTCGGCTTGTTCTTCTTCGTGATGAGCCGTATGCAGGGCGGTGGACGCGGTGGGGTCATGGGCTTCGGCAAGTCGAAGGCCAAACAGCTCACCAAGGACATGCCGAAGACGACCTTCGCCGACGTCGCGGGCGCGGACGAGGCCGTCGAAGAGCTCTACGAGATCAAGGACTTCCTGCAGAACCCGGCTCGCTACCAGGCGCTGGGCGCGAAGATCCCGCGTGGTGTGCTGCTCTTCGGCCCGCCCGGAACCGGCAAGACCCTGCTGGCCCGCGCGGTCGCCGGTGAGGCCGGCGTCCCGTTCTTCACGATCTCCGGCTCCGACTTCGTCGAGATGTTCGTCGGCGTGGGTGCGTCACGTGTGCGCGACCTGTTCGAGCAGGCCAAGAACAACAGTCCGTGCATCATCTTCGTCGACGAGATCGACGCGGTCGGCCGCCAGCGCGGCGCGGGCCTCGGTGGCGGTCACGATGAGCGTGAGCAGACCCTCAACCAGCTCCTGGTCGAGATGGACGGCTTCGGCGACCGCTCGGGCGTCATCCTGATCGCGGCGACCAACCGTCCCGACATCCTCGACCCGGCCCTCCTCCGGCCGGGCCGCTTCGACCGTCAGATCCCGGTCGGCAACCCCGACATGGCGGGTCGCCGGGCGATCCTCAAGGTCCACGCCAAGGGCAAGCCGATCGACTCCGGTGCCGATCTCGACGGTCTCGCCAAGCGGACACCGGGGATGTCCGGCGCGGATCTGGCCAACGTCGTCAACGAGGCGGCGTTGCTCACCGCGCGTGAGAACAAGCAGACGATCACCGCGGAGGCGCTCGAGGAAGCGGTCGACCGGGTCATCGGCGGGCCGCGCCGCAAGTCCCGGATCATCAGCGAGCACGAGCGCAAGGTGGTCGCGTACCACGAGGGCGGTCACACCCTGGCCGCGTGGGCGATGCCGGATCTCGATCCGATCTACAAGGTCACCATCCTGGCTCGCGGACGGACCGGCGGTCACGCGCTGGCCGTTCCCGAGCAGGACAAGGACCTGATGACCCGCTCGGAGATGATCGCCCGGCTCGTGATGGCGATGGGCGGCCGTGCCGCCGAGGAACTGGTGTTCCACGAGCCGACGACCGGCGCGTCGTCGGACATCGACCAGGCGACGAAGATCGCGCGTGCGATGGTCACCGAGTACGGCATGAGCTCCAGACTGGGCGCGGTGCGCTACGGCCAGGACCAGGGCGACCCGTTCCTGGGCCGGTCCATGGGGTCGCACTCCGACTACTCCGCGGAGATCGCGAGTGAGATCGACGACGAGGTGCGCCGGCTCATCGAGGCCGCGCACACCGAGGCGTGGGCCATCCTCACCGAGTATCGGGACACCCTCGACGTCCTCGCCACCGAACTCCTCGCAAAGGAGACGCTGACCCGCAAGGACCTGGAGAAGATATTCTCCGACGTCGACAAGCGTCCGCGGATCACCACCTTCAACGATTTCGGCGAGCGCACCCCCAGCGACAAGCCGCCGGTGAAGACCCCGGGCGAGCTCGCCATCGAACGGGGCGAGCCGTGGCCGCCGCCGGAGCAGGCCAAGATCCCCGAACCGGTGGGAGCCGGCTACCCGGGTGCCCCGCAGGTCCCGGGTCAGGTCCCGAACTATCCGCCGATGTACCCCGAACCGGGGACACCGGGCGGACCGACACCACCGGCGCAGGGCGGCAATCCCGAACCCCGGTACCCCGACCACGGGTATCCGCCGGCTCATCCGGGACCCCAGTATCCGAACCCCCAGTACCCCAACCCCCAGTACCCGAACCCGAACTACCCCAACCCGCAGTACCCGGATCCGGGCGCGGGGCGCAGCGGATCGGGCGGGTCCTACGGCGGTGGAACGCGTCCGGATTACGGTGCGCCGCGGGATTGGTCGGCACCCGGCTGGCCACCCGAGCCCGAGCCGCGGCCGGGCCGCAACGGCGACACCAACGGGTGGGGACACCGCGCCGATGACGACGACTCGCGGCCGAGTTCGTAAAGTGGCCGGATGAGCATCAACGAGCGGCAGGACGCCGTACTCGCCGGACCTCGATCGGAGTTCGACCAGGCGCGTGCCGAGGCCGCGGTGCGTGAATTGCTGCTCGCGGTCGGCGAGGACCCCGACCGCGAGGGCCTCATCCGCACGCCCACCCGGGTGGCGAACGCCTACCGCGAGATGTTCGCCGGTCTCTACACCGAGCCCGACGACGTCCTCGCGACGACGTTCGACGAGGACCACGACGAGCTGGTGTTGGTCAAGGACATCCCGATGTACTCGACCTGCGAACACCACCTGGTGTCCTTCCACGGGGTCGCTCACGTCGGCTACATCCCCGGTACCTCCGGTCGGGTGACCGGGCTGTCGAAGCTGGCCCGGCTCGTCGACCTGTACGCGAAGCGCCCGCAGGTCCAGGAACGTCTCACCAGTCAGATCGCCGACGCGATGATGCGCAGGCTCGAACCCCGCGGGGTCATCGTGGTGATCGAGGCCGAGCACCTGTGCATGGCGATGCGGGGGATCCGCAAGCCCGGCGCGACGACCACGACGTCCGCGGTCCGCGGCATCTTCAAGACCAGTGCGGTGTCTCGCGGCGAAGCCCTCGACCTGATCACCCGGTGACGACGGCGCACCCGGTCCTCGCTCGCGGGGGAGTGCACCGGACCCTCGTGATGGGTGTCCTCAACGTCACCGCGGACTCGTTCTCCGACGGTGGCCGGTACCTGGATGCCGATGCGGCGATCGCGCACGGACTCGAATTGATCGAGCAGGGTGCCGACCTCATCGACGTCGGCGGCGAGTCCACCCGCCCCGGTGCGGTCCGGGTCGATCCCGAACTCGAGACGGCGCGCGTCGTACCGGTGATCAGCGAGCTCGCCGCTCGCGGCGTGGCGGTCTCGGTCGACACGATGCGTGCGCCGGTGGCGGCCGCAGCGGTGGAGGCGGGCGCGGCGATCGTCAACGACGTCTCGGGTGGGCGTGCCGACGCCGACATGGCGCGGGTCGTCGCCGATGCGGGGGTGCCGTGGATCCTGATGCACTGGCGTCCGGCCGGCGACAGCCCCGACCGCCGGTTCACCCACCGCAGCGGCGATGTCGGGGGTTATCGGGACGTGGTCGCCGAGGTCAGCGGGGAGCTGCTCGCCCAGGTCGACGCCGCGGTGTCGGCCGGTGTGGACGCCGACCGCCTGATCCTCGACCCGGGTCTGGGTTTCGCCAAGACCGCCGAACACAACTGGGCCCTGCTGCACGCGCTGCCCACCTTCACCGGGCTGGGTTTCCCGGTTCTGGTCGGCGCCTCCCGCAAACGTTTCCTCGGCACGCTGCTGAGCCGCGACGGCGCGGACCGCCCGCCCGCCGGGCGTGATGCGGCCACCGCATCCGTGTCGGCGCTCGCCGCCGCCGCCGGCGCCTGGGGCGTGCGTGTCCACGATGTCGCCGGCAGCCGCGACGCGGTTGCGGTTGCCGCGGCCTGGCGCGCCGGCGGTTCCCGAACCTCATCACCGGTAGGAGAATCGAATGGCTGACCGGATCGAACTGCGTGGCCTGAAGGTCCGTGGCAATCACGGTGTGTTCGACCACGAGCGGGCCGACGGCCAGGACTTCTTCATCGACGTCGTGCTGTTGCTGGACCTGCAGGCCGCCGGGGAGTCCGACGACCTCGCCGACACGGTCGACTACGGTGCGCTCGCGCAGCAGGTCGCGGACATCGTCGGGGGCGAACCGCGCAACCTCATCGAGAAGGTGGGCGCGGAGGTCGCGGACTCGATCATGACCGACGAGCGCATCAGCGCGTGCGAGGTGACCGTGCACAAACCGTCGGCGCCGATCCCGTTGACCTTCGACGACGTCGCGGTGGTGACCCGTCGTTCCCGCAAGGGAACACGATGAGCCGCGCGGTCCTATCGGCGGGGTCCAACGTCGGTGACCCGATGGCATATCTGCGTTCGGTCGTCGAGGGTTTCGCCGACGAGCTGATCGCGGTGTCCGCCGTCTATTCGACGCCCCCGTGGGGCGGGGTGGAACAGGACGACTTCCGCAACATCACGCTCGTCGTAGAGGGGCCGTACAATGCCCGGCACTGGCTCGAGCGTGGTTTCGAACTCGAGCGCGCGGCCGAACGGACCCGGGACATTCGCTGGGGGCCAAGAACTCTCGACGTCGATGTGATCACCGTGACCGACGCGGGCGGCGTCGTGGTCGCCGACGACCCGGACCTGACGCTGCCTCATCCCCGTGCGGTGCAACGGGCTTTCGTGCTCGTGCCGTGGCTGGAGATCGAGCCCGCCGCCACCCTGTGGACCCCGGCGGGTGTCCGTGCGGTGGCCGACCTCGTCGCGGGGCTCGACGCCACCGAGCGGGATGCGGTGCGCGCGGTCGGCCGTCTGACCGGGGCCGACTCGTGAGTGCGCCGGAGCCGCGGCGGCCGGATCAGGACGACGAGCAGAGCGGTCTTGGACCCACCCGGGTCCGCGATCTCGCCGCGATCGCGGCGGTCACCGCCGTCGTCGCGTGGATCCTGGTGCGGTACAACTACTCCGATTTCCCGCCGTTGCCGTTGCTCGCCGGTGTGGTGCTGTATGTGCTTGCGGCACTCGAGATCGTCATCGCCTTCGTCGTCCGCTCCCGCGTCGAATCCCGAGACGTGGGTCGCGCGCGGGGGCAGCTTCATCCGCTCACGGCGGCGCGAGTGCTGGCCCTGGCCAAGGCTTCTGCGATCCTCGGTGCGATCGCCGTCGGAGTCTGGCTGGGGTTGCTGGCGTTCCTGCTCGGGCAACACGACCTGGCCGCCGCCGACCATGACCGGCCGGGTGCCATCGTCGGACTCGTCGGCGGCGTGGTCCTCGTCGCCGCGGCGCTGTGGCTCGAGTACTGCTGCCGAGCCCCCGACGACCCGTCTGCGGTGGGCGATTCGTGACGGTTGCCGCGACTGGAGGTGGGGTCGCAGATGTGTCACCTAACATGCGGACTATCTGAGAAACTCCGCACCCGCCTGACGTCCGAATGTACTCACAGCGGGTAAATTCACGATCATGACGACCTCGAACGGCCGTGCCGCCGACTCGCGCCGGTCGAGTCGGTCACCGGCTCAGTGGTTGCTCGGCCTGTTGATCGTGCTCGCCCTGGTGGCCAGCATCCTCATGGTCTTCACCGACCGATTGTCGATCACCGGCTCGCTGGCGGTCATCGCGGCGCTGTGGGCGGCCGTCATCGGCGCGATCCTGGTGACGAAGTTCCGACGGCAGGCGGAGAGTGCGGAGGCGAAGAGCCGGGACCTTCGTCTCGTCTACGAACTGCAGCTCGAACGCGAGATCGCGGCGCGTCGTCAGTACGAACTCGACGTCGAGACGACCATCCGCAAAGAGGTGACCGCGGAGTCCAACGAGGAACTGTCCGAATTGAAGGCTCAGGTCCTGGCGCTGCGCTCCAGCCTGGAGATGCTCCTCGGCGAGCCACTCCCGGACCAGCGGGTCGCGTTGTCCAGCGAGAAGATGCGCGAACTGGCCTCGGGCCTGAACGACGAGTCCGGGACAGGACGTCGGGCCGGTGCCTCCTTCGGTGGTGACTTCACCGGCGACCTGGGGGGCGTGTCCTCCTATGGCGCGACCTACGCCGACGACGGGGTGCTCGCCGCCCGCGACTTCGCGGCCACCGCTCCCACCACAGACGACGGGCGGCACACCGGTCCGGTCGACCCCAACGAGATGACCGAGGTGATCCCGATCGTCACCGACGATCCGATCTCGGGTCGAATCGCGACGGAGGTCCCGTCCGATGAGGTCGGCGCCGGTGACAGGCCGGGCGGTGACGAGGCGCCCGGCACCTATGTCCCGAACGCCGACGTGCCAGACGCCGATGTGTCCGACGCCGAGATCGTCGACACCGACGCTCCCGATGCCACGGAGGCGGCCACACCGACCGCCGGTTCCGCCGGCACGGGCACCGCCGAGTCCGCGTCGCTCCCGTTCTCCGGCGGTTTCTACCTCGGTGAAGGCGACGAGGAGTCGGCACCTCGGACCGCCGATACGCCGGCCGCCGACACGGCGGCCGAGGTCGGCGCCGCGGATCAACCGTTGTACACCGACGACACCCCGACCGATGAGTGGGCAACCGGCACGCCCGCCGGTGCCCCCGACGCCGAGGCCCCAGACGCCACCGACACCGATGACGACGTGGAACCGCCCGCGTTCCTCTCGGCCGCGGGCCGGCACGAGAATCCGCCCGGTGGCCGGGCCGCGGAGTCCTACGGTGGTGGCCGCCGACGACGCGCCACCGACGACGACGCGGAATCGGCGCACTCGGCGGGGCTTCCGGTCTCGGAACTCCTGAACCAGTTGCGTTCGCAGGCCGAGACGTCCGGGGGCGGGCGACGCCGCCGGAACGGCTGAGCCACCGGTCAATCCCCCGAACGCTTCTGTCATCCGTTCGGGTCACATCCGTGACGTTGCCGCGGTTTCGACCGTGCGAGTTGGACGATCGCCCTAGTATTCCCGTATGAGCGAGACGCTCGCTGGTGGGGAGTTCGGTCTCGGGCCCGGGTCCGGTCCGTCGATGGTCGCGATCCGCCACACCGACCGGGGGAACGCGGTCAAGCAGTCACTGGTGAGTGCCGCCCTGTTCCTGCCGGTCTTCGCCTGGTGGCCGACTGTGCTGTGGCTCTTCGCATTCGACCCGCTCGACGGCACCCCGTTCCCCGAGTACTACGCGAACCTCCAGGCCAACGGGCCCGAGGCGAGCCTGCTGTTGATCTGGTCGCTGACCGCCCTGATGCCGTTGTACACGGTTCTCGTGCTGGGGATCTGGGCGCGGAGCCCGCTTCGGTCGGGTATCGCGGTGGCGATCGGCGCGGTCGGCGCGCTCGGATTCTGGGGCGGCCAGGTGCCCGTCCTGGTGCGGTCGGGTGAGTACCCGATCCTCACCTTCTGTTCGGAGAACATGCCCGCCTTCGTCGTCCTCCTGATCGTCGCGTGGTCGGTCGCGCGCCGGCGTGGATTCTGGTGGGTCCTGGCGGTTCCGGTCATCGCTCTGCTGGCGATCAACGCCTATGAGGGCTGGGCGTCGAATCCGGTCGACGCGATCGTCGACGGTACGGGACGACTCCTCGACGTCCCGGCCTCGCAGGTGCTGGATCCCTTCTCGCCGAGATTCCGTTCGCCCTTCGACGATGTGATCGACATCGTGGCGGGGATCGTCACCCTGTGGGTGGTCGATTCGGTGTTCGGTGCCTTGTCGCGGCAGGGACGCGACCCGCAGCAGTCCCGGGCCCGCGACTACTGACACTCACGAAAACCCATCGGAGACAGAAGGTTCGGGTCAGAACTGCATCGCCACGGCTCGTCCGACGGTGAATACGATGAACCCCAGGCTCAGGACGACGCCCAGCGCACACAGCAACCGGGCGAGTCGGCCGGCCGAGTTCGGCTGACCGCGACCGGCCAGATACCAGCCGGCCACCCCGACCGGCAGGCCCAGCCCGCCGACGACGCTCAACGGAATCGCCGCGACGCCGCAGGCGAGCGCCGCGGTGGTGCGCCGGGCCGGGCGGGTGTCGACCGGCGGTGGGTCCAGTACCGGGAGGTCCTGTGAGGCCCGAACGGTCGAGAATTCTGGAACATGCTGCGGCACAGTATGGCCCGGTAATCCCGAATAGGCGGTCGCACCCGCGTGCGTCCTCGGTGGACCGGCTCGCGACGCGCGGCCGCGTGGTGGGACTGCGGCGGTTACGGGAATCGCGGCGGTGGGCGCGCGGACGGTCGGAGTGAACTGGGCCGCTCGCCTCGCTCCCGGCGCCGGGACGAACGTGGTGGTGTCGATCGCCGAACGGAGCTCCGCGGCAAAGGCTCCCGCCGATGACGGCCGGTCGGCCCGGTCCTTCGCGAGCCCGGAACGCACCACGGCGGCCACTGCCCGCGGGACGTCGGGCCGGAGGGCGGACACCTCGGGAGGCGGCGTGCTGAGGTGGTGGTGGATCATCATCGCCGGTGTGCGTGCGGTGAACGGAACCGTGCCGGTGAGCAACTCGAACACGCTGCAGGACAGGGAGTACACGTCGCTGCGGGCATCGAGGGAGCCGGCCGAGAGCTGCTCGGGTGACGAGTACGGAAAGGACCCGATCACCAGGTCCGTCGAGGTGAGTGAGGTTGCACCGGCGTCGGTCGATCGCGCGATACCGAAGTCGGCCAGGCGAATTCGTCGTCGCACCGCAGAGCCCGGAGAGCGCGGGTCGGACTCCTCGGCGCTGAGCAGGATGTTCGCCGGTTTGACATCTCGATGGAGCAGCCCGCACCGATGCGCGTGATCGAGTGCGGCGCCGATGGCGTCGCCCACGGCCGCGACATCGGCCAACGGAAGTCCCCGGGGGGAGGTGGCGAGCAGCGCGGCCGCATCCGTTCCGGGCACGTACTGCATCGAGATCCAGAGCCGTCCGTCGACCTCACCCCGGTCATAGACGCTGACGATGCAGGGATGGTCGAGCTGGGCGGCGAGGTCGGCCTCACGGGTGAACCGGGCACGGAAGGTCGGATCGTTCGAGACGTGCTCGGCGAGCAGCTTGATGACGTCGTGGCGGGGGAGTCGTGGATGACGCACGAGGTACACCTCGCCCATGCCGCCGGCACCGATCTTGCGCACAACCGTGTATCCGGCGAACTCTGTGCCCGGTTGCAAGCTCATGGGCAGACCTTCGTGTGCAGGCGTGTCGGTAGCGGCGGCGGCCGCCTCAGACTACGCCGCTTCAGCCCAGGTCATCGAGGGTTCCGTCGTTCGGCCGACAACTCCGGGGGCGGACCCGTCCCGGCATCGAGGTGACACCTGTCACAGAGGTTGGCACCGGCCGCGGTGTCGGACCTACTCTTGCTCTGCAACGTCTGG
This sequence comes from Gordonia sp. PvP123, assembly GCF_040547295.1. Classification (NCBI taxonomy): domain Bacteria; kingdom Bacillati; phylum Actinomycetota; class Actinomycetes; order Mycobacteriales; family Gordoniaceae; genus Gordonia; species Gordonia sp. PvP123. The sequence goes on along the minus strand of NZ_JBEPPN010000004.1, from coordinate 144,090 downwards.
TACCCGTGCCGACGCCGCCGCGCCGAGTTCGCTCGCGTGACGGTCGCTCCGGCAGAGGCGGGACTGGAACGAGACTCTGGAGGACAGCGGTGACCTCACCGAGCGGTGGTATGCCGTCCGCACGGCGAGCCGGTGGCGATGACGCCGTCGGCGATGGCCTGCATCCCGCTCACCTCGTCTCGGACGACGCGTTTGCACGGTCTGCTCCCACCGATCCCTTTCCGGGAATGACGAACCTGCCGGCACCGGCTCGGCTCACCGTCGGTCTCATCTCCGCCGGTCGTGTCGGCACCGCGCTGGGCGAGGCGCTGGAGAAGGCCGGGCACGTGGTCGGTGCCGTCGTGGCCCGTTCGCCCGAGTCCCGCGGCCGGGCGGCGCGTCGGCTCCCCGAGTCCGAGGTCCTCGATCTCGACGAGGTCGTCGCAGGCTCCGAGTTGTTGCTGGTCAGCGTGCCTGACGCAGCCCTGAGCGCCGTTGTCGAGCAGATCGCGTCCTCCGGTTCGCTTCGGCCGGGGACGATCGTGGCGCACACCGCGGGTGCGCACGGAGTCGCCGTGCTGCAACCGGTGACCGAACGCGGGGCACTGGCGATCGCGCTGCATCCCGCGATGACGTTCGTGGGGTCGGAGGACGACACCGCTCGTCTCACCAACGCGTGCTTCGCGATCACCGCCGCCGATGCGGTGGGCGAGGCCATCGCATCGTCGCTGGTGCTGGAGATGGGCGGCGACCCGGTGCGGATCGCCGAGGCCGATCGCACGCTCTATCACGCCGCTCTGGCGCACGGCGCCAACCATCTGATCGCCCTGATCTCCGACGCGGTCGTCGCGCTGAATGCCGCGATCGACCACTCCGGCCGCGACACCGCAACCGTCGACGGGCACGGCAACCGCCTCGCCGAACGCATCCTCGGCCCGCTGGTCGCGGCGTCGTTGCGGAACGTGCTGGAACTCGGCCCGTCGGCACTGACGGGGCCTGTCGCCCGCGGCGATGCCCCCGCGGTCACCCGGCATCTGGCAGCGCTGCGCACCGTGCCCGGTGGCGCCGGACCGCACGGCATCGCCGACGCGTACCGCACACTCGCACGACGCGCGGCAGACCACACCGATGCGCCGCAGGCATTGATCGACGCACTGGAGGACCGATGACAGCACCACACGGAGGAGGCGGCGTGAGCGGCCCGCCCGACGGACAACCCACCTACTCGGCCGGTCGCATGACCGTGCATCGGGAGCCGGCGTCACTGAGCCGCGTCACCCGCGCGCTACGGGCCGCGGGCAAGCGCGTCGTGCTGGTCCCGACCATGGGCGCCCTGCACGCCGGCCATCTCCAGCTCGTCAAGGCCGCCAAGGCCAAGGGCAACACGGTCGTGGTGGTGTCCATCTTCGTCAATCCGCTGCAGTTCGGCGCGGGCGAAGACCTCGACGCGTATCCGCGCACCCTCGACGCCGACCTCGCTCTGCTCGAGCCGCTGGGCGTCGAGTTGGTGTTCGCACCGTCCGCGTCGTCGATGTATCCGAACGGTCCGCGGACGACAGTGCACCCGGGTGCGGCGGGCGGGATCCTCGACGGCATCTCGCGACCGACGCACTTCGCGGGGATGCTGACCGTGGTCCTCAAACTGCTCAACATCGTCGGACCGAATGCGGCCTTCTTCGGCGAGAAGGACTATCAGCAGCTGGTGCTCATCAAGCAGATGGTGACCGATCTGAACCTCGACGTCGACGTCGTGGGGGTCCCCACCGTACGGGAACCCGACGGGTTGGCCATGTCGTCGCGCAACCGCTACCTCACCCCGGAGCAGCGGGAACTGGCGACAACGCTGTCGGCCTCGCTCGTCGCCGGCGCCCACGCGGCCGAGGGCGGACGCGACGCTATTCTCGCCGCCGCGCACTCGGTGCTGGCCACGGTGCCGGAGATCGAGCTCGACTACCTGGCGCTGCTCGGACGCCAGCTCGAGGAACCACCCGAGAAAGGCCCGGGACGCCTGCTCGTCGCGGCCCGGCTCGGCAACGCGCGCCTGATCGACAACGTGGGCGTGAGCATCGGCGGACTCGCCGCGCTCGAAGAAGAAATCGCCTGGACCAACGCCACCGCAACCACGACAGAGGGACGATGACCATGTTGCGCACCATGATGACCTCGAAGATCCACCGTGCCACCGTGACCCAGGCCGATCTGCATTACGTCGGTTCGGTCACCATCGATTCCGACCTGCTCGACGCCGCGGGCCTGCTCGAGGGCGAACAGGTCACCATCGTCGACATCGACAACGGCGCCCGCCTGGTGACCTACGCGATCGCCGGCGAACGCGGCAGTGGTGTCATCGGGATCAACGGTGCGGCAGCACATCTCGTCCATCCGGGTGATCTCGTCATCATCATCGGCTACAGCATGCTCGACGCGGCGGAGTTGCGGGAGTACTCGCCGAACGTGGTGTTCGTGGATGCGCAGAACCGGATCGTGACGACCGGTGACGATCCGGCCGATGTACCCGAGGGGTCGGGGCTGCTCGACCCCCGTCACCTCGACGGTCCGGTCTTCGCCGACGCCTCGCTCTGACACGGCAACGGCTTTCGATGCTGCTCACCGTCGACGTCGGGAACACCAACATCCATCTCGGCGTGTATGCGGGGGTGGGGGACCACGCGCGACTGGTGCGCGACTGGCGGATTCACACCGACCCGCATTACACCGCGGACGAATTGGCCTGGGCGTTCCGGGGCATGCTCGGAGACGACATCGACCAGGTCACCGGGGTGAGTGCGTTGTCGACGGTGCCGTCGTTGCTCCGCGAGCTCCGGGTGATGGTGCCGCGCTACTTCGGTAACGGTCCGCATGTGCTGCTCGAACCCGGCGTGCGCACCGGTGTTCCGCTCCTGGTCGACAATCCCAAAGAGGTCGGTACCGACCGGGTCTCCAATTGTCTGGCCGCCCATCATGAATTCGGCGGGCCCTGCATCGTGGTCGCGTTCGGCACGGCGACGGTCGTCGACGCGATCTCGGCGTCGGGCGAGTTCCTGGGCGGGGCGATCGCACCCGGGGTGAACCTTGCCGTCGAGGCGCTGTCCGAACACACGGTCACGGTTCGGAAGGTCGAGTTGATGCCGCCGCGCGGCGTGCTCGGCAAGAACACCGTCGAGGCGCTCCAGTCGGGCATCCTGTACGGCTTCGCCGGTCAGGTGGACGGACTGGTCGACCGTGTCTGCGACACCGTCCCGGGGTTCGACGGCGACGACGTGACCGTGGTCGCGACCGGTTACCTCGCCCCGCTCATGTTCGACGAATGTCGTTCGCTCACCGACCATCACCCGCATCTGACCCTCGAGGGGCTGCGCCTGGTCCACGAACGGGCCAAGGCGAACCCGCGGCGCGGCAAGTGATTCTCGCATCTCGAGGCGGTCGGCCGCCGGCGCTGTGGTCAGCGCCCGCGGAGCGCGGCTTCGGTGTAGGCGCTGACTCGGTCGGTCAGTTCGTCGCCGGTCAGCTCGGTGCCGGCCAGCTGATGCACCTGGGCATCGACGGCCGCGAACGCGAGCCGTAGGTCCACCGCCGCGGACTCCACGGTCCAACCGTCGGCGACGAGGTAGGCGGTCAGCCGAGCGATCAGGGTGTCCACGAGCGCGGTGTACCCGGCGGCCAGGCGTGCCGGATCGGCCAGTTCGCGCAGGCGCCCATGGGCACGACCGTGTGTCGAGTTCTCGCGCACCGCCACCTCGATCACGGCGCGCAGCACCTCCGGCCATGGACTGGAACCCACCGGATTGTCGTCGAGCACCGCGGTCATCGCCAGGTCGGCGTCGTCGAGGTGGCGCCGCGCGAGTTCGTCGAAGATCGCCTGCTTGTCGCCGAAGTACTGGTAGATCGAACCCACCGACACCCCGGCCTTCTCCGCGATGCGGTTGGTGGTCACCTCCGCGCCCTCGGTGTCGAGGAGCTGTGTGGTCGCCTCGAGGATCGTTTCGACGGTGAACGAAGAGCGTTGTTGCCGTGGTCTTTTGCGCATCTGTTCGGTCTCTCGCGTTCGCGGCGGAGGGGTGGACTCAGCGGCCGATCGACAGGGTCAGCAGCGCCCCCGATTCCGTCCCGGCCACGAGGCGACCGGTCGATCCGGGTACCACGGCGAGGGCGGTCACCGGCTGCCCGACGTTCGTGGTGCAGATCCGATCGGTCCCGAGGTCCACGAGGTGGACCTGGCCGGTGGTCGACGACACCGCGAGCTGTCCGGGGCCGACCGCGGTGAGATCGTCGAGCACACCCGGCAGCGGAGTGGTGAGATCGGCCGCCACGGAGGAGGCGGCGGGATCGGCGAGCGGGACACGCAGCACGCGACCCGTTGCGCTCATGGTCAGCGTGACAAATAGGTCCCGACCGACGATCACGGCGCCGTTGATCCCGGTTCCGTTGATCGTGGCACTGAGAGTCAGGTTCTTCGGTGCCGCGGCCGACCAGGCGCGATCGATGGAACCGTCGGGGCGGATCCGCACAACCCCGAGTCGCCCGTCGGAGACGTACACGTCGCCGGTGCGGTCCACGGCCAGCCCGTTCGGCATACCCAGTCCGCGTGCGAAGACGCTCGCCGGCGCGGAGGGCAAACGCGGGTCGATCCGCAGGACCTTGCCGACCAGCGGAGACCCGGGCAGCATGTTGACCGGCGAGTCGCCAGAGGCGATGTAGAGGAGACCGTCCGGGCCGAGACGGACGGCGCCGGGTGACTCGACGCGGACGCGAGCCGTGACCCGGCCCCGCTGGTCACGTCTCTCGACGACGTTCTCGAGAATCCGCGACACCCACAGGTTTCCGTCGGCGTCGTAGCCGACGTTCTCCGACCATCCGGTCGGCGTCGACGACGGAACGACCTCGGTCACCGTCACGTGGGCGCATCCGGGCGCCGCCGCGGCCGTCGTCGGCTGGAGTCCCAGAACCACAGACGCCATCACCACGACCACCGCACCCACTCGCGAAGACCCTCGCATCGCCCACCGCCTCACCGTCGGCCCACACGCTATCGCGTCGCAGCTCGTCGCAGTCCGACATTCTCGGCGATGCGGTGGACGTCGGCTCCGTGCTCCCCGACGTCGAGAAGCTGAGTGCGTGCCCGAGAAGTAGGCCGACGGTGAACGAAGACCGTTGCCGCCGAGTATGTTTCGCATCTTCTCGACGCCGGTGGAATGCGAGTTGCCGGTGGACTTCTCCGGTTCGACGATGGATGCATGATCCGCGAATCCGGAACGCCCGAATCCTACCTTCGCTTCCTGCCCGAACCGTGGCGGTCCGCAGCCACCGGGGTGGCTGCCGAATCCGGCTGGTGGGCCTGGCCGTCGAGCTCCGACCGGCCGTGCGGGGAGGTGGATGTGCACATCCTGCGGGCGCGCCGGAACGCGGCACCACTGCGCGTGCTGCTGCTGCACGGAGGTGGCGGACACAGCGCCCTGGTCTGGCCGCTGGGTGCGGTCCTCGCCGACGAGGGGTACGAGGTGCTGGCTCCCGATCTGCCGCAGTACGGCCGTACGCGGGTCGCCGACCCCGGGCGGGTTCGCCACCAGGACTGGATCGATCTGGTCTGCGACCTCGTGGTGGCCGAGACCGACGACGATCCGCGGCCCCTCGTCGTGCTGGGTGCGAGCCTCGGCGGCATGCTCGCCTACGAGGTCGCGAACCGTACCGGGCGGGTCGCCGCGGTCGTCGCGACCTGCCTGCTGGATCTGGCCGGCGATCCCGACGCGCGGCGAGCAGTCGCGCGCACGCCGATGCTCGGGCGACTCTCCCCGCTGATGCCGGTGCTCGCGCGGCTCGGAACGCTCGCGCGGGTGCGATTCCCGATCCGCTGGGTGGCGCCGATGTCCGCGATGAGTCTCGACCCGGCACTGTCCCGGGCCTGCCTCGACGACCGGCTGGGTGCCGGATCGTCGGTCTCGCTGGGATTCTTGGCCGACCTGATGACCCACGAGGTGCCGCCCCCTGAGGAGTACCGGGGTCCGCGCGTGCTGCTGGTCCACCCGGCGGCCGACTCCTGGACACCGCCGGAGGTCAGTGTGCGCTTCGCGCGACGGATCGCGGCGCGTACCGACATCCACCTGCTGACCGGGTGTGGGCACTTCCCGGTCGAACAACCCGGCGTCGACGAGTTGGCCGCACATCTGCGTGCGCTGGCCGCCGATCTCGTCGGGGAGGCGTGAACACGCCTGCCGGTGTCAGCGGAACGCGCGCAGCAGGGGAGTGGGATCGTGGTCGGCGTCGGTGCCGTCGGAGTCCCGCAGCAGTGCGTCGAGGACCAGGCCGTCGAGCGCGGCGACGAGTTGGCGGGCCTCGGTGCGGGGCAGCCCGCCGTCGACGAGCGCCTCGACATAGCGGTCGCGGTGTCCGACCATGGCCCGGCGCAGCTCCTCGTCGCGTGTCGCCAGGAGCATGAGTTCGTAGCGCGCCCGGGTGCGGATCCGGTCGGTGCCCAACCAGCGGGCGATCACCTCGCGCGTCGACTCGCCGTCGGCGGCGCGGTCAGCGGTGAAGACGTGCTCGACGAGAGCCGCGAGGAAGCCGCTCAGCCCGCCGAAGTGATGCCGAACGCTCCCGTGTGGGACTCCCGCCGCGTCTTCGACGGCGCGTGCGGACGCCTGGCGGATACCCAGGGTGCCGATGAGGGTGATGCCGGTGTCGAGCAGCACGTCGCGAGTCGATGCAGTCGTCGATTTCTCCACCTGGAGAAGTGTATCTGCTATCCTTCTTCTCCATGTGGAGAAGAAGATCATGAAGGTCGTGGTGGTGGGTGCGGGGATCGCCGGGCTGTGCACCGCAGCCGGTCTGGCACGCAACGGGGTGCGCGTCACCGTCGTGGAGCGGGCACCTGAGGTACGGGGCGGCGGGGCGGGTCTGAGCGTGTTCGCCAACGGGGTCCGTGCGCTCGACGCCCTCGGGTTGCGGTCGGCGATCGGCGACGCTCTTGCTCCGCCTGCGCCGACAAGCGGGACCAGGACGCCGAACGGCCGGTGGCTCAGTCGATTCGACCCGGCGTCACTGGTCGACATGCGCGTCGTGCGCCGCACCGACCTCCACGCGGGCCTGCTCGCCGCGGTGACCGACGACGTCGAGATCCGGACAGGATCGGGTGTCGACGACATCTCGCCCGGGAGTGGACTTGTGCGGTTGTCCGACGGAACCGAGATCGGTGACTGCGATCTGATCGTCGGCGCCGACGGCCTCCGCAGCCGGGTGCGGCCCGCGATCGTCGCGGACCCGGGCGTCCGACGGTGCGGTTACTCCGCCTGGCGAGCTGTCACATCAACCCCGGTGAGGGTCGACGCCGCGGGTGAGACGACCGGTCGTGGGGCGCGGTTCGGGATCGCGCCGCTGCCGGACGGACACGTCTACTGGTTCGCCTCGGTGTCGACCACAGGAGACGGCGACGGCGGCCTCGACGAAGTGCGGCAACGGTTTTCGGGGTGGCACCGGCCGATCGGGGAGTTGCTCGAGGCCACCGACCCGGCGGACGTCGGGTATCTCCCGATCGAGGAACTCGCCGCCTCCCTGCCGACGTTCGTCGGATCGCGGTGCGTCCTCGTCGGCGACGCCGCGCATGCCATGACGCCGAATCTGGGTCAGGGAGCCAACCAGGCGATGGAGGACGCGGCCACCCTGGTGGCCCTGTTGCGCAGGTCGGGTCCCGGCGGTCTCGACGACACGTTGCGGGTCTACGACGAGCTGCGGCGCCCGCGGACCCAACGGATCGCGCGGCAGGCGTCGATGGTCGGCCGGGTCGGCCAGATGCGCGCCGGGCCGGCGGTCCGGGCCCGCGACCTCGCCCTGCGCATGACGCCCGACGCCGTCCTCAACGCGCAGATGCGACGCGTGCAGCGGTGGGAGCCGCCGGAAGTGTGACGTCGTCGCTCCGATCGGGGTCTGGCCGGTCGGGGCGGGCTGTGGCATACTCGTCGCCGTGATCATGAGCTGTCAGGAGTGTTGTCGGGGCTAGTACCGCGTTTGCGGCTGCCCTACTTCGCGCTCCCCGCTCGATCTCGATCACCTCAGGACATCTCCTCATGACCGCTTCGGTTGCTTCTTCTGCTGTCACCTCGCCCGCCTCGGTGTTCTCCGTTGCGCCGCCCACTGTCGCCCCGGCACCCCGTGCGCCGTTGTCCCTGCGGGTCGACGACTACGCGTCCGCGGTCGCCGCCGGCGCGATCCCGGTCGACGTTCGCTCCCACCGGCGCCGTCAGCTCGACGGCGCACTGTTCGGTGCCCTCGCCATCGATGCGGTCGAGGTTCTCGACCGGCTCACGCCGGACACCCCTGATTCCCTGCGCGCCGCCCGACCGGAGTCGCGATGGATTCTCGTCAGCGAGGACGGGCACGAGGCCGAATGGCTCGCGTGGCACCTGCAGGCGCGTGGCGTGCACGGTGCGGTGTTCGTCGTCGGCGGGCACCGTCGGATGCGGTCGGCACGGGTCAACGGCCGGATCCGCCCCGACGACCTCGCCGTCATCTCCGCACACGAGAGCTGAACCCGCGCCCAGCACGACCCGGTTGTGGCCTCGATCACGGCCGGGCGGTGAGTTGGGAGTCGATGACCGGCCCCGATAGGGTGCGTGGGGTGAGTGACAGGCCGACCAGCACCGCCACGCCCGAAGCGACCGACGAGCAGACTCCCGAGCAGTTGCGGATCCGCCGCGAGAAGCGTGAGCGGATCCTGGCCGAGGGTCGCGAGGCCTACCCGGTGGCGATCCCGCGCACCCACAGCCTCGGTGAGATCCGCGCGGCCTATCCCGACCTCGAGGCCGGTACCGAGACCGGACAACACGTCGGCGTGAGCGGGCGCGTGATCTTCCTGCGCAACAAGGGCAAGCTGTGCTTCGCGACGCTTCAGGAGGGCGACGGCACCCAGCTGCAGGCGATGGTCAGCTTCAACGGCGTCGGCGAGGACGCGTTGGCGCGGTGGAAGTCCGAGGTCGACCTCGGAGACATCGTCTTCATCTCGGGCGAGGTCATCAGCTCGCGCACCGGCGAACTGTCGGTGATGGCCGACGGTTGGCAGATGGCGTCGAAGTCGTTGCGTCCGTTGCCTGTCGCCCACAAGGACATGAACGAGGAGACCCGCGTGCGGCAGCGCTACGTCGACCTCATCATGCGTCCGGAGGCGCGCAGCATCGCCCGGACCCGGATCTCGGTGATCGCCGAACTCCGTGCGGCCCTGGGCCGTCGAGGTTTCCTCGAGGTCGAGACCCCGATGCTGCAGACCCTGCACGGCGGTGCGGCGGCGCGACCGTTCGTCACGCACTCCAACGCGTTCGACATCGACCTGTTCCTGCGCATCGCACCGGAACTGTTCCTCAAGCGTTGTGTGGTCGGCGGCATCGAGCGCGTCTTCGAGATCAACCGCAACTTCCGCAACGAGGGTGCCGACTCCACCCATTCGCCGGAATTCGCGATGCTCGAGACCTATCAGGCCTACGGCACCTACGACGATTCCGCCGTCATGATCCGCGAACTCGTGCAAGAGGTTTCGCAGGCGGCGCTCGGCACCCAGACCCCGACCATGCCGGACGGTTCCACCTACGACCTGTCCGGTGAGTGGACCGCGCTGGAGATGTACCCGTCGCTGTCCGAGGCACTCGGTGAGCAGATCGTCCCCGCGGGCGCCGACGGCGAGACCACCGTCGACCAGTTGCTCGCGATCGCGGCACGGGTGGGCCTCGAGATCCCGAAGGACAAGGGGTACGGCCACGGCAAGCTCGTCGAAGAACTCTGGGAACACATGGTCGGTGAGAAGCTGGATCGCCCGGTCTTCGTCCGCGACTTCCCGGTCGAGACCTCGCCGTTGGTCCGCGCGCACCGGTCGGTGACCGGCGTCGTGGAGAAGTGGGACCTCTACGTGCGCGGCTTCGAGTTGGCGACCGGCTACTCCGAACTCGTCGACCCCGTCATCCAGCGCGAGCGTTTCGCCGACCAGGCGCGCCTGGCCGCCGCCGGTGACGACGAGGCGATGGTCCTCGACGAGGAGTTCCTCGCCGCGATGGAGTACGGCATGCCGCCGACCACCGGCACCGGGATGGGCATCGACCGTCTGTTGATGGCCCTCACCGGTCTCGGCATCCGCGACACCATCCTCTTCCCCCTGGTGAAGCCCCGCTCCTGACCGGGATTTCGGAGCGGAATCCCGGGTGGGGTCAGGTGAGGTTGCGCTTGAGGATCTTGCCCGCCGCGTTGCGGGGGAACTGCTCGACGAAGACCACCGACCGGGGGACCTTGAAGTTCGCGAGATGCTGCTTGGCGTAGGCGATCACACGGTCCTCGTCGAGGTCGGCGTCCGCGCGGACCGTCAGGTAGGCGCGGCCGACCTCGCCGAGCCGGTCGTCGGGGACACCGACGACCGCCGACTCGGTGACACCGTCGATCCGGGCGAGGGTCTGCTCGATCTCCGCGGGGTAGACGTTGAACCCACCGCAGATGTACATGTCCTTGAGTCGGTCGGTGATCTTCAGGTTGCCGCGCTCGTCGATGGTCCCGATGTCACCGGTGTGCAGCCATCCGTCGGCGTCGATCGTCGCAGCGGTGGCGTCGGGATCGTCGAGGTAGCCGACCATCACCATGTCTCCGCGGGCGAGCACCTCGCCGTCGTCGGAGAGCCGGATCTCCATGCCCGGGAACGCCCGCCCGCAGGTGGTGGCCACCGTCGTGTCGTCGTCGTCGGGCGTGCATGTCGACACGAAGCCGCTCGCCTCGGTCAGGCCGTAGGCGGTGATGACGGTGTCCACGCCGAGGTCCTGCTGGAGGCGTTCGACGAGGACGACGGGCACGATCGCGGCGCCGGTGATGACGATGCGCAGGCTGGACAGATCGTGGTCGGCGCGTTTCGGGTCGTCGAGGATGGTCTGGAAGATCGTGGGTGCGCCGGGGAAGACCGTTGCGCGTTCGTCGGACACGAGCGTCATCGCCTGCTCCGGTGAGTACACGGCGAGCGGCAGCATCGTCACGCCGAACAGGACGCTCGGCAGGATGCCCGCCTTGTATCCGAACGTGTGGAAATACGGGTTGACCATCAGGTAGCGGTCACCGGGGTGCAGTCCCGCGTTCGCGCCCCACCCGTACGACCCGGTGAGGGTCTGTCGGTGAGTTGCCAGCACTCCCTTGGACTTTCCGGTCGTCCCGGAGGTGAAGAGGATGTCGGAGATGTCTTCGGGGGAGACGGCGTCGGCGCGACGGTCGGCCTCGGTCTGTGCGTCGTCGGTCGCCCGATCCAGGAACTCATGCCAGTCGACGGCGCCGTCGGGGGCGGTCGTGCCGTCGGTCAGCGGCACCCGCACGACCAGATCCGGCATCGACGCACGGTGATCGCGCAGGAGCTCGGATGCGTGGTCGGCCCCGAGGAATTCGCCGGACACGATGACGGCGCGGGACCCCGACCGTTCGACGATCTCGACCGCCTCGCCCGCGGTGTAGCGGGTGTTGAGCGGAACGAGTGTGGCACCCGCGTAGTGGACGCCGAGCGCCGCGATCGGCCAGTGGAAGCTGTTCGGTGACCAGATCGCGACCCGGTCCCCGGCCTGGATGCCCGACGCCACCAACGCACCGGCGAAGGTGCGCACCGCGCCGTGCAGCTGCGCCCAGGTCAACTCGAGGCGCGGATGCGACGAAGGGGCCCACTGCGCGTCGACGAGAGCGATACGGTCGGCCCAGGTGTGCGCTGCGCGACGTACGGCGGCGGGTGTGGTGGGTGAGGGGAGAGTCTCGTGCAGAGAGGTCTGCGCCATGCGCCCCAACCTAGCACTTGCTTGGTGCGTTATGCTAGCGCTCATGACCACGACGAATCTCGCCGATCGTGCCGTCGACCTGGGTGAATGGGCGAAATCGACGCCGAACGCCACCACTGAGTTCGCGGCCGCGGTGCGGACGTGGCTCGACGAGAACCTGACGGGCGACTTCGCCGATCTGAAGGGTCGGGGCGGCCCCGGTAGCGAACACGAGTTCTTCGCCGAACGCCTTGAATGGGACCGTCACCTCGCCCGCGCCGGCTGGACCTGCATCGGCTGGCCGGTCGAGTACGGCGGTCGGGGAGCGACGCTCGAGCAGCGGATCATCTTCCACCGCGAATACGCCCGCGCGAACGCGCCCGCGCGGGTGAACCACCTGGGCGAGGAGTTGTTGGGTCCCACGCTCATCGCCTACGGCACCGACGAGCAGAAGCGGCGCCTGCTGCCCGGGATCGTCGATGTCACCGAACTGTGGTCGCAGGGCTACTCCGAGCCCGGCGCCGGATCGGATCTCGCGGGTGTGTCCACGTCCGCACGCCTCGACGAGTCGAACGGCTCGGGCAAGTGGATCATCAACGGCCAGAAGATCTGGACCTCGCTCGCGCATGTCGCGCAGTGGGTGTTCGTGATCGCGCGCACCGAGAAGGGATCGTCGCGACATGCCGGCCTGAGCTTCCTGCTGGTTCCGCTCGACCAGCCGGGCATCACCGTGCGTCCGATCCAACAGCTCACCGGCACTTCGGAATTCAATGAGGTGTTCTTCGACGACGCGGAGACCGAGGCCGATATGATCGTCGGCGAACCCGGCGACGGTTGGAAGGTCGCGATGGGACTGCTGCAGTTCGAACGCGGAGTGTCGACACTGGGCCAGCAGGTCGGATTCGCGCGCGAGCTGGGCAATCTCACCGACCTCGCCCGTGTCAACGGGGCGCTGGACGATCCGGAGATCGCATCGCGCCTCGCGCGCGCTGACATCGGACTGACCGTCATGCGGGCGCATGCCCAACGGACGCTCGACGGCGACGTGACTTCGCAAGCGGGCGCCGGGAGCGGAGCGAGCGGGCCCAATCCAGCGGGCGCGGCGTCGGTGTCGAAGTTGTTGTGGGCGAACTGGCATCGCGATCTCGGTGAGCTCGCGATGGACGTCGTCGGCGCACCCTCGCTGATCGGTCCGGCCGCGACCGCCGAGGGCAAGGCCAACGACATCACCGATCCGGAGAACGTCGAACTCGACGAATGGCAACGGCTCTACCTGTTCACCCGCGCCGACACGATCTACGGCGGATCGAACGAGGTGCAGCGCAACATCATCGCCGAGCGGGTGCTCGGCCTACCCCGAGAGGCACGTTGAGATGACCGGAGTCGATGTCAACGGGACCCGCGCGCCGGGCGGAGCGCTCTCGCCGCTCGCCACCCCGCCCGCCGAGATCGGCGGGCACGACCTGCTGCTGGGCAAGAAGGTCGTGGTGACCGCCGCCGCGGGAACGGGTATCGGCTTCGCGTCAGCCCGGCGCGCCCTGCTCGAGGGCGCGGATGTGCTCATCAGCGACTGGCACGAACGACGCCTCGGCGAGGCGGCCGAGAAGCTGGCCGCCGAGTTCCCCGACCGTACAGTCGCCCAGCGCACGTGCAATGTCCAGGTCACCGCCGAGGTCGATGCGCTGATCACCGATGCCGCAAGCGAACTCGGGCGCATCGATGTGCTGGTCAACAACGCCGGACTCGGTGGGGAGACCCCGGTCGCCGAGATGACCGACGAGGAATGGGACCGGGTCCTCGACATCACGCTCACCGGTACCTTCCGCGCCACCCGTGCTGCCCTGAGGTACTTCGGATCGGTCGACCACAACGGCGTCATCGTCAACAACGCGTCGGTGCTCGGGTGGCGGGCGCAGCGCGGCCAGGCGCACTACGCCGCTGCCAAGGCCGGGGTGATGGCCCTGACCCGGTGTTCGGCCCTCGAAGCCGCCGACGTCGGGGTACGCATCAACGCGATTGCGCCGTCGATCGCCAAACACCCGTTCCTCGCGAAGGTCACCAGCGACGACCTCCTCGACGAACTCGCCTCCCGCGAGGCCTACGGACGCGCCGCCGAGGTGTGGGAGGTCGCCGCAACCGTCGCGATGCTGGCCAGCGACTACACCACCTACCTCACCGGCGAGGTCGTCTCGATCTCCAGCCAACGCGCCTGACGCGCAACCGACTTCCACCGATCCAAGGAGCACCGACCATGACCACACCCCAGGCCTACATCGTCGACGCCGTCCGCACCCCGGTCGGCAAGCGCAACGGCTCGCTGGCCAAGACCCACCCCGCCGATCTCGGCGCCCACATCATCTCCGCCCTCGTCGAGCGCACCGGTATCGACCCGGCAGCCGTCGACGACGTGGTGTTCGGCTGCCTCGACACCATCGGGGGGCAGGCCGGCAACGTCGCGCGGACCGCCTGGCTCGCCGCGGGTCTCCCGCTCGAGGTGCCCGGCACCACCGTCGATCGTCAGTGTGGTTCCAGTCAGCAGGCCATCCACTTCGCCGCCCAGGGCGTCATGAGCGGCACCCAGGACATCGTGGTCGCCGGCGGCCTGCAGAACATGAGCGCGATCCCCATCTCCCAGGCCATGATCGCGGGCAAGGACTTCGGATTCACGACGCCCACAGCGGAATCCGCGGGCTGGCAGGAGCGCTTCGGGGATGCGCAGATCTCGCAGTTCCTCGGCGCGGACATGATGGCCAAGAAGTGGGACATCAGCCGCGAGGACATGGAGCGCTGGGCCCTGCAATCACACGAGCGTGCCCGGTCGGCGATCGCCGACGGCAAGTTCGACAAGGAGAACATCACGCTCGGCGACTGCGTCGTCGACGAATGCCCGCGCGAGACCTCGATGGAGAAGATGGCCGGCCTCCAGGTGCTCGCCGAGGGCTCACGCCTCACCGCCGCCGTCGCGTCGCAGATCGCCGACGGTTCCTCGGCGACCCTCGTCGTCTCCGAGCGCGCGCTGAAAGAACACAACCTCACCCCGCGCGCCCGCATTCACCACATGTCCGTGCGCGGCGACGACCCCGTGATGATGCTGTCCGCGCCCATCCCCGCCACCAAGTACGCGCTCGACAAGACCGGACTGTCCATCGACGACATCGACGTCGTCGAGATCAACGAGGCCTTCGCACCCGTAGTGCTCGCCTGGCTCAAGGAGACCGGCGCCGACCCCGCCAAGGTCAACCCCAACGGCGGCGCCATCGCCCTCGGCCACCCGCTCGGCGCCACCGGCGCCAAGCTGTTCGCCACCCTCCTCAACGAACTCGAGCGCACCGGCGGCCGCTACGGCCTGCAGACGATGTGCGAGGGCGGCGGGACCGCCAACGTCACGATCATCGAGCGGCTGGGCTGAGGTTCGGCGGTCAGCCGCGGGTGCGAGGGCGGCGGGACCGCCAACGTCACCATCATCGAGCGGCTGGGCTGAGGTTCGGCGGTCAGCCGCGGGTGCGAAGGCGGCGGGACCGCCAACGTCACCATCATCGAGCGGCTCGGCTGAGCGTTCACCCCCTCGACGTTTCGGTCTCGGGGTCGTAGCATTCTGACAACAGGCGTGCCCACATGTAGGTGTGACCTGGCGCATACTATTGTGTGGGACAGGCGGACCGTTTCGTTCCAACGCCGCACATGGGTGCAGCTCGACCTAGCTGAGGGGATCTCGATGACCAAGCCTGCTGAACACACCGGCACCGACGCGATTTCGACGCGTGGCGTCTCGTCGGAGGCGCACACGCTGACCGAACTGGTCGAGATCCAGCGCGCGGCGTTCCTGCGCGACGGGATTCCCGACGCCGACACCCGCATCGACCGCATCACGCGGCTGGCGGCCCTGTTGCTCGACAACGCCGACGAGATCGCCGCAGCGCTGGCAGAGGACTTCGGCTCCCGCCCGCGCGAGCTGTCGCTGGCCGCCGACGTCGCCGGCTGCATGATCGACCTCGCGCATCAGCGCCGCGGCGTCAAGGACTGGATGGCCGAGTCCAAGGTCGCCAAGGTGCAGGGCCTGCTCGGGTACAAGCAGAGCATCCGCCACGACCCGCTCGGCGTCGTCGCCATCATGGGGCCGTGGAACTTCCCGCTGCAGCTGACGATCGTGCCCGCGGGCTCGGCCTTCGCGGCCGGCAACCGGGTCATCCTGCGTCCGTCGTCGGTGACCGCGAAGACCACCGACGTGATCGCCAAGCATGCCCCGAACTACTTCTCGATCGAGGAGCTGGCGGTCGCCACCTCCAAGCACGGTTCGGGTTCGGACTTCGCGAAGCTCAAGGTCGACCACATGTTCTTCACCGGCTCGCCCGGGGTGGGTGCCTCGGTGGCCCAGGAGGCCGCGAAGAACCTGATCCCGGTCACTCTCGAACTCGGTGGCAAAAACCCGGCCGTCGTCGACATCGACGCCGACATCGACAAGGCCGCGACGATGCTCGCCGATGCCCGCATGGTCAACGGCGGCCAGGTGTGCCTGTGCCCGGACTACGTCTTCGTCCCCGAGGCCAAGCTCGGTGAGTTCACCGACAAGGTCGTCGCGCGCTGGACCAAGAACTTCCCGACGATCATCGACAACGATCAGTTCACCTCGACGATCAACCAGAAGAACTACGAGCGCATCCTCGGGCTCATCGACGACGCCGAGCAGCTCGGCGCCACCAAGCGGCAGGTGATCCCCGGTGGCGAGCCGCTGCCGGATGCCGAGCGCCGCAAGATCCCGCCGACGCTGCTCACCGGCGTCAAGGCGGGCATGAAGATCGAGGAGGACGAGGTCTTCGGTCCGGTGCTGACCGTGTACCCCTACCGCGATCTGTCCGAGGTCATCAGCCAGATCAGCTCGCACCCGCATCCGCTGACCATGTACTGGTGCGGTGAGCAGAACGAGCGTTTCCAGAAGCTCGCCGACAACACCCGCAGCGGCTCGATCAACGGCAACGACTTCGCCATCCACCTGTTCAGCGGCGAACTGCCGTTCGCCGGTGTCGGCAACAGCGGCATGGGCGGTTACCACGGCCGCACCGGCTTCGAGACGTTCAGCCATGCCAGGGCCGTCGCGTTCTCGACGCTGCCGGTCAGCGTCGCCGAGATGATGTCGCCGCCGTTCCTGCCCAAGGACACCAAGCTGACCAACAATCAGCTCAAGCTGTGGAAGTTCTTCAACAACCGCGCGATGAAGAAGGTGCGCAAGCGCCTCGGCGCGTAGCATCGGTCGCTTGGCCGGGATCGTCGTCCGACGGTCCCGGCCAAGCGCTTGCTAGGGTGAGCGCAGACTCTCTCAGGAGGATGCGCTTGTCACCACGAGGCCAGACCAGGATCGACGCGAACGGCCGGACCGCTGCGAGTACGGCCGACGCTCCGGCGCGTTCGTCACGTCGGGACGAGCTGCTGGCGACGGCCGGGCAGATGTTCGCCGAGCAGGGCCTGCGGTCGACCACCGTCCGAGACATCGCCGATGCGGCCGGCATCTTGTCCGGCAGCCTGTATCACCACTTCGACTCCAAGGAGTCGATGGTCGACGAGATCCTGCGTGGCTTCCTCGACGATCTGTTCGCCCGCTACCGGGAGATCGCGGCGTCGAGCAAGTCGGCGACCGAGACGTTGCGCGGTCTCGTCATCGCGTCGTTCGAGTCCATCGACGCCGAACGCAATGCGGTCGCGATCTACCAGGACGAGGCGAAGCGACTTTCGAGTCAGGAACGCTTCGCCTATATCTCCGAGCTGAACGTCGAGTTCCGCCGGCTGTGGCAGTCGGTGCTGCAACGCGGCGTCGAGAACGGGGAGTTCCGCGCCGATCTCGACGTCGAACTGGTCTACCGGTTCATGCGCGACACCGTGTGGGTTGCCGTGCGGTGGTACCGGCCCGGCGGCTCGATGTCGGTCGATTCGATCGCCGACCAGTACCTGTCGGTTGTCCTCGACGGCATCCTGCCGCGCTGACCACGCACGTCGAAGTTAGGGTAGCTTTCCTTTCCCAGCGTCCGGCCGTTATTGTGCGCATATGACAATTGGCGGAACCGATGTGGCCGCGCCTGCACCAGTGTCCGACGTCGACGCCGGACCCGACGATCCGAAAGCGGCGCGCGCCCAGGCCCGATCCGAGTCCAAGGCGAAAGCCGCTGCCCTCGCCGACATCCTGGCCCCGGTGAAGAAGCGCACGCTCCTCGCCCAGTTCGTCCAGGTCTTCGCCTCCGCGGCAACGGTGGTGCCGTTCATCGGGATCGTCGAACTCGGACGCATCCTGCTCGAACCCGGGCCGGTCGATTCGGGTCGCGTGTGGTTGGTCGTGTGGCTGGTCGTCGCGGGACTCGGCGCACGCGCGGCCTTCAGCTTCCTCGCGCTCGCGATCACCCACTTCGCCGATCTCGACCTCCAGGCACAACTTCGAATCCGCATCGCGGACAAGCTCGGTCGGCTCCCGCTGGGCTGGTTCAGCCGCACCAGCTCCGGTGCGGTCCGCAAGTCCGTGCAGAACGACGTCGCAGATCTGCACTACCTGGTCGCCCATGCGACGGTCGAAGCCACGGCCGCGATGCTCTCGCCGATCTTCGCGCTCGTCTACTGCTTCTACCTGGATTGGCGACTCGGGCTCCTGGCCGTCGCCACCGTGCCGCTGTATGCCCTGACCTACTCCTACATGGCTCGCGACCTCACGACCGAGATGGAGAAGATGGACAAGGGTGTGGCGCGGATCAGCGCCACCATCGTCGAGTTCATCTCGGGTGTCGCCGTGGTGAAGACGTTCGGGCAGACGGGCAAGGCCCACCGGCGTTTCGTCGATGCCGCCGACGAGTTCAACGACGACTTCGCCGGCTACATGGGGCCGATGCTGCGCGTCCAGGCGGTCACCACCGTCCTGATCAGCGCGCCCTTGATCCTGCTGGTCAACCTCGGGGTCGGGTACTGGTTCGTCGACAACGGGTGGGTCCAGCCCATCGAACTCGTCGGCTCGACGCTGATCGCGATGGTGCTGCCCACTGCGCTGCTCACCGTGTCCACCGCGGTCCACACCCGTCAGCAGGCTTCGGCCGCGGCGCTGCGTATCGCCGCGCTGCTCGCCGAGCCCGAACTCGACGTCCCGGACAACCCGCAGGTGCCCGCCGGACACGACGTGCGGATCGAGAACGTGCACTTCACCTACCCGCCGCGTCTCGGCGTGCCGTCCGGGGTGAAGGCGCTCGACGACGTCAGCGTCGAACTGGCCGAAGGCACCGTGACCGCGCTCGTCGGGCCGTCCGGAAGCGGGAAGTCGACGCTCGCGACACTGTTGCCCCGCTTCGGCGATCCCGATTCCGGCGCGGTCCGCATCGGTGGGGTGGACGTGCGGGACATCGCCGCCACCGAGCTCTACCGCCATGTCGGTTTCGTGCTGCAGGACGTGCAGCTGTTGACGATGTCGGTGCGCGACAACATTCGGCTCGGCCGTCCAGACGCGAGCGACGTGCAGGTCTACGATGCCGCCCGTGCCGCGCAGATCCACGACCGCATCCTGGAGCTACCCGACGGCTACGACACCGTGGTCGGCGATGGCGTACACTTCTCCGGCGGTGAGGCGCAACGCGTCTCGATCGCGCGGGCACTGCTCGCCGACACGCCGATCCTCGTCCTCGACGAGGCGACCGCCTTCGCCGATCCAGAGTCGGAGGCGCAGATCCAGCAGGCCATCGGCACCCTGATGGTCGGGCGAACCGTGCTCGTCATCGCCCACCGGCTCGGCTCGATCACGCACGCGGACAACATCGTCGTCCTCGATCGGGGCCGGGTCGTCGAACAGGGCCGGCAGGACGAATTGGTCGCCCGCGGCGGGCTGTATGCGTCGATGTGGGCCGCCTACGAGGCCGGGACCACCCGACAGGACGAGGAGATCGCGCGCGGCGCGGTCGCGAGCAGCGAGGTGGCACGATGATCCGCGGTTTCTACACGATCCTGGGTTCGGAACGTGCCCGCATGGTCGTCTTCCTGACCTGGGTGGTCGTCTACGGCATCGCGCAGGGGTTGGCGATGCTCACCCTGGTCCCGATCGTCGAACACCTGCTGACCGGCGATCTGTCCGCCGCTGCACAGTGGTTGTGGCCGTTGGCCGTGCTCGTCGTCATCTGCGCGGTCAGCGCGTACGTCCAGTCGCTCAAGGGCATGACGATGGCCCTCTACGCGATGCGCATGCTGCATCACCGCCTCGGCGACCACATGGTGACGCTGCCGCTCGGCTGGTTCACCCGCGACCGGGTCGGCGACGTCTCCCAGATCGCGGTCAAGGGAACGATGTTCGTCGGCAGCACCGGGGCGCACTACATCACCCCGGTCGTGGTCAACACGGTCAGCTCCGTGGTGGTCGTCATCGGCATCTGCTTCTTCGACTGGCGCATCGGTCTTCTCATGGTCGTCGGGACACTGCTCCTGATGTACGTCGGCAAGCTGTCGAGCTCGTTCCTCGCGAAGTCCGAGGGGCGCAAGCGTGCCGAGGCCGTCAAGGTCAACAACCGGGTGCTGGAGTTCGCCCGCTGCCAGGCGGTGCTGCGCGCCTTCGGTGATTCGGACTCCGCGCACAAGCCGCTCGCCGACGCGCTCGGCCGGCAAGCCCGCGTGGGCAAGTCGATGCTCTGGCGCTCGATCCTCGGCATCCTGCTGAACGGGTTGTCGGTGCAGGTTGTCTTCAGTGCCGTGCTCGCCCTCGGCGCGTGGCTGGCCGTGGCGGGTCACATCGAACCGGCGCTGCTGATCGCGGTCTTCGGGCTCGCGGCGCGCTTCTTCGGGCCGATCGGCGAACTCGCCGAACTGGGTTCGACGCTGCGCATGTCCACCGACGAGATCAATCGCATCACCGGTGTGCTCGACACCGACCGGATGCCCGCGCCCGAGCGGCCGACGCCGATCACCGAGCCGGGTGCCGTCGAACTCGACGGTGTGGCATTCGGATACGAGACCGGCGCGCAGGTCCTGCGCGACGTGTCGCTTCGGGCTCGTCCGGGCACGATGACGGCGCTCGTCGGTCCCTCCGGATCGGGAAAGTCGACCATCTTCCGCCTCATCGCCCGGTTCTACGACGTCGACGGCGGCGTCGTGAAGGTCGGTGGCGTCGACGTGCGGGAGCAGGAGACCGGTGCGCTCATGGGCCAGCTGTCCCAGGTGTTCCAGGACGTCTACCTCTTCGACGACACGTTGTGGGAGAACATCAAACTGGGCCGCCCCGATGCTTCCGACGACGAGACTCGCGCCGCGGCCGAGACAGCGGGCGTCACCTCGATCGTCGACCGGCTGCCCGATGGCTGGCACACAGTCGTCGGCGAGGGCGGTTCGGCGCTGTCCGGCGGTGAGCGGCAACGGGTCTCGATCGCCCGCGCGTTGCTCAAGGACGCCCCGATCGTGCTCTTCGACGAGGCGACCAGTGCTCTCGATCCCGAGAACGAATCGCACGTCGCCGAGTCGATCCGCCGCCTCGCCGACCAGAGCACGGTGCTGGTCATCGCGCACAAGCTCTCGACCGTGATCGCCGCCGACCAGATCGTCGTCCTCGACGATAAGGGCGGTGTCGACGCCATCGGCACCCACGACGAACTGCTCACCCGGGGCGGGCGTTACACCGAGTTCTGGAACCAGCGCACCGCTGCTGCCGGCTGGACGCTGACGCCGTCGGCGTAGGCGCGCCCCTTCAGGCAGTGCAAATGGGTCAGACTGTCCTCACTTCAGGGCCGATCGCCCCGGCCCTACCGAGATCTCGTAGCGAAAGTGCGCACTCTGCAACCCATCTTCTCGCTACGAGATCCCGGCCGGCCGGGCCTGTTTCCACTGTGGAGTTGTCAAAGGTCGTGTGGCATCGGGGTCGACGCCGGAGGGTCTGGTGCGCGGGCCGTCTAGACGAGTGCGTCGTCGAGTCGCATGGTGCGTCGGTTGTAGGCGGGGCGGGGCAGGCGTCGGGGGTCGACGTCGACCGGCGGGATCAGCCACGGGTGCCGGTCGGGACCCATCACCACCTGCCAGCCGTGGTGATGCACCTGGGTGTGACAGCGCTGGCAGAGTAGGCAGCCGTTGTCCAGATCGGTGGGGCCGCCGTCAGCCCATGGCACCAGATGATGCACCTGCGTATGTGCCGCGGGGGCACCACATTTCACGCAACACATGTCGCGCACGATGATCGCTTGGCGCAGGTGATGCGGGAACAGCCGCTTGGTGGTACCCATCCGCAACGGCACGCCTTCGCTGTCGAGGACGATCTCGGCGACCGCGCCGTCACACGACAACCGGCGGGCTGTCGATGCCGTGACCGCGCCGACCCACGGCATCCGCGCCGGGTCCACCCCATCAGCAGGGATGGTGACCAGTAGTTGGGTACGGGGCGCTCCGGCGGTGGTCATCGCCGCCCCGATCGCCGCCTGATCGAGCAGTAACTCCAGACCGTCCGCCCGACGCTCGCCGACACTGCGTCGATCGTCGGTGCCGTCGGGTTCGGGTCGCGGACCGGATCGTTCGTCGATCATCGTCAGGAACTTCTCTCCGATCACCGCCGTCACATCGCCGGTGATGGCGACTCTGCCCTCGTCGGTCACCCGAGCGTGCACGGTGTTCAGTGATGCGTCATCAGCTGCCGAAACCGTGCCGGGATCGGCCTCGGCGACACGCATGGCGATGCCGCGGGCGAGGGTGTCGATTTCGGCGGGTGTGGCACCGGAGAACGCCTGGGTGAGCAACTCGGTCTCGAACAGCTGCCGGTCGTCGTCGGAAAGCGTTGATGTGGAACACCTGTCGATGGAGGCGATACCGCGGACGACCGCGTCGACGCACTCGACGGCGAGGTATCCGTCGGCTGCGCAGTCGGCGACCTTTGGCAACGACGCCAGGCCGGCGGCGATCCGCACCCCGCGGTGGGCGACCGCCGGTGGCATGCCCATCTCGATCAGCCACGACCGTGTCGTCGATCCTGCGCGTGCCGCTGCAGCCGAGGCCTCCACAAGAGCTATGTGGACAGCGATCTGGTGATCGAGCACGTTTCGCAGCACCCGTAGTTCGTCGAGTCGGTCGAGCACCGCGCGACCGGTGCCGTCGTCGGGTGGTGGAGTCAGACCGATGAGGGTGTCGCGGAGCTCGGTGATCGAGGGCATGACACCAAGGTACTCGCCAAAGCGTTCGACGACGAGATTTGTTTCACAACCCAGGAGTCGACGAAAATTACTGCACTGCAGTGGATGTCACTCACGTCCCAGCGGTGAACCGTGGTGAACTGTGGTGAACTGAAACCCCACCAGTCACAAGGGGGCCGGCCGAGTCAGGGAGCAGTGAACGAGACGCCGCGCGCCGACCACCGGCCCTCCTGGTGCGCGATCTCGATGGGGTAGTCGAAGCACTCGGTCACCAACTCGGTGGTCAGGATCTCGTCGACGGGGCCGGCGGCGAGGATCCGACCTCCGGTCACCAGCACGGCATGCGTGGTCGTCTCGGGCAGTTCCTCGAGGTGGTGGGTGACGAGCACGGTCGCGAGGTCCGGGTGCGTGCGGTGCAACCGGTCGACGGTCTGCAGAAGTCGCTCGCGCGCGGCCACATCGAGGCCGGTCGACGGCTCGTCGAGCAGCAGGAGCCGCGGGTCGGACAGCAGCGCGCGGGCGATCAGCGTCCGGCCGCGTTCGCCCTGTGACAGGTTGGTCCACGGCGCCGACGCGAGCGCGCTCAGGCCGAGCATCTCGATCAGCTCGTCGGCGCGGGCGAGTGTCTCCGGTGCGGGTTTCCGGTGGTCCATCAACTCGGTCGTGCCGGTCGCACCGGTCAGCACCACCTCGCGGATGGACAGCGGTGATCGCAGCGGATGCCGCGGGTTCACGTGGCCGATGGACTCGCGCAGTTGTCGTATCTCGACGCGCCCCAGCTGATGTCCGAGGACATGGACCGTTCCGGACGTCGGATGTTGTTCGGCGCCACACAGGCTCAGGATCGTCGATTTGCCCGCACCGTTCGGGCCGATGAGCGCCCATCGCTCGCCGGCCCGGATGGTGAGGTCGATGTCGGTGAGGATCGCGCGGGACTGCCGCACGAAACCGACCGAATCCAGGCGCAGGACATCCGGGGTAGACACGCTTGCGAACCTACCGGACCCTTCGTGACGGCCCTCCGCAAGCTCCGGGCCTCCTCAGGGGCGGGGGTGGCGGTCCTCCGCAAGCTCCGGGCCTCCTCAGGGGGCGGGGGTGGCGCCCTCCGCAAGCTCCGCCTTAACCCAACGATCCGAGTGTCTTCAACCGTTCGTGCGCCTGGGTCATGATCGACTGGACCAGCTCGTCACAGCTCGGCAGGTCGTCGATCATCCCGACCACCTGGCCGGAGGCGAGTACCCCGGCGCGGGTGTCGCCCTCGACGAGGCCGGCCTTGAGCAGCATCGGGGTGTTGCCGGCCATGATGACCTGTTGCCACGTGCGTTCGCCCGACTTCTTCATCGTGCGACCGTCTTTGAGCATCGTCGTCCAGCGCATGCCGGTCATCTGTTTGAACTCGTTGGCGTTGCGCGCCGCGGCGACGAGCGCCTTGACCGGGCTTCCGCTTTCGAGCGCCTCCACCAGCGGGGTACGCAAGACGCGATGCGGCATGCCGTCGACCTTCACCGACACGACGGTGTCGCCGAGTCCGCGACCGAGGTACTCCTGTTTGACCGAGTCGGGCACGGCACTGTCGGAGGTGAGCAGAAAGCGCGTGCCCATCGCGACGCCCTGGGCGCCATAGGCCAGCGCCGCGGCGAGCCCGCGGCCGTCGAAGAAGCCGCCGGCGGCGACCACCGGCATGTCGATGCCTTTCGCCGACAACGCATCCAGCACCGACGGCAAGAGCAGCGTCGTCGCGACGGGTCCGGTGTGGCCGCCACCTTCGCCGCCCTGCACGATCACCGCGTCGGCACCCCACGAAGCGACTTTCACGGCGTGCTTGGCCGCACCGATCGACGGGATGACGACGATCCCGTTGTCCTTCAGCTTGGCGATGAGTTCCGGTTTGGGTGCCAGCGCGAAGGACGCGACCTTCACACGCTCGCGGATCAGCAGGTCGATCCGCTCCGGGGCGTCGGTCGCGTCGGCGCGCATGTTCACGCCGAACGGCTTGTCGGTCAGCGTCTTCGTCTTCGCGATCGCGGTCTCGAGTTCGGCGAAGGTCATCGTCGCCGACGCCAGGATTCCCAGCCCGCCGGCGTTCGACGTCGCCGAGGTCAACGACGGCCCGGACACCCAGCCCATCCCGGTCTGCACGATCGGGTACTCGATGCCCACGAGTTCGGTGAACGCAGTCGACAATCCGGCTGCACGTGCCGGGCTCGGATGCGCGGCGGTGGGTTCGCTCATCGGACTTCCTTGTTGCGGATGCCCTTCGGATCGAGGACGTCCCGGATCAGGCCGAGCTCCTCTGCCGTCGGCCTGCGCGTTTCCGGTGCATCGGCGAGTCCGTCGATCTCGAAGCCGGTGTTCTCGGCGACCTCGTCGGCCGTGACTCCCGGATGCAGCGAGAGGGCCCGCATCGTGTGGCCCGCACCGCCGAAGTCGAAGACGCCGAGGTTGGTGACGACGCGGTGGATGTTCAGATCGTCGAAGGCGGGGTTCTCCGGATCGACCTTGTCGAAGCCGACGCCCGACACGATGTCGACGGACTCGCCGAAGACGCGTGCCGTGTGCCGCGGCACCCAGTAGCTCGTCGGGTGGTTGATGGTGTTGCCGGGAGCTCCACGCACACCGAACATCTGGCGTGTCGGGTGCTGCAGCGGTCCGAAGGCCGACAGATTCTGATTGCCGTGACGGTCGATCTGGTTGGCGCCCATGACCACATGACGACGCCCCGACGCGACGACGTCGAAGACCTTGCGGAACGGCATCCACCCCTCGATGGGTCCGGTCTTCCCGATCGGCGGGGTGTCGGCCAGGATCAGCGCCTCACCGTCGGTGATCAGCAGATCGGGTTCGGTGGTGAGGCGTGCCAGGCGGGCACCGAGCAGGGGAGTGGGCGCCATCGGCGATGCCATGATCTCGCCTGCCCCGGAGAAGATCTCGGCGCAGGAGATGACGCAGTACTCGGCGCGCGTGACGTCCGTGGACGTCTGGGTCTCGGCGGTGCTCACTGCTCGTTCTCCTTCTGCTCGGCCTGCCACGCGGTGACCTCGCGCTGGTAGGTCTCCTCGTCGACCTGGAGGAACCGGCGGGAGAACGTATCCCAGGTCTCGGGTTCCTTGGCCGAGGCCACATAGAACTGCTGGAACTTCTCGTCCCGGCCGTACTCGCCTGTGCCATTGGGCCCGCTCGCTCCGCTCCCGGCGCCCGTCAAAGTGAAATGGGCCCCGTTCGGTGCGTGGACAACCCGGTCGACGTTCATCCGATTGAGCAGAAGACGCTGATGCGGAACCGTTTTGACCAGTACCTCCGTGGAGACGATCTGATCTGTTTCGAGGTAGCGACGCTCGGCGGCCGCGCAGTAGAGATCGTCGAAGTACGGGTCGACCCCGGTGTACGCGGCGTTGCCGTGGGCGTCGGCCAGATCCAGGTGGACGAAGGCGGCGTCGAGTTTCAGTGCCGGCATCGCCACCAGGGTCTGGGTGCGGCCGTCGGCGTCGGGATAGGGCGAGGTGACGGTCTTCAGCTCACCCTCCCAGAAATTGAGGACGTCGGAGCCCAGGCCGGCGCGGATGGGCAGGAACGGCACGCGCGCGGCGGCTGCTTCCAGCCCGCATTTCACCATTCCCTCGTCCATCTCGCGCACCTCGATCTCGCCGTTGGTGCGGGCCTTGGCGAACCACGGGTCGTAGAACGGCGCCGAGTCGAGCGAGACGAAGCCGTAGTACGCGCGGCGTACCTTGCGTGCGGCGCACAACAACCCGAGGTCGGGCCCGCCGTAGGTGACCACGGTAAGGTCCTTGACGTCGGAGCGGGCGAGCGCGCGCACGAGCGCCATCGGCTTACGGCGCGAACCCCATCCGCCGATGCCGATGGTCATCCCGTCGCGCAGCTCGGCGATGACGTCGTCGAAAGTGCTTGTCTTGTCGGTGGGCATCAGGCACGTCCTCCATCCGAAGCCGAATTCGCGGTGAGTGGCTTGCCGGTCGAGACGAACGCGTCGCGGTGCTCGTCGGCGACGCCGGCCAGGTTCAACTCGAAGGTGTAACCCTGCTCGAGGCGGTAACTCGCCTTGACGTCGATCGGGTCGATGTTGTTGATCGCTTCCTTCGCTGCGCGGATCACCCGAGTGTCCTTGGCGGCGATGGCCTCCGCGATCTCGAGGGCCGCGTCGAGCAGCTCCTCGCGCGGCACGACCCGGTACACCGACCCGAAATGCTCGAGTTGCTGGGCGGTGACGTTCTTGGCGGTGAAGTACAGGGTCCGCATCATGTGCTGGGGCACGAGTCGTGCGAGATGCGTTGCCGCGCCGAGGGCTCCGCGGTCGACCTCGGGCAGTCCGAAGACGGCGTCGTCGGAGGCCACGATGACGTCGGCGTTCCCGACGAGTCCGATGCCGCCGCCCACGCAGAATCCGTTCACGGCGACGACGACGGGGACCGCGCAGTCGTAGACCGCGCTGAACGCGGCGGCGCATCCGCGGTTGGCGCCGATCAGGGCGTCGAAGCCGTCGGTCGCCTGCATCTCCTTGATGTCGACGCCGGCATTGAAGCCGCGCCCCTCTGCTCGCAGGACCACCACATGCGTGGTCGGGTCCGCTCCGGCGGCGGTGATGGCGTCGCCGAGTTCGAACCACGCGGCCGATGGCAGCGCGTTGACCGGCGGATAGTCGACGGTGACCGTCACGATCCCGGAATCGGAACGTGTCGTGGTGATCGGCACGCGGGCTCCTCTCATGGGGCGATTCGGACAGCCCGGAGGACTGCGGAAGCGCACCAAGCAAGTGCTTGGTTGTTTGGTAGGGTAGCACCCATGCAGACGCAGTCACAGGTCGAGCTGGGCCTGGTCGGAAAGGTCGTGCTGGTCACCGGCGGGGCGCGTGGGGTGGGTGCCGGGATCACCCGCGTGCTGGGCGCGCTCGGCGCTCGACCGGTGATCTGCGGCCGTAACGCCGACAACCTCGCCGACGACCTCCGTGAGGTCGACTTCGTGTCCTGCGACGTCCGCGACGCGGATGCGGTCGAGGCGATGATGGACGAGATCATCGGGCGCGCCGGACGTATCGACGGCGTCGTGAACAACGCAGGCGGATCACCGTTCGCACTGGCCGCCGACGCGTCGGTCCGATTCGCCAGCAAGATCGTCGATCTCAACCTGCTCGCTCCGCTGGCCGTGGCCCGCGCGGCCAACGCCGTGATGCAGACGCAGCCCGACGGCGGTGCGATCGTGAACATCTCCAGCGTGAGCGGCCACCGGCCGTCACCCGGGACCTCGGCCTACGGGGCGGCGAAGGCCGGGCTCGACAACCTGATGAGCTCGCTGGCCGTCGAGTGGGCGCCGCGGGTGCGGGTGAACTCGGTGATCGCCGGTCCGGTCGTCACCGAGCAGTCGCACCTGCACTACGGCGACGACGCCGGCGTCGCGGCGGTGGGTGCGACCATCCCGATGGGCCGCATGGCCACGCCCGCCGACGTGGGCAATGCGGTCGCGTTCCTGCTGTCACCGCTCGCCGGTTACATCAGCGGATCGACGCTGACCGTGCACGGGGGCGGCGAGAAACCGGCATTCCTCGACGTCGCGACCGCCGGTAACGCAGTCTGAGACCCGGCGCGGATCGGGTCCGAGAGCAGTTCGGAAAGGAAACAGTGTGACCAGCACAATGAATGAGGGTCGAGTCGTCATCGTGACCGGTGCCGGCCAGGGCATCGGACGTGCCCACGCCCTCGCGTTCGCCGCCGACGGCGCGAAGGTCGTGGTCAACGATTACGCCGAGGATCCGGCGAGCGAGGTGGTCGACGAGATCGTCGCCGCGGGCGGGCAGGCCGTCGCATCGGTGGGTGATGTCGCGGACTGGGATGCGGGAGCGGCCATGGTCGAGACCGCGCTCTCCACCTTCGGGCGCCTCGACATCCTGGTCAACAATGCGGGTTTCGTCCGCGACCGGATGCTGGTCTCGTTGTCGGAGGACGAATGGGATGCGGTCGTCCGGGTGCACCTCAAAGGGCACTTCGTCGGACTGCGGCACGCGGCCGCGCACTGGCGCGCGCAGGCCAAGGCCGGCGACGTTCCGCAGGCACGCATCATCAACACGAGTTCCGGTGCGGGCCTGTACGGTTCGGTGGGCCAGGGTAACTACGTCGCGGCGAAGGCCGGCATCGCGGCCCTGACGATCCAGGCAGCGGCCGAACTGGGGTCGTATGGTGTCACCGTGAACGCGATCGCTCCGGCCGCCCGCACCCAGATGACCATGGGCGCCGGTGAGGCAATGGCCGCTCAGATGGCCGCGCCCGCCGACGGCTCCTTCGACTCGATGGATCCGGCAAATGTGTCGCCGCTCGTGGTCTGGCTCGGTTCGCCCGCAGCGGGCTCGGTGACCGGCCGGGTGTTCGAGGTCGAGGGCGGCAAGATCTCGGTCACCGATGGCTGGCAGCGAAGCGTCGAGCGGGACAAGGGGTCTCGCTGGGAGGCTGGTGAGCTCGGCCCGGTGATCGAGGAGATCCTGGCGAAGGCGCCGGTGCCGATGCCGGTGTACGGCGCGCGATGACGTCACCCGCCGATTCGTCGGGCGACCGGATCGCAGCGGCCAGGGCCTATGTCGATGCCCTGGTCAGTCACGATCCGTCTGCGGTCGCGCTGCACCCGGACTGCACCCGGGTGGAGTTCGGCGTCAAGACCGGACGCAACGGCGGCCACATCACCCGTAGCCTCGCCCGCGGTCCGCAATTCCGCCTCATCCATCGGGTCTCGGACTTCACCGCAACGGTCGACGGTCACAGCGTGACCACGCGCTACGTCGTGCACGTCCGACCCAAGGCGCTACGACTGGGGGCGACGGTGTCGGAGACCTTCGTGATCGACGAGGACAACCGGATCCGTGCGATCGTCGCCCACTTCGGACTCCCGCGGCCCCAACGCGCCTGACCGCCGGGCACTTTCGCACGCAACGAACACCCACCGCCCCGCGTGGCGGTGGGTGTTCGGCTGGTATGGATGTGAGTCAGGCGCCCGGCGCGCGGACGACCATCGGCACGCCCGGGAAGTAGGCGGCCATCTCCGAACGCGACTTGCGCAGCGCGGCGGTGCCGTACCCCGACTTGCGGAACTGGGGATGGATCCAGATGCGCAGGTCGATCTCGCCGTCCTTCAGCTCGCCGAATACGAAGCCCACCTTCGATTCGCCCTCGACGGCCACCAGCCAGACGGCTTCCTCGGCGTCGACCCGGTCGGTGGCGGCGCTGATCTCGGCCGCGACATCTCCGGCGGGAGCACCGGAACCGTCTCCGGCGGTGCCGATCTCGTTGGTCCGCGCCGAGAACAGTTCCGCGTCGGCGGACGGGTCGAACGGACGGAGGTCGAGCGTGTCACCGCTGCTCGCCGGCCGCTCGGCCAGCGTGAAGGTGAGGGAACTGTTCAGGTCGTCGAGCTCGGCCTGGTTCTTG
Source organism: Gordonia sp. PvP123 (assembly GCF_040547295.1). NCBI lineage: Bacteria > Bacillati > Actinomycetota > Actinomycetes > Mycobacteriales > Gordoniaceae > Gordonia > Gordonia sp. PvP123. The sequence goes on along the minus strand of NZ_JBEPPN010000004.1, from coordinate 113,829 downwards.
CGACGGTCGTCCTTGGTGAGCTGGTCGAGCTTCATGTCCAGAATGGCCTCGGCGCCGAGCCGGGACTTCCCGAGCAGCTCGACGATTGCGGCGACGGCCTGGTCGTGATTCTCGGCGTCGACGATGGCATCGAGGACCTCATGGCGACGTTCGAGAGCGGTCAGCAGGGCGTCGGCGATGTCTCGTCGGGTGGTGGCGAGGTCGAGATCAGTCATGCCTCGATCCTAGGTCACCGTCGGTCACCATGTGGTGGACATCCGGTGCGCGCATCGGATGCCGGACCTCGCCCTCGAGGCGCAAATGTAGAACAGGTTCTATTGGCTGGATGGTCTGTTTTGGTGGAGATTCTTCCCTCTGGCTGTAACACGTCCTAGTCTGGTGCTCATGACGAACGAGGGTACGACGACACCACCGGCCGACTTCGATCACCTGCGCGGGGGCACGCACATGGGCGACCTGATGGTCGCGGCGTTGCGGCGGCACGCCGACCGCACCGTGCTGTCCCTCGGGGACACCGAGATGACCGGCGGCGAGATGGCCGCGTCGATCAGCCGGTACATCCAGGCCTTCGAGGGATTGGGGGCCGGCACCGGAACCGCGGTCGGCCTGCTCGCGCTGAATCGTCCGGAGGTGCTGTTCGTGATCGGCGCCGGGCAGACCCAGGGATGGCGTCGTACCGCGCTGCATCCGCTGGGGTCGCTCGACGACCACGCCTACGTGCTGTCCGACGCCGGTGTGTCGACCCTGATCATCGATCCGGTCCCCATGTTCGTCGAACGGGCGGCGGCGCTGCTCGAACGAGTGCCCGGCCTCAAGCAGGTGCTGACACTCGGGCCGGTACCCGAGCAACTGGCCGCCCACGCGCGCGACGTGATCGCCGAGGCCGAGAACTTCGACCCCAAGCCTCTTGCGGCGGCACATCTCTCGCCCGACCACGTTGTCTCGATCACCTACACGGGTGGGACGACGGGCAAACCCAAGGGTGTCATCGGCACCGCCCGGGCCATGTCGACGATGACGCAGATCCAGCTCGCGGAATGGGAGTGGCCGGAACACCCGCGGTTCCTGCTCTGCACCCCGCTGTCGCATGCGGGTGCGGCGTTCTTCGTGCCGACCCTCATGAAGGGCGGATCGATGGTGGTGCTGTCCAAGTTCGACCCGGCGGAGGTGCTGCGCACGATCGAGGAGCAGAAGATCACCGCGACGATGCTGGTGCCGTCGATGCTGTACGCGCTGATGGACCACCCGGACTCGAAGACGCGCGACCTGTCGTCGCTGGAGACCGTGTATTACGGTGCGTCGCCGATCAATCCGGTACGTCTCGCCGAGGCCATCGAGCGTTTCGGGCCGATCTTCGCGCAGTACTACGGCCAGTCCGAGGCCCCGATGGTCATCAGCTATCTGGCCAAGGGCGATCATCCGGGTCCCGGCGAGGACCAGCGTCGGCTGAGCAGCTGCGGACGACCGTCGGCCTTCCTGCGCACCGCCCTCCTCGGCCCCGACGACAAGCCCGTCCCGCAGGGTGAGCCCGGCGAGATCTGTGTCGCCGGACCGCTTCTCGCGGGTGGCTACCTCGGTCTCCCGGAGCAGACCGCGGATACCTTCCGTGACGGCTGGCTGCGCACCGGTGACGTCGCTCGCGAGGACGAGGACGGCTTCTGGTTCATCGTCGACCGCACCAAGGACATGATCGTCACCGGCGGGTTCAACGTGTTCCCGCGCGAGGTCGAGGATGTCGTCGCCGAGCACCCGGCCGTCGGGCAGGTCGGCGTCATCGGTGTCCCGGACGAGAAGTGGGGGGAGGCGGTCACCGCGATCGTCGTGCTCCGCAGTGATGCCGACACCGACGATGCGGCGAAAGGCCGCATCACGACCGAGATCCAGCAGTCCGTCAAAGACCGCAAGGGCGCGGTGCAGTCGCCCAAGCAGGTGATCTTCGCCGACGCACTGCCGTTGACCGCACTCGGCAAACCCGACAAGAAGGCGCTGCGGTCCCAGTACTGGGCCACCTCCGACCGCGGAGTCGGGTAGGTCTTCGTTCCCTGGGGGACGGACCCAGATCGCAGGTCAGAGATCGCAGCAGTCGCAACAATCGCAGCAGTCACAGTCGTCGCAGGCCGCATCCTTGTACTTGTCGGTGAAGTGATTCCAATGGTCGGTGCAGCAGGCCTTGCCGAAACAAGAAACACCGATGAAGGGCAGAATCCGTTCGGCGAAGGAACGATTCGGCCTGAACGGCGGCGGGTACGGCCACTCGGTCGGATAACCGAAGGGCCGGTGCGGTGGCCACTGTGTGCGCGAGTCGGCGGTCACCGACATGGCGGCAGAATGAGGGTGCATTCGCTTGTGGATGGCGTGGCGCAGGCCGTCGAGCAGAACCACGCGCAGCAAGCGGTCGTCGGCGAGGGAGAGATCCGCATAGCGCGCCCGGATCGCGGCCGCCAGTCGCCGGCACCGGTCGAGGGCGGTCTCGGGTGACGTGCCGGTCGCGCGGAGTGGGTTGAACCGCCCCTCGGCGTCATCGGAGTCGTAGTCGTCTACCGCGTCGAGCAGGTGCGCGATGCGGCCGAAGTCCGCGCCGATGTCGAGCAGCGGCTCCCGATTGTCGGGGGCGTCGGCGAGCACCGCCGAGGTGGCGAAGACCTGTGCCGCAGCGACCGCCGATGGTTCGATGAGGTCGTCGAGCACCACGCTCGTCGACTCGATCTCCGCCTGCCGCGACAGCGTCGTCATCATGGAATCGATGTCGAGCCGGTCGGCGACCGCGGTGTCGGCCGCTGCGTGCCGGCGCAGATGGTTCCCGGCGTATCCGGCGAGTTTCGCGCGGACCGGCCGGCGGGGCGCGAGCGCGTGGTGTTGCTCGTTGCCGACGTCGGCAGCCTTCGCTGCGGCCAGGGTGAGCGACGCGGTGGTGGCCAGGCGGACGCCCGGTTCGTCGCCGGACACGACTGTCGCCGTGCGCATTCCGCGAAGGGGGCACCGGCCGGCAGTTGTGGAGGCGCACTCCGACGCCGATTGCGCGGCGGTGAGGATCGAGACCATCACCGCGTCGGTGTTGACCGTCAGCCTGCTCGACTGGCCGTGGTTGTCGCGCAGCGAGATACAGACACCGCACAGGTGTGAGCGCCACTGGTCCATCAGATCGTGGTCGAGTGCGTGCCGACAAGGAGTGAGGACTCCGAACATCTGAGAATCAGACCACAGGGCCGGGAGCGTCGCCACGGGATTCATTCGTTCGGCGCAACCACTCTCAACCCGGTCCGCGCGCCCCTCCGATCGATCGGGCGCGAGCGGACAGTGCGTCCCGCAACCACCTCGGCTCCACCACGGCGAAATCGTGATCGAACATCGACGTCCACAGGGCGCGGGTGGCATGTCGATGATCGGCGAAATGGAGTTCGAGGTGACAGCGGTCGCCCGGCCGGGGAATCGTGTCGACGGCGGTGGCGATCATCCCGAGGCGCTCGGCATCGTCGGCGGCGCAGTCGACGACCACGTCGACGGGTTCGAACGAGCTGCGGAACGCGTCGCGGCGTCGTTCCCAGATCGCGGCGAGGTCAACCTCGTCGTCCCGTTGTGCGGGCTCGTCGAGGACCTCGACGTCGCGCATCCTGGAGATGCGGTACATCCGTTCGTCGGAACCCTTGCCCGGTCCGTCCTTCCGGGTGGCGGCCGTCTCGGTGGTCCCCGGGCGTCGTCCGGAGGCGACGAGATACCAGGTGTCACCGGCCACGATGAGTCCGATCGGGTCGAGGACGTGTTCGCGGGCCTCGTCCGCGCCTCGCCGGCGGTAGCGCATGCGTATCCGACGCCCATCGAGGACAGCGGTCTGCACGGCGTCGAGCGACTCGAGTCGCTCGGGTGCGCGGACGAACCCTTCCGGCCGGACCAGAACCCGCTGGGCGGCGCGGACCGCGTGGCCGCGGTGCGCCTCCGGGAGCGCCGCGGTCACCTTTCGCATGGCGCTGGTGAACGCGGGGGAGTCCAACCGGCCCGTCCCGGCCAGGAGGGAGGTCGCCTCGTCGACGGTCAGTCCGGTGAGATCGGTGCGGTATCCGGGCAGGAGTGCAAACCCGCCGTGGCGACCCCGCTCGGCGTACACGGGGACGCCGGACAGAGACAACGCGTCGATGTCACGCAGCACGGTTCGCTCGGAGACCCCGAGCTCGGCGGCCAGCACCGCGGCGGTGACCCGGTCGTGCTTCTTCAGCACCATGAGCAGGGCGATGAGGCGTTCAGCGCGCACGGGGGAGATTCTTCCGGAAAAACATGACAGAAGGTGTCGTGTATCGGGACTTCACTGGTCGACGTACCCGAAACCCCACGAGAGGACGACATCATGAACGCAGCGACCACGAACTCCGCACCCACTCCCGAGGCGACGCCCGCCCTCGACGATCCCCGGCCGGCGTTCCGCGCCGCCACCGCATGGGTCGTGGAACTGCTCGACGGAGTGTCCGACGACCAACTCGACTCGCCGACGCCGTGCGACGAGTTCGACGTCCGAACGCTGTCGGCCCACCTCGTCGCCGTCGCCGAACGCGCGGCCGCGCTGGCCGAGGGTGTCGACATCCGCACGATGGCGTCGATCGCCGAACAGTTCGACGCCCGGACCTACGCGGCCTTCATCGACCAGGCGCTCGACTCATGGTCGGATGACGCCAAGCTCTCCGCGATGGTCCAGGTGCCATGGGGCGAAGTCCCGGGCGCCGGTGCCCTGTGGGGTTATGTCAGTGAAACACTCGTCCACGGCTGGGATCTGGCGGTCGCCACCGCTCGGCCTGCGGAGGCCGACGCCGAACTCGCCGAGACGACGCTCGGGGTGGCACGCCAGTTCATCCCGGCCGCGATCCGCACCGATCCCGGTGTCCCGTTCGGCCCCGTCGTCGAGCCGCGCCCGGAGGCCGGACCCACCGAGCGGCTCGCCAACTGGACCGGCCGGCAGTCGGTGGGATGGGTGGCCTGAAGTACAAAGCGCGACGGCTTCTGCTCCCTGAGGTGCGGGCGGGTCGACTTCGCGCTCCCTGAGGTGCGAGCGGGCCGACTTCGCGCTCCCTGAGGTGCGAGCGGGCCGACTTCGCGCTCCCTGAGGTGCGAGCGGGCCGACTTCGCGCTCCCTGAGGTGCGAGCGAAGCGAGCCTCGAAGGGTCCTGGCGAGATGCGTTGCCGCCCTTCGTGGCTCGTCGCTATCGCTCCTCACACCTCAGGGAGCAGGGATGGGGTGTCTGGCTAGAGCTATGCAACCGGCTCGCAGATGACCACCGGGATCGTCCGCTCCGTCCAGGCAGCGTAGGTGTCGTAGTCGGCATAGGTGTCGACCAGATCCGGCCACAGCTCGGCGCGTTCGGCATCGGTGGCCGTGCGTGCGACGAGGTCGAACTTCTCCTTGCCGAGCTGGATCTCGACCTTCGGGTTGTCCCGGAGGTTGAGGTACCACGCGGGGTGCTTGGCCGAGCCGCCCTGCGACGCCACGACGACGAACGAGTCGCAGCGGCGCAGGTAGATGAGCGGAGCCGTGCGCGGCTGACCCGACTTGCGGCCGATCGTCGTCAGCAGGCACACCGGCGCCGGTTTGCGGAGGCCCGCGCCCACGCGCCACGTGCCGCCGACCCGGCCGCCGGTCGCCTTGTACAGCGCCGTGTTCGCCTTGGAGCCCAGCTTGATGAACTTGCTGACGACAGGTGAATCCAGCTGCGCCGGTTTGTTGTTCGGATCGAAGGCGGGCATCAGATCCGCTCGATGATCGTGCCGGTGGCCATCGCTCCGCCCGCGCACATGGTGATCAGGGCGGTCTGACCGTCCCGGCGTTCCAGCTCGTGCAGTGCGGTCGTGATGAGGCGGGACCCGGTACTGCCCACCGGGTGGCCGAGGGCGATGGCGCCGCCGTTGACGTTCACCTTGTCCATGTCCGCGCCGTGGACCTGAGCCCAGCTCAGCACCACCGACGCGAACGCCTCGTTGATCTCGACGACGTCGATGTCGGACAACGACATCCCCGACTTCGCCAGCACCCGTTCGGTCGCCTGGACCGGACCGTCGAGGTGGAAGTGCGGCTCCGCGCCGACGAGTGCCTGCGACCGGATGCGAGCACGCGGCGTCAGGCCCAGCTCGCGTGCCCTGGACTCGTCCATGATCAGCACCGCGGCCGCGCCGTCGGAGATCTGCGACGAAGTGCCCGCGGTGTGGATGCCACCCTCGAGGACGGGCTTGAGTGCCGACAACGACTCGAGGGTGGTGTCACGCAGACCCTGGTCCCGGCTGACGTCCAGGATGTTGCCGGTGAGCTCGCCCTCCTTGGTCCGCTCGGGAGCCTTCAGTGTCAACACCTCGCGATCGAAGCGGCCCTCGTCCCACGCCTGGCGCGCGAGGCGCTGGCTGCGCTCGCCGAGTCCGTCGATGTCGGCGCGTGTGATGCCGCGGCGTTTCGCGATGCGCTCGGCGGCCTCGAACTGATTGGGCATGTCGACGTCCCACGACTCGGCGTGGTACGGCCCGGCGTCGGTGCCGACGTTGGCCCCCAGCGGGACGACCGACATCGTCTCCACGCCACAGGCCAGACCGATTTCTATCGCGTCGGAGGCGATCAGCCCGGCGATCAGATGGTTGGCCTGCTGCGCCGAACCGCACTGGGCGTCGATGGTGGTGGCGCCCGTCGCCTCGGCAAGGCCCGCCGACAGCCACGCCTTGCGGGTGATGTTGCCGGCCTGCGCGCCGGCCTGGGTGACACAACCGCCGATGACCTGCTCGACGAGTGCGGGATCGATGCCGGCCTTGTCGAGGACCCCGCGCTGGGTCATGCCGAGGAGCTCCTCGGCATGTAGTCCTGACAGCCATCCGCCACGCTTGCCGATCGGCGTACGCGCCGCCTCCACGATGACCGGAACGCCCATGGTCACTCCTTCGTTGGTCTCGGTGAACTCCGTTGCCCACCGGGTATGGCCCGACGACAGGGCGTCGAGGCCGCTGAGATCACGCTAGAACACGTTCTATGTTTGCGTCTATGGTGGGTCCGGAAGGCGTCCCCCGATGACACCTCGGGACGCGGTCCGGCGTCGTACGACTGCGCTGCACGATGGCGAACATGGTCGGATCTGCGGAGCAACGCTGCTGGTGGGGGCAACAAGCCGGGAACAAAACTAGAACAAGTTCTCGTCTGGGGGTGTCGAATGGGTCACAGTGTGCTTCAATGTGATTGAAACAGGTTCTAAATCTCACAGCGAGGTGGTGTGACGTGACCCAGGCCCAGAGCGCCCCGATCGGCAGCGAGCCGACCACGGCGGATTCTGCGCACGCGAGCCCTCCCGACGTCGTCGCGGAGTGCCCGTTCATGCAGCAGGAAGGGTGGGATTTCACCAACCCTGATCTGCTCGAAAAGGGAATCCCCGTGCAGGAATTCGCGCAACTGCGCAAGACCGCACCCGTCTGGTGGAATGCCCAGGCGCCCGGAAAGGGCGGCGGGTTCCACGATGGTGGCTACTGGGTGATCTCCAAGCACGCCCACGTCCGCGAGATCTCGAAGAACAACGACGACTGGGAAACCAACGCCAACGGCGTGATCATGCGTTTCGAGGACGACATGACCGCCGATCAGATCGAGATCACCAAGGCGCTGCTGATCAACCACGATCCGCCGGAGCACACACGCCTGCGCAAGCTGGTCTCCAAGTTGTTCACGCCGCGTGCCGTGCACTCCCTCGAGGAGAAGCTCGACGATGCCGCACGTGAGATCGTCAGGCGGGCCGCGGAGAAGGGCAGCGGCGACTTCGTCAAGGACGTCGCCGTCGACCTCCCGCTGCTGGCGATCGCGGATCTGCTCGGTGTGCCCGAGGTGGACCGGGAGAAGCTGTTCGACTGGTCGAACTCGATGATGAACGCCGACGACCCGGACTACACCACCGATCCGCAGCAGGCGAATGCCGAGATCCTCGGCTACGGCTACACGATGGCCGAGGAGAAGCGCAAGAATCCCGGCGAGGACATCGTCACCACGCTGGTGAACGCCGACATCGACGGGCAGGCGCTCGACGAGACGGAGTTCGGGTTCTTCTTCATCCTCCTGACCGTGGCCGGCAACGAGACCACCCGTAACGCCATCAGCCACGGGATGAACGCGTTCCTGGACAACCCCGACCAGTGGGAGCTGTTCAAGAAGGAGCGCCCGGCGACCGCGGTCGACGAGATCGTCCGATGGGCGACCCCGGTGAACTGCTTCCAGCGGACTGCCAAGCGGGACACGCAGATCGGCGGCGTCCACATCGCGAAGGGCGAGCGCGTCGGTATGTTCTACGGCTCGGCGAACTACGACGAGGACGTCTTCGACGATCCGTTCTCGTTCAACATCATGCGTGACCCGAACCCGCACGTCGGGTTCGGCGGCAACGGTGCGCACTTCTGCGTCGGCGCGAACCTCGCGCGGATGGAGATCAACCTGATGTTCAACGCGCTCGCCGACATGGTGCCCGACATCACCAAGCTCGACGCCCCGCGCCGCCTGCGGCACGGTTGGATCAACGGGGTCAAGGAACTCCGCGTCGACTACGGCACGAAGTGACCGCAGCGGAGGAGACCGCCGGACAGCAGTCGCCGGCCTACCTCGGCATCGACCGGGAGAATCATCCCGCAGTCGTGGCAGGTCGTCGTTCGCGTGAGTTCGTGGCGTCACGGGACAAGCAGGCGTGGATCGACAACTTCGCCGTCGACGCCACGGTGGAGGACCCGGTCGGTCCGTCGATGTTCGATCCGGACGGCGCCGGATTCCGTGGGCACGAGGCGATCTCCGAGTTCTGGGACAAGTCGATCGGGACGACCGAGAACATCGACTTCCGGTTCGACGAGGAGATCATCTGCGGGAACGAGGTCGCCTACATCGGCAGCATCGTCACCCACATCGCCGGCCACGTCTCCGAGGCGCGGGGAGTCTTCACGTATCGGGCCGACGCCGAGGGGAAGCTGTCGGCACTGCGCGCCTTCTGGGAAGTGGAGAAGACCATCAACTCGGTGCGCAAGGCCTGATCGGCGCACGAGTAGCCCACCGCGGGCGGGACAGGTGACGACCACCTGTCCCGCCCGCGGTGTTTGTCAGTGACGGTGCCTGTGAGCCATCGGACGTTTACACCGGAGTCGCATCGGCGCACGATGAGGTGCGTAAAGGTCGGCGATCGGCACCGGAAGGACGGACGATGAGGGCACTGCACCGAACACGGAACTACCTTCGCGCGATGGGGCGGGCTCGACGGCATCGCGCCGAACTCGTCGGCCATCTGGCACGACGCCCCCTCGTCGCCGGCGCAACAATGGGCATGGAATCGGCACTGCTGCTGTCGAATCGGATGGACCCGAAACTCAAGGAACTCGCCGAGCTCAAGGCGGCCGGCCTGGTCAGCTGCGAGTTCTGCCTCGACATCGGTTCGGCACTCGCGACGGGAGCGGGCATCACCGAGCAGCAACTCCGCGATCTGCCGCGGTATCGCGAGTCGGGTGCGTACACCGATCTGGAGAAGCTCGTCATCGGCTACGCCGAGGCGATGACCCTGACCCCCGCAGTGGGCGAGGACCTCGCCGAGCTGCGGGGTCGGCTGGCCGAACATCTGTCGGAGACCCAGATCGTCGAGCTCGCGATGACCGTCGCATGGGAGAACCAGCGGGCTCGGCTGAACCAGTCACTGGGCGTTCGGCCGACCGGGATGTCCGACGGCCTCGCCTGCGCTGTGCCCGAACGCATGTCGTAGCAGTCATGCGCACATGGCGCGCATGACTGCTACGAGAACGGATCAGTGGAGGGGCTTGTCGGCCCCGACGAGCCACATCGAGAAGTACTGCGAGCCACCACCATAGGCGTGACCCAGCGCCTTGCGCGCATCGGCGACCTGGTGGTCGCCCGCCTTGCCCATGACCTGGATGGCTGCCTCGGCGAAACGGATCATGCCCGATGCGCCGATCGGGTTCGACGACAACACACCGCCCGACGCGTTGAGCGGGAGGCGGCCGCCGATCTCGGTGTCACCCGATTCGGTGAGCTTCCAACCCTCGCCCTCGGCGACGAAGCCGAGGTTCTCCAACCACATCGGCTCGAACCACGAGAAGGGGACGTAGATCTCGGCGGCGTCGATCTCGTCGAGCGGATTGCTGATGCCACCGGCCTTCCACAGCGCGGCGGCGGCGTCGCGCCCGGCTTGGGGACTCACGACGTTGCGGTGCGCATAGGACAGCGGTTCGGTGCGCATCGCGGTGGCGTGAATCCACGCCACCGGGTCACCCGCGGCCACGGCCGCATCGGCGACATCCTCGCTGCCGATCACCACCGCGCAGGCGCCGTCCGACGACGGGCAGGTCTCGTCGTAGCGGATCGGGTCCCACAGCATCTGCGAGCTCATGACCTTCTCGACGGTCTGATCCGGTTGATGCAGGTGCGCAAGGGGATTCAGCGCGCCGTTACGACGGTCCTTGGCGGCGACCATCGCGCCGATGTGCTCGGGAGCCCCGGACTGCCGGATGTAGGCGCGTACGTGCGGTGCGAAGAATCCGCCCGCGCCCGCACCGACCGGTTTGGTGAAGGGCACCGGGATCGACAGGGCCCACATCGCGTTGGACTCCGACTGCTTCTCCCACGCGACCGCGAGGACTCTCTTGTGCACGCCCGCGAAGACCAGCGACGCGGCCACGTTGGCCGTCGACCCGCCGACCGAGCCGGCCGTGTGCACGCGGATGAGGCGTTTGCCGACCGCGCCGATGGCCTCGGCCATCGCGAGCTCGGGCATCATCGACCCCTCGAACAGGTCGGGCGCCTTGCCGATGACGATCGCGTCGATGTCGTCGAGCGAGACCTTCGAGTCGATCAGCGCGGCGTCGATGGCCTCGCGGACCATGCCGGCCATCGTGACATCGGACCGTTTGGCGACGTATCGTGTCTGCCCGGTGCCCAGCACCGCGGCACGGTTGTTGTGTCCCATCAGTTCCCGGCCCCCTCGTTGTTCTGGGCACTCAGTGTGACCACCATGTTCTGCTGCAGCAGCGGGCCGCTCGACGCATGGGCGAGCGCGGTGCCCGCGTTGCCGCCGAGGATCTCGTGCGCGGCGTAGCCGATGCGCTGCAGGCCGGCCGAGAACAGCGAATTGCCGGCGAGGGAACCGCCGGACGGGTTGATCCGCACCGAGTCCGGAAGGCCGAGTGCGTTGCGGACGATGATCTCCTGATGCGTGTACGACGCGTTGATCTCGGCGACGTCGACCGCACGGCTGCGATCGCCGAACGCGGTGTCGCCGGCCAGCTTCGTCGACGGGGAGAGGGTGAGGTCGCGTGCCCCGAAGTTGGGGGTGTCGATCCGATGGTCCCATCCGGTGACGAATGCCGGATTGGCGACGAGTTCACGCGCCTTGCGCTCACTGGCGATGACGACCGCGGCGGCGGCGTCGGTGTACGGCGCGATGTCGTGCGCCCGTAGCGGATTCGCGACGTAGTCGCGGCCGAGAAGCTCGTCGACCGAGCCGCCGAAGGTGCGGGCGCCGATCGTCGCCATGTCTTCTTCGGTCCACACCCCGGCGTCGATCCCGGCTCGCGCCTGCAGCGCGCCGAGCGACCGGGCGTCGGGGTGCAGGGGAGCGACCGTGTAGGGGTCGGTCTGCAGGATCAGGGTCTGATCCGCATTGCCGGCGGTGGCCTTGCCGAAACCGTAGGCGAGCGCGAGGTCGACCTCACCGGTGGCGATCTTGACCCACGCCTCGTAGAGCGCCCATGCGCCGTCCATCTCGACGTGTGACTCGTTGATGGGCGGCATGGCGCCGATCGAATCGATCGCCGAGATGAAGGAGAACGCGCGGCCGGCAAGGTAATCCGACGATCCGCTGCACCAGAACTCGATGTCGGTGCGAGCGATGCCGAGCTCGGCGTAGAGCTTCTCGAAGCACGGGATCAGCATCTCGACACCGTTGGTGGTGCCGTGGGTGCCGGCGACATTGGGGCTGTGCGCGAAACCGATGATCGCGATCGGGGGCAGTGTCATCAGAGGTGGTCCTTGTAGGTCTCGTACTCGGCGTCCGGTTCCCCGGTGGGCGCGAAGTGGCTGATGTTGCCGATCGAGTGCTCCCATTCGTCCTCGGGGAGCCAGACGGCCTTGACGCGCATGCCCATTCGGACCTCGGCGGCCTCGATGTCGAGGATCAGGTGGAGGAACGGGATGTCCGCGCCGTCGAGGAGCACGTAGGCGGCGACGTACGGAGGCTTGATCCGCTGACCCTGGAAGGGCACGTTGACGATGCAGAACGTGGTGACGATGCCGGTGTGGGCGAGTTCGACTCGTTCCACCGCGGGGGAACCGTCGGCCGGGCTGACGCCACGGGGCGGGAAGTACACGCGTCCGGCGTCGACACCCGAACCGATACGGGTCCCGATCAGCTTGCCCGCCTTCAGCCCTTCGAGGTAGACAGACTCCTCCTCGTTGGCCGAGTGGATGATCTCGGTGCTGACCGGGGTGGGGATGACGAGAAGGCCGGTGTCGGCACCCTTGGGTGCCTCGGCGGTGTTGGCAGGGGCGGTGGCCGGCTCCTCGCCGGGGGCGAAGTGGGCGATGTCGTCGATGCGGCCGATACGAGCCGCGCCGAACACCGCGTGGACCCGCATCCCGGTCGACATCTCGTCGGGGGAGTCGACCGAGATCGCATGCAGCAGAGTCGTGTCCGCGCCGTCGAGGCGGATGAGCGCCCATGCGAACGGCTTGTCCAGTGGCTGGCCCGGTACCGGCTCGGGGTTCCAGGTCCACGTGGTCACCGTACCCACGGCCGACACCTCGACGAACTCCGTTGACTGCGCGCCGGTGACGGGGTCGAACTCGACCGGAGGGACCGCGACCTTGCCGTCGCTGACTCTCGAGCCGATGATCCGACCGTCGCGCAGGGCGAGTGCGAACTGACTGAGAACCGGACCCAGAGACCTGGTGTAGTCGAACGAGTTGGTCAGGGGAGCGGTCAGGATGGGGGACTTCGGCTCGGGCACCTCGGCAACGGGACTCGGGGCGGCCGGAGACGTTACGCTCATGCTCACATCTCGAGTAGAACACGTTCTAGTATTGGACACAAGGTGCATGTCAGGCCGTGGGAACGCGCGGCCGGGCGAAAGGGGAGTGGGAGTGAAGCTCGGTCTGCAACTGGGGTACTGGGGCGCCGACCCCATCCCGAACGCGCCGGAACTGATCGCCGCCGCGGAGGAATGTGGCTTCGACGCCGTGTTCACCGCGGAGTCGTGGGGATCGGATGCGTACACGCCGCTGGCGTGGTGGGGTGCCGCGACCTCGCGTCTGCGACTGGGCACCGCGGTGGCCCAGCTGTCGGCGCGACCGCCGACCTCGCTCGCCATGCACGCGCTGACCCTCGACCATCTCTCCGGCGGCCGGCACATCGTCGGACTCGGGGTGTCGGGACCGCAGGTCGTGGAGGGTTGGTACGGCGAACCGTTCGCCCAACCGCTGGCGCGCACGAGAGAGTACGTGCGCGTGGTGCGGGACGTGCTCGCCCGCCAGGACAAGGTGACCAACCCCGGTCCGCACTATCCGCTGCCGTATCCGGCTGACGCACCGGGGTCGACCGGCCTCGGGAAACCGTTGAAGCCGATCACCCACCCGCTGCGCGCCGATGTGCCGATCTGGCTGGGCGCCGAGGGCCCGAAGAACGTCGCGCAGACCGCCGAGATCGCCGACGGCTGGCTCGCCATCTTCTTCAGCCTCGGCCTCGCCGACCAGTACAACGCCTGGCTCGACGAGGGATTCGCCCGCCCGGGTGCGCGCCGGTCGCGCAGCGACTTCGAGGTGGCCGCGACCGTGCAGGTCGTCATCACCGACGACGTCGCGGCCGCCATCGACCGGTACCGGCCGTCGACGGCGCTCTACGTCGGCGGAATGGGCGCCAAGGAGAAGAACTTTCACGCCGAGCTGTACAAGCGGATGGGTTACGGCGACGCCGTCGACGAGATCGTGAGCCTGTTCCTGAGCGGGAAGAAGGCCGAGGCGATGGCCGCGGTGCCCGACGAGATGGTCCGCGAGACGATGCTGGTCGGGACCGCCGACGAGGTGCGCGCGCAGATCAAGGAGTGGGAGGCGGCCGGGGTCACCATGCTCATGGTCACCGCGCGCGACGCCGAGACGATCCGCGAACTGGCGACGCTGGTGTGATTCGGCCATAGAATTCACCCCGTGCGACACGGTGATCACGATCCTCGTTGTGAGGGCGCAGACCACGAACGGGGCGGCCTCCCGGCGGGAAGGCAGAACAACACGTCCGACCGGATGCCGTCGGGAATGCGCCGCATCGGCAATTTTCGCTTCTTCTACGAGGGTGAGAAGTGGGAGTGGTCGGATGAGGTCGCCGCGCTGCACGGCTACGCACCGGGTGAGGTGGAACCGACCACCGAGCTGATGCGCCGCCACAAGCACCCCGAGGACCGTGCCCACTTCGACGCGGTGATGGCCGAGATACTCACCAATCACGCGCCGTTCTCGAGCCGTCACCGCATCGTCGACACGTCGGGGCGCGTCCGACCGGTGGCGGTCATCGCCCACTCCATCACCGACGCAACCGGTGTGCCCATCGGCACCGAGGGTTTCTATCTCGACCTGACCGACGCCGAACTGGCCGCGGTGCAGCGGCGGGTCGACGATCAGGTCCGGGCCTTCCGGGACAGCAGCGGGGTGATCGAGCAGGCGAAGGGCATGCTCATGCTGGTGTACGGAGTCAACGCCGACCGGGCGTTCGATGTGCTCCGCTGGCGCTCGCAGCAGGAGAACGTCAAGATCCGGGATGTCGCGGCCGCGCTCGTCGTCGAGATCCAGGCGGGACTCTCCGTGGAGGACCACCAGCGTCGGCGCCTCGACGAGATCGTGCTGCGTCCCCGGCAGGCGTCGGGGGACTGACCGGTGCTCTCCGGCCCCACCGCGCGCCTCGCTCGCTAGCGCGCAGAGTCGGACTGTGCGTCGACTGGGCGTCGGCTTTCGTCGACTGGGCGTCGTTTGGCGTTGATTGTGCGCCGAAGTGACTACTCGCCGGTGAACTCGGGTGTGCGCTTCTCAGCGAAGGCGCGCGGGCCGACCTTGGCGTCCTTGGACTTGAAGACCGAGATGCCGATCTTCGCGTCGATCTCGAAGGCGTCGAGTTCGTGCAGGCCCTCGGTGTCGCGGATGGTCTTCAGGATTCCCTGTACCGCGAGCGGACCGTTGGCCGCGATCTTCTCGGCGAGCTCGAGGGCTTTGTCGAGCGCGGCGCCGTCGTCGACGACGTGGCCGATCAGGCCGTACTCCAGGGCCTCCCGCGCGGTGACGTGGCGACCGGTCAGCAGGATGTCGCAGGCGACGGTGTACGGGATCTGCCGGACGAGCCGGACGGCGCTGCCGCCCATGGGGTAGAGCCCCCAGCGCGCCTCGGAGACACCGAACTTCGCGCTCTCGCCGGCGATCCGGATGTCGGTGCCCTGCAGGATCTCGGTGCCGCCGGCGATCGCCGGTCCCTCCACCGCGGCGATCAGCGGCTTGGTGAGGCGGCGTCCCTTGAGCAGCGCGGGCAGCGACGCCGGATTCCAGGCGCCGGAGTCCACCGTGTCGCCGGGTGCGTTCTTGTTCATGCTCTTCAGGTCGGCGCCCGCACAGAAGTATCCGCCGGCGCCGGTGAGGATGGCCACGCGGATGTCGGGGTCGGCATCGACCTGATCCCACGCCTCCGTCATGATCCGCATCATCTCCGTCGACAGCGCGTTGCGCGCCTCCGGGCGGTTCATCGTCACGATGAGGATGTGCCCGCACTTCTCGACGAGGCACTCGGGTGCCTTCTCGGTGACGGACTCGGCGGGGGTTGTTGTGGTCATCGCTGCGCTCCGGTCTCGCTGTGCTCAGGTGATCGCGGCGGCAGTGGATTGCCGCTTGCCCAGAACGATAACACGTTCTAATTTTGATCCCATGGCCTACACGATCGCCGACCTCATCGAGCATGCCGTCGACCTGGTTCCCGAGCGCATCGCGCTCGAGTCCGGCGACCGCACGCTCTCCTACGCCGAGCTGGAGGCGCGGTCGAACGCCCTCGCCCACACACTGCGCGAACTGGGTGTCAAGCCGGGTGACCGAGTGGGGTTGTACAGCCGGAACACCATCGAATCGGTCGAGGCGATGGTCGCCATCTTCAAGGCGCGCGCGGTGATGGTCAACGTCAACTACCGCTACGTCGAAGCCGAACTCGAGCACATCTTCACCGACTCCGGGATGAAGGTGCTCATCCACGAGCGCGGCTTCGCCACCCGCGTCTGCAACACGTTGCCGCGCTCACCCGAACTCGAGCACCGCATCGCCATCGAGGACGGGTCCGACGAGGATCTCTGCTGCGACGGACACGGCGACGCCATCCGGTACGAGGAAGCGATCGCGGGATCGTCGACCGAACGCGACTTCGAGGACCGCAGCGACGACGACCTGTACATGCTCTACACCGGTGGGACCACCGGGAAGCCCAAGGGTGTCGTGTGGCGTCAGGTGGACGTCTGGCGTGTGCTCGGTGGCGGAATCGACTGGTACACCAGCGAACCCGTCCCCGACGAGTGGCATCTCGCCAAGACCGGCGCCGACGGCGGGCAGCTCGTCCGGTACCCGATCCCGCCGTTCATCCATGGCGGATCGCAGTGGGCGATCTTCCAGTCGCTGTTCGCCGGCGGAAAAGCGGTGGTGTACCCCGAGTTCAGCGGCTCGGCCGCGTGGGACATCGTCGAACGCCACAAGGTCAACGTCGTGTTCATCACCGGAGACGCCATGGGACGTCCCATGATCGAGGCGCTGGAGAACGGCGACGAGCGCGATCTGTCGAGTGTGCTGTCGGTCGCGTCATCGGCCTGCCTCTTCTCGCCGAGCGTGAAAGAACAGTTCCTCGACCGCTTTCCGAACGCAGTCGTCATCGATGCCATCGGGTCGTCGGAGACCGGCTTCGGTGGAATGGGAGTCGTCGAGAAGGGCACCCCGCACACCGGTGGTCCACGGGTGAAGGCCGACAGCGAGACCCACGTCCTCCGGGAGGACGGCACACCCGTCGAGGCGGGGAGTGGCGAGGTGGGGGTGCTCGCGCGCTCCGGACATGTGCCACTGCGCTACCACAACGATCCGGAGAAGTCGGCCAAGACATTCAAGGTCTTCGACGGCGTGCGGTACTCGCTGCCCGGCGACAATGCGGTCCTCGAGGCCGACGGGACGATCACCATGCTCGGCCGCGGGTCGGTGTCGATCAACACCGGCGGCGAGAAGGTGTTCCCCGAGGAGGTCGAGGGCGCGCTCAAGGCCCACCCGGACGTGTTCGACACCGTCGTGGTGGGAGTGGCCGACGATCGATGGGGCCAGCGCGTCGCCGCGGTGATCGCCACCCGCGACGGGGCGCGGCCGACGCTCACGAGTCTCAACGACGTCGTGCGGAAAGAGCTCGCGGGCTACAAATGCCCGCGCAGCGTGTGGTTCGTGGACGAGATCAAGCGTTCTCCCGCAGGCAAACCCGACTACCGATGGGGAGCGTCGGTCACCGCCGAGCGTCCCGCCGACGAGGCGCAGTAGAGCGCCGGAAGCGAGCTGACAACAATGCGTACTGAACTGGCCGAGAAGTTCGGCATCGAATACCCGATCTTCGGGTTCACACCCAGCCAGGACGTGGCGGCGGCGATCAGTCGCGCCGGCGGACTCGGCGTGCTGGGATGCGTCCGCTTCAACGAGGCCGACGAGCTCGACGAGGTCCTGGAGTGGATGCACGAGAACACCGACGGCAAGCCCTTCGGCGTCGATGTGGTGATGCCCGCCAAGATCCCCACCGAGGGTTCCAAGGTCGACCTCGACTCGATGATCCCGCCCGAGCACCGGGCGTTCGTCGAGCGCACGCTCGACGATCTGGGTGTGCCGCCGCTGCCCCGTGGTGATCGTGTCGACGCCGGTGTGCTCGGCTGGCTGCACTCGGTCGCGCGGTCCCACGTCGACATCTCGATGGAGCATCGTCGGAAATACGGGCAGATCAAACTGATCGCCAACGCCCTGGGGTCGCCGCCGCCCGACGTCATCCAGACCGCGCACGACAACGGCGTGCTGGTGGCCGCACTGGCAGGCGCGAAAGATCATGCGCTGCATCACGTCGAGGCCGGCGTGGACATCGTCATCGCGCAGGGTTACGAGGGTGGTGGGCACACCGGTGAGGTCACCTCGATGATCCTGTGGCCCGAACTCGTCGACGCGGTCGGCGACACCGCCCCCGTTCTCGCGGCCGGTGGCGTCGGTAGCGGTCGTCAGATCGCCGCCGCGATCGCGCTGGGTGCCCAGGGTGTGTGGATGGGCACGTACTGGCTGACGGCCGCGGAGTACAAGCTCGGCGTGCCGGAGGGCTCGGACAAGCCGTCGACCGTTCAGCAGGCGCTGCTCAAGGCGACGTCGCGCGACACCGTGCGCCGCCGGATCTACTCGGGAAAGCCTGCGCGACTGCTGAAGACGGCCTGGACGGATGCGTGGGACGCCGAATCGGCGCCCGAACCGCTGCCGATGCCGCTGCAGAACCTACTCGTCGCCGAGGCGCACGCACGGATCTCGCAGGCCGACAACCCCGACGTCGTCGCCATGCCCGCCGGGCAGATCGTCGGACGCTGCAACGCCATCACGCCGGTGGCCGATCTGATCGCCGATCTCGTCAGCGAGTACGACGAGGCCGTCGGCCGGATGAACAAGACGCTGGGCGGTTAGCGGACCGGTGCGGCGACGTCACGTCAGCGGACATCGGCACGCAAGAATTTCGGATGATCCAGGCGCCAGGTGATCATCGCCGCGACCACCGCGACCACGGCCAACGTCAGCAGTGAGTTCCGTTCGTCGAAGGCGTTGAACAGCAGGCCACCGAATCCGGCACCGGCCAGGAATCCGGCGTAGGTGCTCAGGTGAGCGACCCATCCCCACCGCTTGGCGCCGGCCACGTGCAACCCGGCACCCTGGCCGATCTTCACCAGCGTGCCGGTCACATACGACAGGGGCATGACGACCTCGCCCTTGCGGCTGATCGAGGTGTTGAGTGCGCCGAGACCGAAGGCCAGGCAGAGGACCGGGCCGGCGCCGAATTCGCGATTGCCGTTCTCGAGGCCGATGTCGATGAGCCACGCCGCGATCGTCGAACCCGCGGTCAGCATCGTCGCCCCGTGCCGGGCCTTGCGCCACACATACATTCGCGCCAAGGTGGCCACGAACACCCCGAGAACGAACACCACCACGGTGAGCAGCGCGGTGAAGCCGAGCCGGTGCGCCCCCTTGACGTGTTCGAGCACCAGCCGTTCGCTGTTGCCCGTCATGAAGGTGACGTACCAGCCGGAGGAGTACAGCCATGCCGCGGCGCCGGTGGCGCCGGCCAGCGCGGCGAGGACGGCGGCGAGAACCATCTCTCGCCCGTCGTAGAAGGGACCCAGCAATTCCTTTCGGGTTGATTCGCTGCGAGGGTCGGAAGTGGATGCGGTGCGTTCGACAACGGTCATCGGGTCGGCTCCCAGTCCTGTCGGTAGGGCTGTGGTCGTGATCGGCATTCGAACGGGGGAGTGTGTCCCGGCGGCATCGGCGGTCTGTCCCGTCGGGGAAGCCCGATAGGGCAGTTCCCTACTTCCAGGGCACCCGAAGTCCGCCGTCTGCGCCACGTGAGTCCGACCACATACCGGTCCGCCCGGGCGATCCGTCACCCATCGAGGTGTCGGCGGAACCCACGCGTCGGCACAACCGTTGTGTGGCGGCTGCGAGCGGGCTCGGCTCGGGATTCGGGGATCGCGCTACGGCGAGGTGTACTCGCCCCACAGGTCGTCGACGATGTCGGCGGCGTCGGGCGGGAGGCAACTCGCGTCGGGACACGGCCCCGGCGGCATGGGAGTCGGTGCGATCAGGGTGCCGACTGCGGCGGGAAGTGTCAGTCGCGTGGTTGGTGCGGCCGACGGCTTTCCGGTCGGGCCGAGCGTGCCCCATTGTTCGACGCCGTCGACTCCCGGCACGGTGGTGCATCCCCAGTACAGGTCCCAGTCGCCGTCGGGCAGCACGGTGGACCCGGTCGGACCGTCGTCGGATACCTCGAGCGCAACAGTTCTCGTGCCGCCGGGGGCGATCAGAGCCCGCGGGTCAACCGGATTGACGTACCCGAACGGCGGTCGTGAGTCGCTGTTCGCCACCGACCCGGCCGGTAGCCCGAACATCTTGCACCCGATCAGCGCCGCGGACCGGTTCGTGACTGTCACGGTGACCGAGTTGCCCGACACCGAAGGTGTGATCGTGACATCGCCGGGGGCGGCGTGCGCGATCGCGGGGGGAGAGGATTGCTGCGGTTGCGCAACCCAACATGGCGCCGAGCGTGCGGAAGGGGTGTCGACCGGTCATGGAGTCAGTGTCACCCACCCAGAGCGCAAACCCACCACCAGTGGACATTTCCGCCACCGTTCGGCGGGTGGATGTGTCGAACCGTGGTGGGTTTGGGGGTAGGCGACCGTAGCGATGCCACATCACGAGCCGGCGAAAAACAGCACGGCGATCGCGAAGCCACCCAAAACCACCATGGTGCCGATCGCGACGCCGGTACACACCTGCCTGGTGGTGCCGTGGGCGCACGTTCCGATGGCGCTGCACACAAATATAAAAGCGCCGATAAGGAGCCCCAGCCCCCACAAGAGTGCATATGCCAGAAGAGACGTCGCCGACGCGGCGATCGTGGCAAAGGGTGTTACCGGACCGAAGAACCGAGTATCCACGTGTCAGGCCTCCAGCAGCATTAACACGGCGCCACTGACAGACGTGGCTACCGCGATCACGGCCGCCCATCCCCGCATCGAATTGCTGAGGAAGAAGAGAACCAACGACGTCGTCAGAGCAGCGACTGCGATGAGTAGACGAGAGGTGGTCTCCGGCCACAGACCAGGTGCAGCCGGTGCCACAAACATCGCGACCATGACGAGGACTGCTGTCGCTGTCTGAGCCGCATAGGTGGTTTGGCCTGCGCGAGCGTCTGGACCAGCTGGCTTCTGAGTGGGATACGTCATGGATTCACCTTGTTCCGTGGAGATTCGAGGGACCAGGCATACCGCGGAAATCAGAAAGTCTCATCGAACTCCTTTCAGTTCAGGGGGATTCTCGGCGCTGCCCAGATCCGTCATGCCGCTGATCTCACCCGTTTCGACCGGAATCCAGTCGTTGCCTGGAGAGGCGTTGACGACCTCCTGTTCGAACCGATCGAGATCGTCTGTGTAGTCGCCGTAGTCGTGGTGGAGGGGAAGATTGAGCATTGGGCCCGTTTCGTGGTGGTCACCTGCCTCGTCCAGGTGTAGGACCTGAGTCCGACCATCAGGAAAGTACTGATACGTCTCCATTGAAGGGAAATCTGTAGCTTCGCCCGACACTCGCGCACCGCCCTGTCCGGGCGTCACAATGGTCTGGCCATTGACGGACCAGCCGATTTTTTCAGGTCCAGGCGGTGCGAGAGGATCCCAGCCGTCATATGCAATTGCGACCGTTCCATCAGGTAACTGCCTCGCCTGCACCGACGGAGTTCCGGTCTTGACATTGCCCCGGTCATCGCAAGATGGATTCTGACGTGCCACGATTACGCCATTCTCGTAATCAATGAAATAAGAGATGCGGGTGTCCTCGGGGGAAAATGCCGAGTCGAAACCCCGGTTGTCCCCGAGGTTTCTATTGAACCGATTCCAGCCAGGCCCTGCGATGACCTTATCGATCGGAATGAACAACCCCGTGGCAACGACGCCCTGCCCGGGCACAGGGTTGATTTTGATAACGCTGACAACCGGCGGGACGTGCTGGTTCTTCGGGTTGTAGCTGTGCGGGTCCAACGCGGCGGCCATCCGCCAGTCGTTCTCACCAACCGGAACGCGACCGTAGACCTCGCGGAATGCGTCTACTTGATTCGCCACGCGTGTCATCGATCCGGTGGAAGTGGCAATCGACGCCGGTGTGATTCCGCTTAGTGCAGCAAGGGCGGAGTTGATGGCTGCGCTCGTGCCGCTCACAGCCTGGTCCGCGGCAACACCTAGGTTGCGCAAGGCGGTCTGGTGTTGAAAGGCGACATTCTCGTCGTATTCGGTGTCCGGCGGGGCTTCCGCTGCCTCGAAGGTCACCTCGTACTCGCGGCTTCCCCGGTTCAGCACGTAACCCAAGGATTGGGAAGCCGTTCGTCCGTTCTCCAGTGCAGTGACTGCGTCGTCGATAGAAGTAGCGCCGCGGTTCATCGCATCGGCGAGATCGCCGTATTCGTCGGCGACTCCGCGGAGCCAGCGTGTGACAGCCTCCGCTCGGTCATCGGCCGGTCCCCTGGCCGTACCCGTCCACTCCGCACCCGTCAGGTTGAGGACGGGGTTTCCAGCCTTGGGCGCCTCGGCGTCCAGACGGGCCTTCATGGCGAACAGTCCATTGGCGATGAGCCTCATTTGATCGGGCGTCCATGCCGTGACCTCGTTGTAGCTCGGCGGCATGCTACCGCGGTCCCCTCTCCGTGATGTCCAGGAGAATCTCGAGCGGGACTGGGTGGTCCGTCAGTGGGCCGGTCCTCGAAGGGAAGGCGAGCGCGCTCGAGATGCGGTTCGCCCCGGCTTGATCGGTGTCGACGGTGGTGTCGCGGGCGTTGATCACCAACTCAGCAAAAGCAGAGATAGCGTTCGAAGCATTCGACATCGACGTTTTGATCTGCGAATCCCCGGCTGCAGCGACGTCACTCATGTCATCGGTGGCACCGCGGAAGCGGCCGGCGAGGCTGCTGAACGTCCGCGTCGCGTAGGTGGTCCCCAGTCCTGCGCTGAGATTCAACCCTCCGATGCGCGACGCGCACTGCTCGATCTCCGTCGCGGCTGTGACAAGCGCTGCCGGGTCTACGGTCAGATCTGCCAATGTCTCCCCCCGAAAGTTTGCGTCGAAGCTAGCACGGTCGGCGCATGAGCAAACTGCTCGCTGTCAACGTAGTGGGTGACGAGGGCGATCAGGGAACGGATTCCACAGACATGCGACAACCCGTATGACGTTGAGTCCGGATACCGAACACAACGTCATACGGATCGCGGAGGTGAGCCTTACGTCGCGGTGCGGTAGACCCGACCGTCGCGAACCCACGTGGGCGGGGTGGTGGCGGAAGCCAAGAGCCGCTTGACCGTCTTGAAAGTGGCGGTCTCGGGGAGCTCGTCGACGAGTCGCACCCGGTGCGGCCACTGCTTGGGACCGAGATCGTCCTGAGCGGAGAGGAACTCGCCGAACTCGTCGGCCGTGAGCCCGTCGGCGACGAGGACCGCCTCGATCTCGTCACCGATCTCCACCGGTACGCCATGCACCGCGACCTGACGAATCGACGGATGACGCAGCAGGATTCGTTCGATCGGGCCGGTGCCGATGTTCTCCCCGTCGACCCGCAGCCAGTCGCCGAGTCGTCCGGCGAAGTGCAGGAAACCGGCGTCGTCGACCCAGGCGAGGTCGCCGGTGTGGTAGATCCCGCCACGCATGCGGTCGGCGGTGGCGTCGGGATCATTGTGATAACCGGCGAAAAGGCCGGGGCCCGAGAGGTTCACGATCTCACCGACCGTGCCGACAGGTACGGGCTCGCCGGTGTCGACATCGACGACCGCGGTCGGCTCACGCAACGGTCCCAGGGCGTCGTCGGGCGTGTCGGGGGTCCGGGTGATGGCCACCCCGCCCTCGGTGGAGCCGAAACCGTCGACGACGCGGCACCCGAAGCGCTCGGCGAACCGGCACCGGTCGCGGGCCGACGCCTCGTTGCCGTACATCACCCGTAACGAACTCTTGGCGTCGCCGGGGTGCGGCTCGGTGGCGAGGATGTAGTTCATCGGTTTGCCGACATAGTTGGCATAGGTCACGCCGTATCGATGGACATCCTCGACGAACCCGCGCGCGGAGAAGCTGCGTCGCAACGCGATCGACGCCCCGCCGGCCACCGCGACGCACCACCCGGCGATCATCGCGTTGGAGTGGAACATCGGCATCGACAGGTAGGCGACGTCGCGCGGACCGATGTCGAACCGGTCGGCCAGCATCGGGCCGCTGGTGGCGAAGGTGCGATGCGTACACCGCACCGCCTTCGGATCCCCGGTCGTCCCCGAGGTGAAGATCAGCATCATGAGGTCGTCCGGCGTCGGATCGGCGAGTGGCGCCGGCTCGCTCGTGGCCACCGCGTCCGCCCACTCGGGCGAGTCGACATCGATGACGCGGGTTCCACCGAGGTCGAGGCCGTCGAGCAGATGCCGGGTGTCGACGCCGCACAACACGACCTGACACTCGGCGCGGGCGATGTCGGCGGCGAGGGCGTCACCGCGGCGGGTGGTGTTCAGGCCGACCAGCACGAATCCGTGACGTGCCGCCGCTGCGAACAGTGCGCTGAACTCCGGTGTGTTGGCGAGCAGGATGCCCACGTGGCGCGGGCGGTCCTCCGACAACCGGCTCCGCACCACCCCGGCCCGCAGTGCGGCGTCGACGAGATGATCTGCCCACGAACGGAACCCGCCCTCGAACCAGATCCCGCGATCGTCGACCCCGGTCAGCGGCGCGACGAGATCGGCGACCGTCGAGGCGCGCGTCGGTTCGATCGGCCGGCTCACGCCGGTGTGGCGGCCAGCTCGGCTCCGATGACCCTCACCGACGCGGTGGCCGAGCCGAACGCGAACTCGTTGTGCTTGGCGCGCAGGAAGTAACGATGCACGGGGTGGCTGGTGTCGAGGCCGACACCACCGTGAACGTGCACGGCCGTGTGTGCCACGCGGTGACCGGCCTCCGCCGCCCAGAACTTGGCCGTCGCGATCGCATTCTGCAGCTCCGGGGTGGGTCCGCTCGAATGGTCGAGCAGCCAGGCCGCCTGCGTCGTCGTCAGCGCCAACCCCTGCGCGTCGATGTATCCGTCGGCGAGACGCTGCGCGACCGCCTGGAACGATCCGATGGCGCGGCCGAACTGCTCACGCTCGCGGGCGTATTCGGCGGTGAGCTCGAGTCCGCGCTCGACGATGCCGGTCTGGTCGGCACAACACGCCAGTGTCGCGCGGGCGACCAGCGTCGCGGCGGTGTCCCCTCCGCCGGCGAGAACGGCGTCGCCGTCGACCGGTGTGCCGTCGAATTCGACCTGCGCCGAGGGGATCAATCCGGTGGACGGGGTGGGGGTGACGACGACGCCCGGGGCGTCGGCCGCGACGACCACCGCGACGACACCGTCGGGTCCGGATGCGGTGACCACGAACATGTCCGCGGCCTCGGCATAGGGAACGTCGACCTTGACCCCGGTCAGCGTCCCCTCCGTCGAGAACGTCGTCGTGGGGGAGCCGAGGTCGGTCGCCAGGTCTTCCTCGACGGCAACGGTGAGCACCGAATCGCCGGTGGCGCCGGCAGCGAGGACCCGGCCACGGAGCTGCGCCGAACCGTGCGCGGCGATCACCGGCAGCGCAGCGATCGCATGGGGTCCGAACGGTACGCGGGCCAGCACCCGGCCGAGCTCGGTGGCCACGAGCGCGTTCTCGACGACACCGAGGTCGCCACCGGCATCTCCGACGGCTTCGGCGGTCAGCTCGAGGCCCAGGAGCCCGGCGCCGCCGAGTTCACGCCACAGGTTCGCGTCGAGCGCGGCCCGCGAGGACTCCAGGTCGGCGACGCGCTCGGGAGTGCTGATCGACGTCGCGATGTCGCGGGCCAGTCCACGGACGTCGGCGCCGGATTCGGGAAGCGAGAAATCCATCGGTGCGTCTCCATCTTCGGGGTGCGGTTGTGGTTTCGATACGCCGCGTGCTCGCTGCGCTCGCTCGGGGCTACTCAACCAGCGGGTGGGGCGGGGTGCTTGCTTGGCTCGGTCGGGGTTACCTGCGGCTGGGGCGGGGCAGGTTACCTGCGCTGGTGCGGGAGGCCGAGCGCGAGCATCGCGATGATGTCCCGCTGGACCTCGTTGGTGCCGCCGCCGAAGGTGAGGATCAGCGACGTGCGCTGGTAGCGCTCGAGCCGGCCGTTGAGATGTGCCCCCGTACTGCCGGTGCGCAGGGTCGCGGCGGGACCGACGACCTCCATCAGCAATCGATAGGCTTCGGTGGCGAATTCGGTGCCGTAGACCTTGGTCGCCGACGCATCGGCCGGACTCGGCGACCCGCCGGAGCTGGCGACCGAGGCGATCTTCCAGTTGATCAGCTTCAGGAACTCGACCTTGGCATGGACGCGGGCGAGGTTCTGCTGAACCCACGGCGCGTCGATCACCCGGTGGCCGTCACCGGTCTTGGTCTGCTGTGCCCACGCGACCGTCTCGCGCAGTGCGGTCTGGATCGGCGCCGCGCTGCACAGCGCCACCCGCTCGTGGTTGAGCTGATTGGTCACCAGCGGCCACCCACCGCCCTCCTCGCCGACGATCGACGACGTCGGCACCCGGACGTCCTGGTAGTAGGTCGCGCTGGTGTCGACTCCCGACATGGTGTGCACCGGTGTGTAACTGAAGCCCTCGGCGGTGGTGGGCACGATGAGCATCGAGATGCCCTTGTGCTTCTTCCCGCCGGTTTCCAGCGTCGACGGGTCGGTACGGCAGGCGAGCCAGATGTAGTCCGCATACGCGACCAGGCTGGTCCACATCTTCTGGCCGTTGATGACGTAGTCGTCACCGTCGCGGACCGCGGTGGTCCGCAGGGCCGCGAGATCGGTGCCGGCGCCCGGCTCGGAGTACCCGATCGAGAAGTGCAGCTTGCCCGCCGCGATCCGCGGCAGAAAGTACGCCTTCTGCTCGTCGGAGCCGTAGTTCATGATCGTCGGCGCCACCGAGTTGATGGTGAGGAACGGAACGGGTGCGCCCGCGATCGCGGCCTCGTCGGTGAAGATCAGCTGATCCATCATCGACCGGTTCTGGCCGCCGAACTCGGTGGGCCAGCCCAACGCGAGCCAGCCGTCGGCGCCCATCTGGGCGACGACGTCGCGGTAGGCGTCGCCCTCGCCGAGCTCGCCGTCGCCGCCGGACAGGGCGGCACGACGGTCCTCGGTCATGAGGCCGGAGAAGTAGTCGCGGAGTTCTCTGCGGAGCTCGGCTTGTTGGTCGGTATAGGCGATGCGCATCGACACTCCAAGGGGTGGATCGGCTAGCGTCCGGTCCCGGCTTATGGTCAAGTTGACAGGCGAAGTGCTCGTGCACTTCTGAAACACGTTCTAACCTGTTCTCACAGCCCAGTCAACAGGTGACCCATCGATGAGGAGACGGTTCCGATGCGTATCAAGGCAGATTTCGACCTCTGCGAGTCCAACGCCATCTGTGTCGGGATGGCGCCGGACTTCTTCGACCTGGATGACAACGACTACCTGGTGATTCTTCAAGAGGACATCCCGGCGGACCGCGTCGAGGAACTTCGTCAGGTCGCCGCCAACTGCCCGAAGTCGGCGCTGTCGGTGGTCGAGGACTGACCCCGGCGAAAATGCGGTTCGGTTCCATCCGTTCGTGAATCATGCTAGAACAGGTTCTAGTTTTAGCTCAGGAGGATGTCGGGTGGGTTACTCGTTGGACGGTCGCGTCGCGGTCGTCACCGGTGCAGGTGCAGGTCTCGGTCGCGCGGAGGCCATCGGATTGGCTGCCGAGGGGGCAACGGTCGTCGTGAACGACCTCCCCGCGGCGCTCGAACAGAGCGACGTGATCGACACGATCACGACCGCAGGCGGCCGAGCTGTCGCGGTGGCCGGCGACATCGGCGACTCGGCCACCGCCACCGCCATCATGACGACGGCGACCGACCAACTCGGCTCGCTCGACATCGTCCTGAACAACGCGGGCGTGGTGCGCGACAAGATGCTGTTCAACATGACCGACGACGAGTGGGACCTGGTGATCCGCGTGCATCTGCGCGGTCACTTCCTGCTCACCCGCAACGCCGCGTCGCACTGGCGCGCCGCATCGAAGGCGGCGGGCGGTCCGGTCTACGGCCGGATCATCAACACCGCGTCGGAGGCCGGTCTGCTCGGTCCCGAGGGGCAGGCCAACTACGGGGCGGCGAAGGCGGGTATCACCGCGCTGACGCTGTCGGCATCTCGAGCCCTCAAGCGATACGGCGTGCGTGCCAATGCGATCTGCCCGCGGGCGCGGACGGCGATGACCGCCGCGGTGTTCGGCGACGCGCCCACCGACGGGGTGGATCCCCTCGACCCCGAACACGTCGTGCGGCTGGTGTCCTATCTCGCCGGTCCCGACTCCGACGCGGTCACCGGTCAGGTGTTCGTCGTCTACGGTCCCAAGGTCACGCTGATGGCTGCGCCGACGGTCGACGAGGTCTTCGTGGCCGAGGGCGACGCGTGGGCGGCGGAGGACCTCGCGAAGACCCTGACGGGCCACTTCGCCGACCGCGATCCGGGACGCACATTCTCGGCAAGTGCTCTGGTCAACTGACCAAATCGGCTCGATTGTGCGTGATAGGTTTCGCGATGGTGCGAGGGTGAAGGGGGGCTGGCGGTGCTGAGCAAACTGGCCACACCCTTGAGCGGGATCGGGGATTTCGTTGCGCTCGGGGTCGAGTCGACGCGCGAGTTGTTCCACCGTCCGTTCCAGTGGCGGGAGACCGTCGAACAGTCCTGGGCGATCGCCCGCGTGTCGATGGTGCCGACGCTCCTGGTCGCCATCCCGTTCACGGTTCTCGTCAGCTTCACGCTGAACATCCTGTTGCGCGAGATCGGCGCACAGGACCTGTCGGGTGCGGGTGCCGCGCTGGGCACGGTCACCCAGATCGGCCCGATCGTCACCGTGCTGATCGTCGCCGGGGCGGGCGCCACCGCGATCTGCGCGGATCTCGGCGCCCGGACCATCCGCGAAGAGATCGACGCCATGAAGGTGCTCGGCATCAACCCGATCCACCGTCTGGTGGTGCCGCGCATCGTGGCCTCCACCGGCGTGGCGCTGCTCCTCAACAGTCTCGTGTGCACCATCGGCATCGGCGGCGGGTTCATCTTCTCCGTCTACCTCCAGGACGTGAATCCCGGTGCATTCGTGGCCAACCTGACACTGCTCACCGGGTTCGGCGAGCTGATGATCTCCATGGTCAAGGCGGCTCTGTTCGGTCTGTTCGCCGGCATGGTCGGCTGTTACCAGGGCCTCAACGTCAAGGGTGGCGCGAAGGGCGTCGGCGATGCCGTGAACGAGACCGTCGTGTATTCGTTCATGGCGCTGTTCGTCGTCAACGTCGTCGTCACCGCCGTCGGTCTCAAGGCAACGGCGGGCTGAGCGATGGTACTTCCGTTCACCACCCGGTTCCGCACCGCGCGCGTCGCGGTCAAGCGGGCCGGCGAGGACTGGGATCAGATCGGCGATCAGGCGCTGTTCTATTGGGACAGCGTCGTGTCGATCCCGCGTGCGATCAAGCACTACAAGAAGGAGACCCTGCGGCTCATCGCCGAGATCTCCATGGGCACGGGCGCGCTGGCCATGATCGGCGGCACCGTCGTGGTCGTCGGATTCCTGACACTGTTCACCGGCGGGACGATCGCGGTCCAGGGGTACAGTTCGCTGGCCAACATCGGCGTCGAGGCGCTCACCGGCTTCTTCTCGGCGTTCATCAACGTGCGCATCGCCGTCCCGGTGATCTCCGGTATCGCGCTCGCCGCGACCATCGGTGCCGGCGCGACCGCGCAGCTCGGTGCCATGCGCGTCTCGGAGGAGATCGACGCGCTGGAGACGATGGCGATCTCGTCCATCCCGTACCTGGTGTCCACGCGGATCATCGCCGGTCTGATCGCGATCATCCCGCTCTACGCGTTGGCGTCGTTGGCATCGTTCCTCGCGAGCCGGTCGGCGACGGTCTTCCTGTACGGACAGTCGCCCGGCGTCTACGACCACTATTTCGACACGTTCCTCATCCCGTCGGACATCCTGTGGTCGTTCGTGCAGGCGATCTGCATGGCGGTCGCCGTCATGCTGATCCACACCTATTACGGCTACAACGCCTCGGGTGGGCCGGTCGGCGTGGGCGTCGCCGTCGGGAACGCGGTCCGCGCATCGCTCGTTGTTGTGGTCGTGATCACACTCCTGACCTCCCTCGCCATCTACGGCGCCGATGGCAAGTTCAACCTGGCGGGCTGAGTCATGAGCAAGAGACAAGAGCGTTCACGGGCCACCCGCCGAACGGCGGCGGTCGTCATGGTCGCGGTGCTGCTGGCGCTGATCATCGGGGCCAGCGCGTCGTTCCTCGGTGCTTTCAAGGGCACCCAGCAGGTCACCCTCGTGGCTCCCCGGGCCGGCCTGGTGATGAACCCCGACGCCAAGGTCAAGCTGCGCGGGGTCGAGGTGGGGCGCGTCGCGGAGATCACCGAGCGCGGGGGCGATGCGATCCTCACCCTCGACATCGCCGACGGTGACATGGCGAAGATCCCCGCCAACGTGGCCGCCGACATCAAGTCGAACACCATCTTCGGCGCCAAGGCCGTCAACTTCGTGGTGCCCGGCGAGCCGGAGGGCACGCTGACCGCGGGTGCCGAGATCCCCGCCGACCGCGTCGTCGTCGAACTGAACACCGTGTACCAGCAGCTCGTCTCGGTGCTCGCACAGCTGCAGCCGGAGAAACTCAACGCGACCCTCGGTGCGATCAACACGGCGCTGCAGGGTCAGGGCGAGGAGATCGGCGATGCCCTCGAGCAACTGACCACGCTGCTGGGCAAGACCAATCCGCATCTGCCCGCCCTGAACCGACTCTTCCGGGAGGGCGCGACCGTCACCAACGTCTACGCGGATTCGATGCCCGATCTCCTGCGCACCGTCGACAACTTCACCGTTGTCGGGAACACGTTGGTGGACAACACTTCCAACCTCGACGCACTGCTCATCAACGCCACCGGGATGGCCAACACCATCGATGGGGTCATCGCCCCCTCGAAGAAGACGCTCATCGGAGCGCTGTCGGATCTCGATCCCATCGCGGCGCTCCTGGGATACAACGCCCCGGGGATCAAGTGCTTCCTCACCGCGGGCGCGATCGCCTCCGAGGTCGCGGCGCCGTTCCTCGGTGAACGCAACGGCATGCTGATGCTCGACGCGAGCATCCTCCCCGGCAAGGATCCGTATCAATATCCGTACGACCTGCCGCGGGTCGGGGTCGAGGGACCGCCGACGTGCCAGGGCGGACTCAGTGATCCCGCAACCAAGGTGCCGGCACCGTTCTACGTCGGCGACAACGCACCACAGCCCTACCAGCCCAGGACCAAGCCGAAGGCGAACTCGCAGAAGCTGTTCCAGATCCTGTTCGGAGAACCGCCCCGTGGATAACCGCGCTCGCGCGTTCCGCGCGACCCTGATCAAACTGGGTGCCTTCACCGTGGTGATGGTCCTGGTCTTCGTCGCGCTGGTCGTCGTCTTCAGCCGCTATCGGTCCGGCGCGTCGAACGAGTACAGTGCCGTCTTCACCAGTGCATCGGCGATGAAATCGGGCAGCAAGGTCAAGATCGCCGGAGTCGAGGTCGGGTCGGTCGGTGATGTCGAGCTGAACCGCGACAACGATGCCGTCATCACCTTCAGCGTCGACCAGCAGTATCCGCTGCCGGAGTCGGCACGCGCGTTGATCCGATACGAGAACCTCACCGGCGACCGGTATCTCGAGTTGCAGCAGGGGACCGGCAACACGTCGACCTTCCTTGCCGACGGCGCGCAGATCCCGATCGGCCAGACCGAGCCCGCACTCGATCTCGACAAGCTCGTCGGTGGTTTCAAACCACTGTTCCGGACCCTGGACGCCGACGAGGCCAACGCGCTGACCAGTTCGCTGATCGCGGTCTTCCAGGGGCAGGGCGGCGCGTTGAACACGTTGCTGGGCAACACCGCGTCGTTCACCGACTCGCTGGCCGACCGCGACCAGTTGATCGGCGACGTGATCGACAACCTCAACACCACCCTCGCCACCCTCGACGGCGACCGGGAGGGCCTCGACACCAGCGTCGACCTCCTGCAGCAACTCGTCACCGGGCTCGCCGAACAGAAGAGCACCGTCGGCAACGCATTGACGCAGACCTCGCGCGTCACCAACGGTCTCGCCGACCTGTTGGGCACCACCCGGCCGACCCTGCAGTCGATGGTGACCAACACCGGACGGGTCTCGGAGGAGTTGCTGGCCGCGGAACCGTTTGTCCGGAACCTGATCTCGCGACTTCCCGAGGACTACAAGACGCTGTCGAACCTCGGCTCCTACGGCGCCTGGCTGCAGATCTACTTCTGCCGCATCCGGCTGATGCTGCCGGCGCCCGGCGGTCAGACCATCCTGTACACGTCGAACAACGTGATGGGGAACTCGACGACGGCAGGCGGAAGGTGTGACGGCTCATGAGTCTTCCGTTCGGCGGCATGTTCTCGAGCCGTAGATCCGAATCCGACGAGGCCGACGTCGCCCGCGAGCAGAAACGCGGACAGCGGAGTCGCGCACAGGTCGGCGTCATCGGCATCGTCGTGATCGGCCTGGTGGTCATCACCGCGATGCAGATGGACAAGCTGCCCTATATCTCGCCGATCAGCACCTACACCGCCTACTTCGACGACGCCGGCGGACTCACCAAGGGCGACATCGTCTCCGTCTCCGGGGTCCAGGTGGGCACGGTCGAGTCGATCGAACTGGCCGGTACCGACGCCGGGACCAAGGTCAAGGTCGGGTTCCGCATGGACGACACCGTCGAGATGGGGTCGGACTCCCAGGCCGCGATCCGGACCGAGACCGTGCTGGGCCGACGCAATCTCACGGTCATCCCGCACGGGGGCGACCGGATCAAGCCCGGTGGCTCGATCCCGGTCGGCAACACGATCTCGCCGTATTCGCTGCAGGACGCACTCGAAGGAGCGACCGACACCGTCGCCGACACCGACACCGACCAGCTCAACGAGGCGCTCAACACGCTGACGATCACGTTCTCCGAGACACCGGATCAGGTCCAGGGGGCGGTCAACGGTGTTGCGCGGCTGTCGAAAGCGGTCGCCGACCGCGACAAGGAACTGCGGGCGCTGCTCGCCAAGGCCAACCAGGTGAGCAAGATCGTCGGCGACCGCAACGAACAGATCAACCGGTTGCTCATCGACGCCAATGCGCTCGTCGGGGAGATCGAGATGCGGCGCTACGCGCTCAACCAGCTGATCAAGGGAATCGGTGACGTCACCGCTCAGCTGCGGGGCTTCATCGCCGAGAACAACGCGCAGCTGACGCCCGTGCTGCAGAAGTTCGACCGCGTCGCGACGATCCTCACCGACAACGAGAAAGAGCTGAAGGAGACGATCGACCGTCTCGGACCGTTCGCCAACACCCTCGGCGAAGCAGTGGCGTCGGGCCCGAACTTCGATTCCCTCGTCGGCGTGAACACCTTCGGCGACTACACCGCGGTGTTTCTCAACGCCCTGCGCGGTCGGTACCCGCAGCTGTGGCAGTCGCTGATGTACACGGGCAACCCGCTGCTTCCGCAGGGCTGGAGCCTGGGACCTCCAGCGGGGAGCGATACGCCGCGCGGACCACTGCCCAGCCCGACCTATCCCACGCCCGCGCCGACCACGAGGGGGAGGTGACATGACCGTCGGAAGTATGTCCATCGGACGCAAGGTGCTCTTCGGGGTACTCGCCGTGATTCTCGCGGTCGCCCTGGTCCTCGTGGGCTGGAAGGTGTTCACCAAATCCACGACGAACACCTTCACCGCCTATTTCGCCGGCGTCGCCAGCCTCTACAAGGGGGATCCGGTCCGGGTGCTCGGTGTGAACGTCGGCAGTGTCTCGGCGATCACCCCCCGCGAGAACGACGTGAAAGTCGAACTGCGCGTGGACTCCAGCGTCGACATCCCGCAGGACGCGAAGGCCGTCATCGTGGCGAAGAGTCTGGTCTCGGGCCGGTTCGTGCAGCTGACCCCGGTCTATTCGGGCGGGCCGCAGATGTCCGACGGCGCCGACATCCCGATGGACCGCACCGCGGTGCCGATGGAGTGGGACGACATCAAGGCCCAGCTCACCCGACTCACCGAGGCCATCGGCCCGCAAGGGGCCGATCCGGGCTCGGCGGCCAAGGCGGTCAACGTCTTCGACGAGAACCTCGAGGGCAACGGCGAGGCGATCAACGCGTCGATCCGGGAGGTGTCCGACGTGATCGGCACCCTTGCAGCCGGCAGTGGCGACCTGTTCGCCACCATCCAGAGCCTGCAGAAACTCACCGACGCCCTGTCGGGGAGCCACGAGCAACTCGTGCAGTTCAACGGCCGGATCGCCTCGGTCAGTTCCGTTCTCGCGGACAACACGACCGAGCTCGACGAGGCGCTCAAAGGCCTCGACGCGGCGATGACCGATGTGCAGACCTTCATCGACACCAACCAGACGGCGCTGTCGTCATCGGTTGAGCGTCTGGCCGCCAGTACGAAGATCGTGGCGGACAAGGACGAACAGGTGCGTGGCGTACTGCATTCGGCGCCCAACCAGCTCGCGAACTTCTACAACATCTACAACCCGCTTTCGGGATCCCTGTCGGGTGTCTTCGGTTTGGGGATGGGAACAAATCTCATCACTCTGTTGTGCGGAACCATGGAATCGACCAAACGACCCGGCACCACGATGGCCGACGTCGACAAGTGCGTGGAGATCCTCGCGCCCGTCCTGTCGTCGATCTCGATGAACTACCCGCCGTTCCTGACGAATCCGGTGCAGGGTCGCAACGCGACACCGAGTCAGCTCCAGTACCAGGACGCAAGCGTTCGAGCGCGAGCCAATGCCGGTGT
Source organism: Gordonia sp. PvP123 (assembly GCF_040547295.1). Lineage (NCBI taxonomy): Bacteria > Bacillati > Actinomycetota > Actinomycetes > Mycobacteriales > Gordoniaceae > Gordonia > Gordonia sp. PvP123. The sequence goes on along the minus strand of NZ_JBEPPN010000004.1, from coordinate 79,123 downwards.
GACCCGGGTGGACAACGAGACCCGACGCGACAACCGAGGCAGTCCGCTCGAGGATCTGCTGGTCCCGTTCGGAGGTGACCGATGAGGCCGGCACGCCTGCGCGGCGGGTTGGTCGCCGGTGCGGCCTCCCTCGCGCTGATCCTGGCCGGATGTTCCTTCGACGGCCCCAACTCGCTGCCCGTACCGGGCGCCGAGGGCACCGGTGGTGGTTCCTACGAGATCACCGCCCTGATCCCGTCGGCTGCCGGACTGGTCAACAATGCGCCGGTCCTCATCGACGATGCAACGGTCGGGAGCATCGGCGACATCGAGGTCGAGGACTGGAATGCGCTGGTCACCATCCGCCTCAACGACGGCGTGATCGTCCCGCGCGGGTCGCACGTCATGGTGGGGTTGACCAGTGCGCTGGGTTCGACGCACCTGGAGATCGTGCAGCCGGCCGAGCCCGAAGGCGGCCGCCTCGAAGCGGGCGACCAGATCCCCCTCACCAAATGCCCGGAGCAATCCAACATCGTGACCGACCCGTCGGTGCCCGCGGTGCCCGACATCAATGCGGCACAACAGGTGTCGGCGTGTACCTACCCCAGCACCGAGCAGGTGCTCAGCTCGCTGTCGGTGGTGCTCAACGGCGGCGGTCTGTCCCAGATCGGCGACATCGTGCACGAGATGAGCGAGGTCTTCGGCGGACGTGAGGACCAGATCAAGAAGCTGATCCCGCGACTGAACACACTCGTCGCCGATCTGGATGCGCAGAAGAGCAACATCATCCGGGCCACCGAGGGACTAGACCGGTTGTCGCGCACCATGAACGAGCAGTCCGGCACCATCGAGCGCGCGCTCGACGACAGCCCGCAGATCCTGCAGCTTCTCGTCGACCAGCGTCAGCAGTTCCTGGACACGCTCGGCTCGGTCGCCACTCTGTCGAAGACAGCCAACGACATCCTCGACGCCAACTCCGAGGACATCGTGACGATCGTGGAGGGGATCGAACCGGCCCTCGATCAGCTCCAGGCGGCAGGTCCCGCGATGACGCAATCGCTCAACATCCTGCTGACCTTCCCGTTCTACGAACCGACGATCCGACGAATCGTCAAGGGTGACTACGTGAACTCGGACCTCACGCTCGATCTGACGCTGGAGCGCCTGGACAAGTCGATGTTCGCCAGCCTCGGCGTCACCGGGCCCGAGGGCGTCTTCGGACGTCCCGCCGGCGCCGCCGCGCGCGGGCTGAATCCGTTCATCGCGCCACTCCAACCGGGCGGCGAACGGATGCCCGACTCCGCCGAACCGATTCCGGCGAACATGATTCCGCAGATGCCCGCGGTCACGCCGGTCCCGGCTGCGGGAGGTGGCCGCTGATGAAGATCACGCGATTCGTCCGGATGCAGCTGATGATCTTCGCGATCGTGACCGTGGTCGCGATGGTGGTGATGGCGCTGTTCTACATCCGCATCCCGTCGATGTTCGGGGTCGGCAGCTACCAGGTGCAGCTGCTGCTGCCCACCAGCGGTGGCCTGTATCAGAATGCGAACGTCAGTTACCGCGGCGTGTACGTCGGCAAGGTCGACTCGGTGCAGCTGACCGACTCCGGCGTCGAAGCGGTGCTGACGATCGAGAACAGCGCGGAGATCCCGGCATCGTCGACGGCGTCGGTGCGCAGCGTCTCGGCGATCGGCGAGCAGTTCGTGGAGTTCACACCGGACCCCGAGGCAGGGGAGTCCGGAGGATTCCTGCAGGACGGGGCCACGGTCTCGACCGACCAGGTGCCGGTGGAGATCTCGTCGATGCTCGACCAGGCCGACCGGTTGCTCGCCGAGATCGGTGACACGCGTCTGCGCTCGCTGATGGACGAGGCCTTCGTCGCGTTCAACGGCACCGGCGAGGCGCTTCAGCGACTGCTCGACTCGATGGTCCTGTTCGTCGACGAGGCGAACAAGAACACCGACACGACGATCCAGTTGGTCGAGCAGGGCGCCCCGCTGCTGGCCACCCAATCACGCACGGCCGACGCCATCCGCTCCTGGACCCGGGACGTCACCGCGTTCACCGATCAGCTCCGCGCGAACCGGCCCGAGATCGGCGACATCCTGCGCAAGGGGCCGGCGACCGCGTCGAAGAGCCAGGAACTCTTCGAATCCCTCGGCGCGTCGTACCCGCTGTTGGTCTCGAATCTGGGCACCATCGCCAAGACCCAGGTGGTGTATCTACCGAACTGGAAGCAGGTCCTCGTTCTCTATCCGCGACTGGTCAATTCGTTGATCACGGCACTGAACACCGGCACCAACCGGTTCGGTCCCAACGTGAACTTCTCGCTCGGTTTCCAGGACCGGCCGCCGTGCAACATCGGGTTCCTCCCCAAGGAGGACTGGCGGTGGCCCTCGGAGCAGACCGCTCGCGAACTGCCGCCGGGCATGCTGTGCCGGGTGCCGCAGAACTCCAACATCGCCGTCCGCGGCGCGCGCAACTACCCGTGCGCGGAGTTCCCGGGACGCCGTGCGCCCACTCCGGCGGAATGCGCGACGGGGTATGTGCCGAAGCCGGGTTCGGTCGACCCCTTCCAGAGCGGGCTGCCGTTCGGGTTGAAATGGCAACCGGCGTCCTCCGGTACCGTGACACCGGGCACACCGAAGGACTTCGACGCCGAGCCCGCGGTGTACGCGACGACATACGACCCGGACTCGGGCAACTTCATCGGACCCGACGGAAAGACCTACAACGCCGGGGCCGGCAGCGATGAGCAGGGACAGAGCAGTACATGGCAGACGATGATCAGCGGGACGGTCGCCCCGTGACGCCGGACGGTCCCGGCACGACCTCCCCGGATCGCACGGGCACGGATCGCGCGGGCACGGGTGATCGCCGAAATGCGAAGCGGCCGGTGCGTTCGGCGCCGATCCGGCGCGGGCGTCCGGCAGGGAAGAAGCCGTCGAAGCCGGCCGCGGCGACCCCCGCCGGCGATGTTCCCGCGCCGACGGACGGGCGCACCGACGAGTCGGCGGCCGGAACCGACGAGGTCAGGTCGGACACGACGTCGTCGGTGTCGCTCACCAAGCCGGACGGCGAGTCCGGCGCTGAGGCGGGCGCCGGCGCGGTGCCCGCCATCGCGCCCGACCCGTCCGAGGTCGAGAAGACGGTCGGTTACCGTGAGCGTCGACGCGCCCGGACGGCAGCCGCCTCGTCGGCCGCGCAGGCGCCGAAAGCCAAGCGCCGCATCAGGTACCGCGGAACCGGTCAACGCTCGCCACGGACGATCGTAGGTGTCGTGGTGGCACTCGTGGTCATCGTCGTGTGCGCCATCGCGTCCGTGGTGTTCGCGCTCGGTATCGCCCGCCAGGACCGCACCGACGACCTGCGAGCCGAGTACTCGGCCTTCGCGTCACAGGTCCTCGTGAACCTCACCAGCATGAACCCCGACACCGTCGACCAGACCCTCACCTCGGTGCAGGAGGACACGAGCGGCAAGGTCAAGCAGGAGGTGGAGAACAACATCCAGCAGGTCGCTGCCCTGGTCCGCGACGGCAAGCTGGAGACCCGGTCGCTGATCCTCAGTTCTGCGGTCACCAAGGCCGAACCCGACGAGGGCTCGGTCATCATGGTGTTCGGCTGGCACCAGCGATCTCTCGACGGCGAGGTGCCGTCGCAGGAGAAGGTGTTCCGGTGGCGTGTGGACATGACGCGCATCAACGGGGACCTGAAGATGACCGACTTCGAGTGGGTGGCGTGATGGCGTCCGGGTCCGCACCGACCTCGCGTTCGCGATTCGCGATGGGCAAAGGGCGTCTGGGTCTGATCGCACTCGGGGTGGTGCTGGTCGCCGCGGTCGTGGTCACGGCGTTCCTCGGGTTCCGCTTCACCCAGGGTCGCGCCGTCGAGGACGCGCGGGCGTCGTCGCTGGCGGCGGCTCGCGACTATGCGACGACGATGTTCGGGTACAACGCCGAGAACGTCACCGAGCACATCGATCAATCGATGAGCGTGCTCACCGGTCCGGCGAAGCCGGAGTACACGAAGCTGATCACCGACAACAATCTCGCCGCCGAGGTACGCAAGCAGTCGGTCGTGTCCGAGGTGACGATCCAGGACGCGGGCGTGGTGACCAACACCGCGGACACCTCGCAGGTCCTGATCTTCATGAACCAGTCGGTGACCCGAGGCAACAAGGAACTCGTGAGCATCAACCCGTCGCGGCTGACCTTCGACATGAAACGCGACGGCGACCGCTGGATGATCAACTCCATCGAGGTCATCACCGACGACACCTTCCGCTCGAAGATCGAGGTCGTGGAGTCGCTGCCGCCCGACGCGAAGCCGGTGCCCGGCCCGAGTTCGGCGTCGCCCGCGGCGACGCCGACGCCGGCGCCCGGCCCGGCCGGAGCGCCGGTGCCCACCCCCTGACCGGGTTAATCCGTTGCGGCCCGCCGGAATCGGGCGTACGTTCGCGGGTACACAAGGAAGGAGGTGGTCTGATAGTGATTTCTCATCGGACATGTGAGGTGACCATCCGTTAGCAGTTGACCGTGTGGCATTCGTGTCGCACCGAGGCGGGACTCCACCCGTCGGTCGGCGCAAGCGAATACCAGGTGGTCACCCGGCCCCCGCATCCCGACCCGGTCCGGTCGGCGCAGGCCCATCGAGGGCGATGCGGGGGCCGTTCCATGTCCGGGGTGCACGGAGTGGATACCCATACAGGGTAGAAGTAGTCCTGGCGCTGGTACCCCTGGGGGGTATAGTCTCGGGTCATGAACACGCATCATGACCATCCACGTGCAGCGGCGTCGCCCACCGCGGACCACGCACATCGCGCTCAGCCCGCACACGGGCACGGCGGCCACGATGAGCACGCCGACCATGGCGGTCACGGGGACCACGTCGAGCAGTTCCGGCGACTGTTCTGGATCATGCTCGTCCTGGCGGTCCCGACCGTCGGCTTCAACGACATGTTCGCCGACATCCTGGGCTACGGGCTGCCCGACGCCGACTGGGTGCGATGGGTGTCGCCGCTCTTCGGCACCGTGCTCTACCTGTGGGGCGGACGTCCGTTCCTCGCCGGCGCAGCCGGCGAGATCCGTTCTCGTCGTCCGGGGATGATGCTCCTGATCGCCCTGGCGATCACCGTCGCCTTCGTCGCCTCCTGGGGCTCGACGCTGCATCTGTTCGGCCACGAGCTGAACTTCTGGTGGGAGCTGGCGCTGCTCGTGGTGATCATGCTGCTGGGTCACTGGATCGAGATGCGTTCACTGGCCCGGACGACATCGGCCCTCGACTCACTCGCCGCGCTCCTCCCGGACGAGGCCGAGAAGGTCGACGGGGGCGAGATCATCACGGTGGCGCCCGCTGTCCTGGTCGTCGGCGACGTGGTCATCGTCCGGCCCGGGGCATCCGTGCCCGCCGACGGCGCCATCATCGACGGCTCCGCGAACATGGACGAGTCGATGGTCACCGGGGAGTCCGCCCCCGTCCGGCGGGAGATCGGCGACGTCGTGGTCGCCGGTACCGTCGCGACCGACTCCGGATTGCGGGTCCGCGTGACCGCGACCGGCGACGACACCGCCCTGGCCGGTATCGGGCGTCTGGTTGCCGACGCGCAGGCCTCCTCATCGCGCGCTCAGCGGCTCGCCGACACCGCGGCCGGGTGGTTGTTCTGGTTCGCTCTCGGCGCCGCGGTGGTGACCGCGATCGTCTGGACCGCGGTCGGGTCGCCCGACGACGCCGTCGTCCGCGCGATCACGGTGCTGGTCATCGCGTGTCCTCATGCGCTGGGTCTGGCGATCCCCCTCGTCGTCTCCATCGCCACCGAGCGGGCCGCCCGCGGTGGGGTCCTGATCACGGACCGGCTCGCGCTCGAGTCGATGCGCAATGTCGACGCCGTGCTCTTCGACAAGACCGGCACCCTGACCAAGGGGGAGCCGACCGTCCTCGAGGTCGAGCCGGCCCCGGGACAGGATCGGCGTCGGGTGCTGACCCTCGCGGCCGCCGCGGAGGCGGCCAGTGAACACCCGCTGGCCTCGGCGATCATGCGCGCGGCACGGGCCGAGGGAATCGAACTCCCGGCCGCACAGGGCTTCTCCTCGTCACCTGCGGTGGGTGTGTCCGCGTCCGTCGACGGGCACGCGGTGCGAGTGGGCGGGCCCAACCTGCTCGACGAACAGGGCCTCGACGAACTCCCCGTCGCGTCGTCGTGGCGTGAGCAGGGGGCGATCATCCTGCATGTGCTCGTCGACGAGCGTGTCGCAGGGGCGATCCGGCTCGCCGACGAGGTCCGTCCGGAGTCGCGTGCGGCCGTGGACGAACTCCATGCCCTCGGTGTGCAGGTCGTGATGATCACCGGCGACGCGCAGGCCGTGGCCGACGACGTCGCCGGCCGGCTCGACATCGATCGCGTCTACGCCGGGGTCCGGCCCGAGGACAAGGCGGCCACTGTCGCCGAACTCCAGCGCGAGGGACATCGCGTGGCGATGGTCGGCGACGGGGTCAACGACGCGCCCGCCCTCGCGCAGGCCGACGTCGGCATCGCCATCGGCGCCGGGACCGACGTGGCTATCGGTTCGGCCGGGGTCATCCTCGCCTCGTCCGATCCGCGATCGGTCCTGTCGGTCATCGAGCTGTCGCGCGCGAGCTACCGGAAGATGGCGCAGAACCTCTGGTGGGCAGCGGGTTACAACCTCGTCTCGGTACCGCTGGCCGCCGGCATCCTGGCGCCGATCGGTGTCGTCCTGCCGATGAGTGTCGGCGCCATCCTGATGTCCGCGTCGACGGTGGTGGTGGCGCTGAACGCGCAGCTGCTGCGTCGACTCGATCTGCGACCCGGCTCCGTGGGAGCGCGCTCCGGGCGCAGGTAGACAGGACGTGGTTGCCGGTGACCAGCGTGGTGATTCGCGTAGCGCAGTACTCGCGAGACCGGGGCGTGGAAGCGCTGGAATGGGAACACAGCGAGTCCACGGCGCCCGTCGGGGTGCCGAGAGGAGAAGGTGCGATGGTGGCCACGAGTATCGCCACGGTGGTCGGGGAGGCGAACCCCGGTCGCCATCAACCCGGGGTGGGCGAACAGTACTGGGGTCCGGGCGATCCGGACTTCGGAACGGCGGTGGCACCCCGCTTCGAGTTCGCCGATCCGCACGCCGCCGGGTTGTTCCACGCCAAGGGCAGGTCCGGCGACTTCGGTGAGCGCGTCACCATCGGCAACCGTGGCGAGCGCGATGCGGCCGTCGTGGTCCTGCTCGCGGACGGTCGCACATATCTCGACATCCTGATCCCCGGTTCGGAAGCCCCTCTGCCGGAGGGGGATTCGCTCACCTACGTCCAGGCGCCGCGCACCGCCGACGGCCGGCCGGTCCTGTACGGCGCGGTGTGGGTGCGAGACGGACGGGTGATGCCGGTGACGCTGCCGATCCCCACCCGGCACGAGTTCCTCGACCACCTGTACCTCACTCCGTGGAGTCCGGAGTGGAACGGCGGTGTCTCGGGCCGACAGATTCTCGACGCCGCGGCGGCGGGCATCTCGTATCAGTACCGGACGGGCGGTTCGACGTTCCTCGTGCGCAATTCCGGCCGCGACTGGATCGGTGTGGTGCATCGATCCGGTGCCGACCTCACCTTCGTCGAGTGTCCGCCGGGAGGCCGCGTCGGTTTCGACCTGTCCCCGCATTCCGCGCGCGCCGAGGTGTTCTCGGTGGTCGGACGCCGCATCGGCGGCACGGCGGGGCACGGACCGTACATGTCGCGGTCGGGAACGGTGCATCCCGGGTGGGCGGGGCGCCCGGGTGAGGCAACCGCGTACGGGTCCGTCGTCGTCATGCTCGGATCGCCCGTCTACAGCGCACTGCCGAAACGGAATCTCTACATGGCGTTCTCGGATCGGCGACCCTTCGAGGCTCGCTTCGCTCGCACCTCAGGGAGCAGGGGGCCGCGCCGCCGAACTGGGGCGAGTGTGCGGGGCGCAGGGAGCGTCGATGAGGGGGATCAGCCGACGTGGCGGCGGAGCTTGGCGGACAGCCGCGGCGTGAGATCGCCGTCGGCGTCGACGCGCTCCTCGACATAGGCGAGGTCGCCGTCGGCGACGAGGCCGTACAGACGTTTGGCACCGCCGGTGCGCCGGCCCGACTCGGCCTTGATGACGACGTCGGTGGCGAGTTCCCAGGTGGTCTGGTTCAGCGGGGTGCCGTAGAAGAGTTCGACGGAACCCTCGGCGTGGGCGAGCAGCAGTTCGATGGTGTCGTCCTCACCGATCCGCCAGAATCCGGATTCGCGGAGGTCGGGCCGTTGGTAGGCGGCGTCCTCGTCGATCAACCACGAGCGGGACTCCCAGGCGAGGAAGTTCTGACCGTCGTGCGAGACCACGACCTGCTGCGCGAAGTGATAGTCGGTGTCGGTCTCGGGATCGTGCCCCTCGCCGTCGCCACGCCACACACCGACGAGCGGCAAGAGTGCGAGCAGGCCCGGATGCAGATCGGCCCCGAGACGGAGATTGGCGGTGTCGGCGGGAAGCGGCAGATCGTCCCACGTGGGGACGTTGCGTTCACGGCTGCCGGACTCCACGGCCCGGGCCTCGGCCTGATTGATCGCCTCGTCACCGGACCGGCGGGATTCGGAGACGGCATCTGTCGACCCGTCGCCGGACGGCTCCGGGGCGGGTGGGCCGTCGGCCGTGGTGCCGCCGGGTGGGGACGTCACGACTCGTCGGTCACCAGGCGGTACAGGGTGTAGACACCGAACCAGGTGATCAGCACGGCGGCCAGGATCAGCAGGATTTCGAAGAAGAGGACCACGAGGGAAATTCTAACCCCGGCCCGGCCCGGACGTTTCGCGGGGCCGGAACGAGACAGCCCGGTCACCGCGGATGCGGTGACCGGGCTGCCGGGACGAACTGGCCGTCACTGTGGAGACGATGTCTCCGGCGTCACTTCGAGACGGTGATGTCCTTCTCGTGGATGCCGGGGCCCTCGGGGCTGATCGTCACGTCGCCGTTGCCGACGGCGGACAGGGCGCGCAGCGTCCAGGTGCCGGGGGCGGCGAAGAAACGGAAGTCGCCGGTGGGCGAGGCCACGACCTCGGCGGTGAACTCACCGGTGGAGTCGAGCAGACGCACGAAGGCGCCGGCGACGGGCGAACCCGAGCCGTCGGTGACCTGTCCGGTCAGGACGACCTCCTTCTCGACGTCGACGCCCGCGGGCAGCTTCTGTCCCTGCTTGGGTGCAGCACACATATCTCTTACTTTCCTTCTCCGAGTTCGATCGGGACGCCGATCAGCGAGCCGTATTCGGTCCAGCTGCCGTCGTAGTTCTTGACGTTCTGGTGACCGAGCAGTTCCTTGAGGACGAACCAGGTGTGGCTCGAACGCTCGCCGATGCGGCAGTAGGCGATGGTGTCCTTCGAGCCGTCGAGGCCGGCCTCACCGTAGAGCTCGGCGAGTTCCTCGTCCGACTTGAAGGTGCCGTCCTCGTTGGCAGCCTTGCTCCACGGCACGCTGATGGCGCCGGGGATGTGGCCGGGCCGCTGGCTCTGCTCCTGCGGCAGGTGAGCCGGCGCCAGGATCTTGCCCGAGAACTCGTCGGGGCTGCGCACGTCGACCAGGTTCTTGACGTTGATGGCGTCGACGACCTCGTCGCGGAACGCGCGGATGCTCAGGTCGGGCTCGCCGGCCTTGTAGGTCGTGGCCGGACGGCTGACGGAGTCGGACGACAGCGGACGGCCGTCGAGTTCCCACTTCTTGCGGCCACCGTCGAGGAGCTTGACGTCGTTGTGGCCGTACAGCTTGAAGTACCAGTATGCGTAGGCGGCGAACCAGTTGTTGTTGCCGCCGTAGAGGATCACGGTGTCGTCGTTGGCGATGCCGCGCTCGGACAGCAGGGCGCCGAACTGCTCGGCGTCGACGAAGTCGCGGCGGACAGGATCCTGCAGGTCGGTCTTCCAGTCGAGCTTGACGGCGCCGGCGATGTGCCCGCCGTCGTAGGCCGAGGTGTCCTCGTCGACCTCGACGAAGACGGTCTTGTCGGCATTGAGGTTCTGCTCAGCCCATTCGGTGCTGACCAGGACGTCGGAACGTGCCATGGCGGTGTCCTTTCCGGTGCATTTGTGATGGTCGTCGATCAGATGGTGGAGGTGGAGACAGTGAGACGCGAGAAGGATTCCCGCGTTCTCGGCGGAGGTGATGAGCGCGGGTGACGGCGCACGGAATCGAGGAATCGATACCTCGGTGGAGACGCCCCCGTACTCATCGACGGTGTGGGCGACCGGCTGCCAACGCAGCGCGGGTGGTCACACCGTCAACGGCGAGTGCGACAACAACAGTCGGCGACACGACAGAAGTCGATCGCCCGGCGTCGTGTGAGCAGATACTCACGGCGCTGCTGCATGCCCACGAGGGTACAACAGAGTCGATCGGGCCCCCAACGGCCGGGGTCCTTTGGCGCCCGCATCCCCGACAACCGTCTGAACTGCTCAGAGTCTGTTCGGGTGACCGTCAGAAGCGGTCGGGTCGGACCGCGGCCGGGCCGGAATCGCCGACCAGCTGGACGTCCCCGCCGAAACTCTCCGCGCGCTCGGCCGCGACGTCCCAGGCCATGGGCAGTCGGGGGAGGGTCATGCTGAACCGGTCGAGAACCGCGGCGCGCATGTCGGGCGCGATCTCGGCCTCGACGTGGCGTTCGGGGCCGGTGTAGAAGCCGGTGGCCCGGATGTCCAGTGCGCCGTCGACCACGCCGAGGTCGACGGACACGCTCACGCGCACCTTCGGTCCGTCGTAGGCCGACGCCGACGGTGGCTCGGCGGGATCGAGTCCGTCGCCCGGCGGCAGCGCGACGGTGCCGGTGAACACGACGCCGCTGGTGCGGCTGACGGTGCCGTCCTGAGGGCCGCCCGCACCGGCCTTGCCGTCCGGCCCTGGCGTGCTCACGGTGAGGTCGACGATGCGCAGATACCGCGCCAGGGTGACGGCGTCGAGGCGGGTGTAGGCCGAGATCGAGCTGGTGTGGAGAACATCACTCGCGGTAAAACCGCTGCCGTCGGCGACGTCGAACGGGCCGAGAGCGGCCCCCAACTCGCCGCGGCAGACGCCGCGGGCGGGCTCACAGCCGGCAAGCTCGACGCCCCGTGCGGCGATGGTGGCGCCCGCGAAGTGGCCGGCGGACGACTGGGAGGTGAACGGGAACCCGGCGATGGTGACCTCGGGATCGACAGTCACGCGGGGGGATTGGGCGATGGCGCGGGAGAGCTGGTGTTCACCGCGGACTGCGGCCGCGACGTCGACGCCGACCGCGACCCCCGTTGCGGCGAGCGCGGCGACAACGCCGATGACAAGCACTTTCCGGATGCGCGGCATGCTCGGCCGATCACCCTCCCCGTCGTCGTCATCCGGCGGTCGAGGTCGCCTTGTTAACAGCCAACCGCCCCGGTGGCGCTATTCTGTCACCTATCCCGCACACGTTGGTAAGGCGGCGTAAACAATCGCCGAGCGCAGGTGTGGGTGGCGTTCACGTCGTGGTGAGCGATCTGGATGGTCCGGGACGGGGACGAACGAGATCGGAGTGCTGGGTGGATCTCTTGTTGTTGACGGCCGACCCGAATCCGGAGTCGGTCTTGCCGTCGCTGTCGCTGCTCGCGCATACGGTACGGACCGCTCCGACCGAGGTGTCGTCACTCATGGAGGCGGGCAACGCCGATGTCGCGCTGGTCGACGCGCGCGCCGACCTCGCGGCGGCTCGCGGACTGTGCCGTCTGCTGGGCAGCACCGGCTCCTCGGTGCCGGTCGCGGCGGTGCTGACCGAGGGTGGGCTGGTCGCGGTCAACGCGGACTGGGGCATCGACGAATTCCTGCTGCCGGGTACCGGCCCGGCCGAGCTCGACGCCCGGCTGCGCCTGCTCGTGGTGCGTACCCGCGGGGTCGCTGCGGAGGAGTCCTCGGGCAAGGTCACGCTGGGTGAACTCGTCATCGACGAGGGGACCTACACCGCGCGCCTGCGCGGACGTCCGCTCGACCTGACCTACAAGGAGTTCGAACTCCTGAAGTACCTGGCGCAGAACGCCGGTCGCGTGTTCACCAGGGCTCAGCTGCTGCAGGAGGTCTGGGGGTACGACTTCTTCGGCGGCACCCGCACCGTCGACGTGCACGTCCGGCGCCTCCGCGCCAAGCTGGGCAGCGAGCACGAGTCGCTGATCGGCACCGTGCGCAACGTCGGGTACAAGGCAGTACGCCCGACGCGCGGTCGCGCGGCCGCGGCGGCGGACACCGACCTGTCCGACGACGAGCCTGCGGGACCGGCCGGGTCCGGCCCCGACGACTTCGACGGTGCCCTGGATGGTCCCGACCCCTTCGACGAGGAGTTCAGTGCAAGCGCCGGGAACTGATCGCATCCAGATCCATCAGGGCGCGCTGCCCGACGACGTGGCGGACTTCGCTCGTCGTCTGGTCCGCGACGCGACCACGGCCGACGGCGTCGCACCGCTGTCGGAAGGTGCGGTCACGGCGATCGACGCCCCCGACGGGTCGCCGACCGTCCATGTCTGGTCAGGAGCGGGTTACGCCGTCATCGTCCCGGGCCGTGACGGTGAGCCTGCGATGATCGAGGCGGTCGTCGACCCGGCGCATCGGCGTGAGGGGCGCGGCCGGAGGTTGCTCGATGCGGCGTTCGGTGCCGCACCCGTTCCCGAGTCGGGGGCCGGCGTGCGGGTGTGGGCGCACGGCGACCTGCCCGGTGCGGTGGCGCTCGCGGCATCGATGGGCCTGACGAAGCGCCGTGAGCTCCTGCAGTTGCGCCGTCCGGTGGGGGCAGGTCACGAACTCCCCGAACTGGTCGTCGACCCGACCGTCGAGCTGCGGACCTATGCCGGGTCGTCCGACGACGCCGAGATCCTGCGCGTGAACAACGCCGCCTTCGACTGGCATCCCGAGCAGGGCGGCTGGTCGCCGGAGCAGATCCGGGAACGGGTCGAGGCCGACTCTTTCGACCCGGAAGGTCTGTTCCTCGCCGTCGACCGTGCCGGCGATGACGACACCGGCAGGCTCCTCGGCTTCCACTGGACCAAGCGGCACGATGCCGATCTCGGTGAGGTCTACATCGTCGGGGTCGATCCCGCCGCTCAGGGGCGCGGGCTCGGCCGTCTGCTGACGCTTGCCGGACTGCATCACCTTGCGCGCGCGGGAGTCTCGGAGATCAACCTCTACGTCGAGGGCGACAACACCGCCGCGCTGCACACCTACGAGCGCCTCGGGTTCACCCGATACGCCGTCGACGTCGCCTACGGCTGAGTCTCACGCGCCTCGACGTCCGAGGGCGGAACCGATGGCATCGATGACGTCGCCGATGTGCGGTTCGCGAACCACGGACAGATGATTGCAGTCGAGGCGGAGGACGTCGACGTCACCGGTCACGATGTGGCGCCGCCAGATCGACGGTTCGTCGCGGTTCTCGCTGCCCTGCACCACCAGGACCCGCCCCGAATACGGCCGCGGACGATGCAGCCGCGCGACGCGGACGCCGAGCTCCTCGAGAGCCTGCGCGTCGGCCGTCGGCGAGGTCTTCACCACGCCCGCGAGGGGAACGCGAATACGTCGTCGCCACAGCTCTTTCCGTGGAAGCGGCTCGTACACGGGGGTGGTGCTGAGGGATGGATCGGCACGCTTGGCGCGAAGGAGGACGCGCGGCGGGACGAATGTGTCCACCACGACGACCAGATCGACACGATGCCCGTCGGACTCGAGGCGCCGTGCGGTCTCCAGGGCGATGAACCCGCCCAGTGAGTGGCCGACGAGGACATAGGGTCCGTCGGGTTGGAGTCGGCGGAGGTCGCGGAGATGCCGGCGGACGGCGGCGTTGACCGTCCAGTCCGGGACCCCGCGGGTGTCCAGGCCGTGCGGCGCGAACGCGTACACCGGTCCGGCGTCGTCGAGTTCACCGATACGGTCGGCGAACGGCACGAAGGTGAGAGCCGAGGCGCCCGCACCGGTGAAACAGAAGACAGGCCAACCCGGGCCCCGGCGCAGCGGGATCGTCGTCGGCGCAAGACGGATGCCCGGCCGGGTCCGCGAACCGGTGCCCGACCCGCCGGTGCGGTCGGCGATGATCGTCGCGAGCTCTGCAACGGTCGGCGCGGAGGCCATGTCGGACTGGGTGAGCGATGCGCCGTGGGATGAGTTCAGGCTCACCATGATCTGCTGAATCGTCAACGAATCCGCGCCCAGCGCATAGATGTTCTCGTTCCGACCGACGACGTCCAGCGCGAGTTCACGCGCCCAGGTCGCGGCGACGGACGATTCGAGCTCGCCTGCCACCGGCTCGATGTGCCGTCGGGGTTCGGGCAGGGCCGTGCGATCGACCTTGCCGCGGGCGTTGCGGGGCAGGTCGGACAGTTCGACGATGTGCGTCGGGACCATCCACGGCGGCAGCGCATCCCGCAGGCGGGCACGCAGGGCGGCGGTCGGCGGTGTGCGCCGGCTGCCTTCGGGGACCACGTAGGCGATCAGTTCCACTGTCGCGGAGGGGGTCTCGCGCGCGATCACGACGGCCTCGGAGAGGTCGCCCTCGCGTAGGAGTGCGGCGCTGACCTCGGCCGGCTCGACGAGGTAACCACGGATCTTCACCGCGTCGTCGGCACGCCCGAGCAGGATCAGGTCGTCGCCGTCGAACCGTCCCTTGTCGCCGGAATGGAACGTCCGCACGCCGTCGTCGTCGACCGAGAACCGGCCGGCGTCGCCCGCGGGGTCGAGATAACCGAGAGCGATGTAGCGCGACGAGATCGACACCCGACCGGACGGGTCGATCGTCACCGTCTTGTGGAGCGCCGGGGTGCCCGCGGGCAGCGGCCCGGTTCGGGCGGGATCGCCGGCGCGGACGTCGAAGTGCCCGATCGCATAGGTCTCCGACGAACCGGCCCAGTTGGTGACGGTCGCCTGTGGTGCCAACGCGAGTGTGGCGGTGGCAGTTTCACCGGTGAGCGGTTCGCCGGTGGTGATGATCCGCTGCACTGTCGCCCACGCAGGGTGCACTGCGCCCGACGCGCCGGCGCGAACGAGCGAGCGCAGCAGCGACGGGGTGAGGAAGACGGTGTGGATCTCGTCTGCCGCGATCATGTCGAGCAAATCGGTCGACGTACCCTGCCGCGGATCGGCGACGAGGACATCGCAACCGCTCAGCAGTGAGCCCATCAACACATTGAGACCGCCGCCGAAACTGATCGGCATGCACAAGGCGACGCGCAGGCGGTGTGCGAGCCCGAAACGCGCTCGCATAAACATCGAGTCGCACAACCATATCGCGCCCGGTTGCAGCACACCCTTCGGGGTTCCGGTGGAACCCGACGTGAACTGGATGTTGGTGACCTCGAAGGCCGTGTCGGTCGGGAGGAGTGGGGCCCCGCCGGTATCGGACGGGATGGCCGCATCCGATGCCGATGGAACGTCGACGAGGACGTCGGTCGTCGCCGCGACCATGAGTCCGAGTCGATTTCCGCAGTCGCGCAGCCTGTCCAGGTGATCGTCATCGGCGATGGCCAGGCCCGGTGGCCGGCCATGGGTGCGCAGCGAGGCGAGGATGGCGTCGATCCGGTCCGCGGGCAGCGCCGTGTCGAGCGTGACCAGAGGTCGCCGCGTCAGGACGATGCCGAGGACCACGGCGACGGTGTCCGGGGACAGGCCGAGCTGAACGACCACCGGACCCCGCTCGCCGGGTTGCAGCTCGTGGATCCGTCCGGCGACACCACGCGCGGTGTCGAGGAGCGCGCGATAGCTGATCTCGGTGCCCTGCAATCGGAGCGCGATCGCGTCCCCGAAACGGTCGGCGGCCGCCGCGAACGCATGCGCCAGCCCGCCGGCCAGCTCGGGCTGGGCGGTGCCGGACTCGGTCGCGGGGAACGCGGCGACGAGGCCACGAGTGGAGTCGATGGTCATGGTGTGGTCGTCCTCGCCGAGAGCTCGGCAGCAGTGGGGGCGGGGGTCAAGGCCTGGCGGATGAGCCGGAGACCGGGAACGAGCAGCAGGATCACGACGGCGACGTTGGCCGTGAGATAGACGTAACCGACGCCGATGATGCCCCAGTGGTCGGCGCCGAAGACGATGCCGCACAGCACGATCACACCGAACACGCCCTGCACGCCGACGGCGAGGCGGAGCTTGCGGCGGACACGGGCGAGCGCCGTGTAGATCGTCACGAACGACACGGTCGGCAGGGTCAGCGCCATGAGACGGATCAGATCGGTGCCCTCGTCGGCGTATTGGGGTCCCATGATCGCGAGAATCCAGGGCGCGGTGACGAACAGGACGACGCCGCCGATGACCCCGGCGCCACCGCACAGGGTCATGAACCGGATCGTTGCCGACCGGAGATCGGCATCGGGCTCCGCGGCCTTGGCCACGAAGGGCGCCGACGTTGCGTGCAGGAGGATCGCCGCGGTGTTCACGACGAGCCAGCAGATCGAGAAGTAGGCGTTCATCTCGGTTCCCAGGCGAGCGACGATCACGAGCGGCACGATGAGGGGCACGACCACCCCGACGGCCGTGATCCCCAGTGAGCCGGCATAGAACTGGGCGATCTCGCCCGGCCGCGGAAGTGTGCCCGGGCCGGTCATCGAGCGGGCGGTACGACGGATCGCGCTCAGGCCGACCCACGCCGCGATCACCGCCGCGGGCAGGACCCAGGCCCAGAAGACGGCGAATCCGGTGGCAACCGGGATGAACGCCGTCACCAGGACCAGTTTGATGGTCGACTGTGAGATGTTCTTCGTGGCAACGGTTCGCGAGCGGCCCAGGCCGATGAGGGTCTGATCCTGGATGGCGAATATCCCCAGCACGGCCACGAAGAGCGGGAACAGCCAGGTTTCCCACGGGCTCATGAACAGGGAGTCCACCGGCCCGAGAAAGACGAAACCGAGTCCGAGTAGGAGTGCGGCACCGATGATCACGAGGCGCCCCGACGCGATGATCCGGGGCGCGTTGCCCCCTGCGACAGGGAGAAAGCGTTCGTAGAGGCTGCCGATGCTGAGGTTCGACAGGGTGGCCAGCAGGGTCGCCGAGGTGATGAGCGCGGACGCCCGACCCACCTCGGCGGTGGTGTAGCCACGTGCGGCGATGGTCCAGAAGACGAATCCGAGGACGCCGGTCGCGAGACTCGACGTCATGACGGCCATGATGTTGAGGCCCACGCCCGTCTGGTCGCCGAGGAGCCCTCCGGTGTTCCTGGTGAATCTCCTCGGCCGGACGCGCCGCCGGGTGACGGATTCCGCCGGTGTCTCGATCGGTCGAGGAGATCGTCGAGACGGCGTGTGCGCGTCGAACACTGACTTCTCCGATCGTGATCCGGCGGACGGTGAATCTGGCGGGACGCGCGGATCCGAGATGAGGGTAGCCTATCCTGAAGTTGGCTTTCCTCTCAGTGGTGTCAAATGACGCGCGAGGCGGATGGCGCGCAGATCTCACGGGGGCCATCGCTCGTACCGATCCGACTGCGCGAGTCCGTTTTAGGCGGTTCATATGAAGCTGATCACAAAGTAAGAGCAGCCTAACCTTACTGGTTATGCTTCACTCGCTGAGCGTCGTGGGGGGCGCTTCATGACTCATGATGATGCGATTCGCGCTGGAGGTATGGTGACCGACTTGATCGACGCTGGGAACGGCACGGGGGGTGCAGATCCGGCGGTGCTCGACGACATGACCGAGTTCGAGAACGAACTCGACGTCCACCCATCGGATGGCGTGGAAACGGGGGAGCGGGTCGCGGAGATCGCCGGCATCGGCGACGTCTCCGCGGCCGAGGTCGTCGAGACCGCGAGACCTACTGTCACCGTGGTCATCCCGACCCGCAACGAGGCGCTCAATCTGCCGTATGTGGCCGAGCGGATGCCGCCCGTGGACCAGATCGTCGTCGTCGACGGCGCGTCGGTGGACGGGACCGTCGACGTCGCGCGGACGTTGTGGCCCGATGCGGTGATCGTCTCGCAGACCCGTTCCGGCAAGGGAAACGCGCTCGCCTGCGGCTTCGAGGTGGCGACCGGTGACATCATCGTCATGATCGACGCCGACGGCTCCACGGACCCCGCCGAGATCCCCGACTTCGTCGGTGCGCTCGTGGCCGGCTCCGACCTGGCGAAGGGCAGCCGCTTCTCCCTGGGTGGACACAGCGACGACATCACCGCCTTCCGCCGTGCCGGCAACAAGGGCCTGAACTGGCTCGTGAACCGGATCTTCGCCACGTCATTCGCCGATCTCTGCTACGGCTACAACGCATTCTGGCGCCGGCATCTCGAGGTCCTCGACCTTCCGCTGACCGATGTCGACGAACCACAGTGGGGCGACGGGTTCGAGATCGAGACGATCATCAACGTGCGCATG
Organism: Gordonia sp. PvP123; assembly: GCF_040547295.1. NCBI lineage: Bacteria > Bacillati > Actinomycetota > Actinomycetes > Mycobacteriales > Gordoniaceae > Gordonia > Gordonia sp. PvP123. The sequence continues at coordinate 60,807 of NZ_JBEPPN010000004.1, read as the reverse complement.
GCGCGGAGTGGTCTGACGATCCGCGAGGTCGGCAGCCGCGAGTCCAAGCGAATCCACGGACGCAGCAACCTCAACGCCCTGACCGACGGTGTGCGCGTCCTCCGGACCATCGGTTTCGAGCGTCGCCTCCACCGCGACCACAAGGCGTCGGCTCTCCGCTGAGCGGACCGAGAGCGCCTCTGCCGCAACGGAGGACACCCCGCGTGACGAACGCCGGTGACCGTGAGGTCGCCGGCGTTCGGCGTCGGGAGCAGTGATCCTGTCGAGCCCTTCGCTTGTGCTCCTTGCACCTCAGGTGGCGGAGGGGGCGCTCTTCTCAGCTCAGGGGGCGGAGGGGTCGCGCTGGGGTTCGAAGACGAAGATCGCGGTCTCGCCGTCCTCGTGGACCATGCGCCACCCCGGCGCAACCCGAAGAGCGGCTTCGAGTTCGGCCGCCGCGTCGGGCCGGTACGTCCCGTAGTAGGCGGAGATCCGGCGCGACTGCTCGGTGAAGGTGACGTAGGTCGGCATGTCGGACTGGTCGACCTTCCAGAAGAGGTCACCGAGCTGTTCTGGACTGGGGAACGTCATCCGGTCGCCCGCGAGGTCGAAACTGAGCGGGTAGTCGAAGTAGGGGTTCGCCAACGTCATCGGCGCGTAGTTGCCGTTCGTCCGGGTGGGCATGCCCGCCGGATGCAGTGAGATGAACCGGGTTCCGGGTTCGGCGTTCTCCGTGATGATGTCGATCGCCTCGTACTGTGCGCGGGTCTCGACGATCAGCGGCCACAGCGCCACATAGGAATACATGCCGGCGAGGGTCGTCGCGCAGACGAGTACGGCGGCGCCGGCGGCCCGCAACCGGGCCCCGGCACCCCGCGAGAAGCCGGTGAGCAACCAGACCAGGGTCGGTGCGATCAGCAGCGCACAACCGAGGAGCCCATAGAGATAGACGCGGAAGATCGCCTCGCCGCCATAGCTCTGGCCCAGCAACAGGGCGAGAGCGGAGAACGCGAGCACAGCGAGGGTGAGCCAATGTGCGCGCCTGCGGCGCCGGCCGATCAGCGCGCAGACGCCGGCCGACACCACGACCCCCGCCGACAATCCACGGCACACCATCGAGGTGGTCTCCTTGGCGGGCACGCCGGCCATGGTGAAGTTGCTGGCCGCGTTGTCGATCGGGTTGCCGCCCGACAAGATGCCGTACGGGGCAACCGCTTCCAGATTGGCCAGCAGATAGGCACCGGCGATGGCGACCATGATGGCCACCGCCCACCACGGTCGCACCCGGCGCAGGATGACCAGGAGGATGCCCGCCCCGAGTACCCAGAACGGTGTCAGCTGATGACTCGGCACGATCGCCGCGAACGGGATGATCGCCAGGACTGCGGCGCGCGGGGTGCGTCGCGACGCCAACAGGAGGGCGATCGCGCCATAGGCCAGCACGAGCGCCCATGCCTGGGGTGCGAAGTAGTCTTGACCGACCCAGTTGACCGTTTCGACGAGGAAAGCCGTTGTCAGCGCGACGATGCGACTCATCGACAGGGTGCGCGCCGTGGCGTAGACGATGACCGCGAGGAGTACGTGGACGACCGTCGCGAAGAGATGCGCCAGCACCATCGGATCCAGTCCCGCCACGTCGCAGAACCAGGCCCCGACCACGAAGAAGGCGGGCCACTGGGCGTAGATGTCGGTACCGCTCTGGGTGAGGGTGCCGGTGTCCTGGATGTAGTCGACGACCGCGAGGTGTTTGTATGTCCAGTCGTAGAGCGGCATCTCGGTGCCGAGCCAGGTGGTCACGCGGCTGACGACGATCGAGGTCCCGATGGTGACCACGAGCCCGGCGGAGCTCCGGGTGGCGATCGCGACGACGGCAGCGGCCGCGGTCAGCAGGGTCGCCGGGATGAGCAGGCGTCCGCTGCCGGAGAACAGCAGACCGTAGTAGCTCGCGTCGACGCCCGGGAGCGTCGGCACGGCGATCGCCCACAACGTCAGCGCCGCAACGCAGAACGCAACGGACACACGGAACCCGGTCGACCGGAGGCCGGGACTGCGGAACGCGGTGGCCCCGCGGCCGGTGAGTCGGGTCCGTAGCTCCCGGAGGTCGGGGGTCGGCGCGTGCGTCCGTCGACGAAACGCGATGCCCGACGCCAGCACCGCCGCGCTGCCGACCACCAGGAGGACTGTCGGCTGCCACCACGACGCCCAGATGGCGGCGATGGTGACCAGGGTGGTGAGCGCCAGGCCGAGCGTCGGTACGGCGGCGAGTCGGGTGCGCCGCGGGAGTTCCACCCAGGTGCACACGGCGGCACCGGGTCCACAGATCACGAAGAAGCCCACCGACAATGCGCTGAGCACCGACGGCAGCGGCAGCGCACCGACGAGTCCGGCGATCGCGGCGACGACGCTCAGGGTCGCCACCGACCCCGAGCGGCCGGCCGTCGCCGTGGTCACAGCGCCGGCGTCGGAGGGGCGCGACGGTGCGGCCTCCGCGGCGGCAGTCACGCGGATCCCTTCGCCAGCGGCTCGGCGCGACGGCCACGAAGGCGCTCGCGAACCAGCGCAATGGGTCCGCCGACGACCGACAGCACCTCGCGCCGGCCTGCCCGGGCCGCGACACCGTCGGCGATGGCCGCCGGTGGTCTGGTGATCGCGCCATAGGCGACACCGGCTTTCGCGACAGCGCGCGACCGACGCCGGAGCACGCGCAGGGCGAGTGCGAGATGGTGTCGGTCGGTGGCGACCTTGGTCAGCCACGCACCGAGTCCGACGCCGTAACCCCGCGACTGCTCCAGCAAGGCGTCGTCGGTGCTGCGATGCCGGTGCCAGATGATCGAATCCGGCTCGTTGGCCAGCGCGTGGCCCGCCGTCAGGATTCGGAAGAACATGTCGATGTCCTCGCCACCCCGTGTCCGGGTCCCGGCCCCGAGCGCCTCGTCGAACCCGCCCAGCGACAGCGCGATGTCCCGGCGGATCGCGAAATTGGCACCCGTGCCGTAGACCCCGATCTGGAAGGGGAACAGCGGCAGATCCGATGGTGGCTCGGCGAGTGAGAAGACCCGAGCCCGCATCGAATCCGCCCACGACACCCGCCAGTCGAAGTAGACCTGCGACCGAGTCCGCAGTTCTCCGCTCGGCACCATGCCGCACACGCATGCGATCTCCGGCGACCGGGCGAAACCCTGGGCCAGCCCCAGCAGCCACCCGGTGTCGGCGACGACGTCGTCGTCGGTGAAGGCCACCAGGTCGTGAGCGGTGGCGAGCAGGCCGGCGTTGCGTGCGTTGGACAATCCCGCGACCGGCTCGGTCACGATCCGGATCCGCGGGTCGTCGAGCGACTCGACGACCTGTCGAGTGCCGTCGGTGCGGGGCGCGTTGTCGACGACGACCACCTCGTAGTCGGGGTAGTCCAGTCGTTGCAGTGACTGCAGCGCATCGGCCAGCATGCCGGGGCGCTCGTGCGTGCAGACGACGACGCTGATCGGCGGTAGTGAGGCGCGCGAAGGCGGCTCGGGCAGTGCGTACGGTGCGACCGGGACCTGCACCAGGCCGTCGTCGATCGGTGCGTCGACGAACCGGATGGGTACGGAGCCGTGTCGGAGGAGAACCCGTGCGCGCCGATAACCCGTGGCGTCCGATGGGACGCAGGTGACCGACCCGTCGGGCGCCGATCCGGGAGTCCGGTCGCCGTCGGCGATCTCGGTGACATCGAGTGTCCCGACCCAGGTGGCACCCGCCCATTCGGGGGCGCCCTCGAGCGGCATCGCGGGATTCAGCGGAACCGGGGCCGGATCGGTGGTGTCCTCCGCCGCGTCGTGGACATAGTCGGTTGTCACGGTGCGGTCACCCGTACCCAGTCGATGAGCATGGTGTTCTCCGCGGGTGTCGTGTCGTCGGTCGGTCCGGGCCAGTTGCCCCCGACGGCGAGATTGAGCAGTAGGTGGAAGGGCTGGTCGAGGACCCAGCGTGCGTCCGGCGCGAGATCCCCGGGTTCGACGACGAACAGCCGCTGGTCGTCGATCCCGCTCTCGATCCGGCCCGGGAGCTTGTTCAGCCAGTAGGTGCGGAAGGTCGAGGCCAGCGGCCCGGCGGGGACGCCCGACCTCGAGATGTTCTGTCCCCGTTCCGAGGACGTCTGCGGTACGTGGACCCCGGTGTGGAATTCCGGTGCCTGATTGAGCGTCTCGATGATGTCGATCTCACCGGCCGCGGGCCACCCGACCTCGTCGATGTCGTCGCCGAGCATCCAGAACGCGGGGTGCAGACCGGTGCCGGCGGGTACGGCGATGCGGGCACTGATCCGGCCGTAGGTGACCGAGAGCCGATCCTTCGTCGACAATCTCGCCGAGGTGTAGCCGTCCGGTCCCCGGCGCGCGGTGATGGCCAGGTGTCCCTCGCCGTCGATCCGGGCGTTGGCGGACGAGTCGGTGTAGACCTGCGACTCGTCGTTGCCCCAGCCACCGCCGCCGGTCATCATCTGCCAAGGGCTGCCCGGTGCGCGCGCGGGGCCGTCGAACTCGTCGACGAAGATCACCTCGGGTCCGGTGTCGGGCTCGGCCAGGACGGTCGGTACCGAACACGCGGACACCGCCGTCGCCACCGCCGCACCCATCGACGCGAGCAGCCTGCCGGGCCTCATCGGGACACACCTCGTCCGCGGCCGGCGAGCCCGAAAGCGTATCCGGCGCAGGTGAGCACGAAACCGGCGACGAGTGCGCCGACCCGACTCGGGGTCCGACGATGTCGCCAGACCCCCGCGGGCAGCACCCTGGTGCTGTACCTCCGCTCGCTCGCCAGGGCCTCGCCGCTGCCGGCCAGTTCCGACAGGATCGCCTTCGAACGCCCCTCCTGGTAGCACCGACGGGCGAAGTAGCCGAACCGGGCGCGGTCGTCGGTCACCGTATGTGTGACTCCGAAAGCCGTGTCGCGCACGATCTTCGACGACGGGTCCCGGCGCCGCAGGTCGATGCCCATGAGGGTTTCCTCGCACCCGGCGGGCAACGTGCCCTGTCGACCGAGTCGCGTCGAGAAACCACCGATGTCGATCAAGGCGGCCCGGCGGACGGCCATGGCGGCGCCGATCGGGTTGCGGATCGGCGCGCCGTCACCCGGAAGTCCTCGGTAATCGCAGCCGACCACCCACCCGAACTCCTCGGGGAACCATCGGGGCGCGGGGGAGTCCCACTGTGCCACAACGGCTCCGCCCACTGCCACGACGTCGGGGTCCGAGCATCGGGTTCGGACGGCCGCCAGTGCGCTCGGGGCCGGACACGCGTCGTCGTCGATGAAGACGACGACGTCTCCGCCCGCAGCGGCCGCGCCGGAGTTGCGCGCATCCGACAGCCCGCGGGCTCCGGTGTTGGCGCACACGATCGCGTCGGGATGGGCGGCTGCCAGGTCCGCGCGCAGGGATTCGTTGTGATCGACGACGACGAGGAGTTCGTCCTTGGGACCGAGTTGCGCTCGAACTTCGTCGATCGCGGTGTCGAGCGATCGACGCCGACGCTCGGTGTAACAGCAGATGATGACCGACAGCGTCGGTTCGGTGCGCGCCGCGGCGTCGAGAACGGGGATGCCCGGTGCGGGGGTCATCGGGTCGGCCGCTGGTTCGGCAGGGTGGGAGGACAGCACGTTTCGGCCTTCGATAGCTCGGATCAGGTGGAGTTCACGGGTGGGACGGGGGACCGGTGGACGTCAGGGCACCCCGACGATCCGCGCGGCGTGCCCGGCGACGGCTTCCATCGCCGCGCGAATGCGTGCCGGGTCGAAGACGTCGTCGCGGAAGGCAGCGGTCATGGAGATCCCGCCCCCCACGAAACCGGTCGTCACCGTGATCCCGGCTGCCGACGGCGGTGTGGCCACGGCGATGACCGCGGCGCGGGCGGGGTCGGACCACTGCCAGCCGCGCTCGCGGCCGGGGAGGTGGCCGACGCTCGAATGCAGCAGTTCGGCACGGACCTCACCCTCGGCCGGGACGTGGATGTGTTGACCCGGCGACGCCGACCGGTGGCTGTGGCGACGCAGCGTTTTGATTGTGGCGACGGCCAGGTTGGCCGTCGGACGTCCCATCCGGGCCGATGCGGTCATCGCGCGTTGCAGCGCGGGGGCCGATGTCGTGTGATCAACCGGAAAGCTCAGTCCGGCAGAGAAGTTGGCGTAGGTGCGCACCCGGGCGGGTAGGGAGGTGCGGACGTCGAAGGGCAGTGTGACCATCGGGTCCAGCCGGACGCCGGCCTCGGTCAGTGCCTCGACCAGGGCGACCGTACAGACGGCGAAGAGTCCCGTTTCCGGCATCGACGACGTCCGCGCGGCGCGGATGGCGTCCACGTCGGGGGCCGCGATGTGGACATTCGCCGCCACCGGCCGCCGTGGTGGGACCGGACGGTTCGTGAACGCCGACTCGGCGGGTTCGCGGTGCGACCGGAAGCGCAGGAGCGAGGCGACCCGGCGCGGGTCGGCCACGGTGAGTGCGGAGGCGACCAGCAGGGGTGAGACCGCCGGACCCCGGCGAGGCAGTGTCGACGGGTCGACCGCGCCCACGATGACGTCGACGATCAGGTTGAGCAGGGTGAGGTCGCCGAGTCCGTGGTCGTAGTCCAGCGCGAGGTGGTCGCCCGCCAGCACGATCCGTATCGGCCTGTGCGGCAACGCGTACAGCGCCTCGAACAGGCGGGCCGGGTCCGTGCCCGGCGCGGGGGGCGGTGCGTCGGCGACCGAGTCGGCCGCTGCATCGGGATCGAACACCCAGTCCCGTCGATGGGGCGAGGGCAGGAGTCCGACGCGGGTGTGCGGGCCCAACCGCGCCAGGCGCACGATCCGCTCGGCTGCCACGGCGCGGGACGGAAGGTCGAGTGGGCCGATCGCCAATGCCGCTCGGTTGTGCCCGTGCAGCAGGTCGATCGCCGCGCAGCGGAAACGCGGAAGCGTGCCGGGTCGGGGTGCCGCGGGGTCGACGTGCCGGGGGGTCGAAGGCGGGGTGGGTGAGGGTGTGGCCATGAGTACGATCCGCAGAACTATAGCAAGGCTTGCCTAAGTCTCGATTGTCGGGTTACGCAGATCACGTACGATCGCCTCCGGGCAGGTAGCACCCCGTCTGCCTTGGCCAGTTCACCCGCAGTTCATCTTTTGTAGGGGATCAGTCCACCGCGCCCCCATAGCTTTCCAATCGGACACTCCGGACCCGACGCCAGTCGGCGCGGAGAACGCGAACGGAAAGGCAACACCAGCGGTGAAAATCAATCGGAACGGCGCCCTTGCGTCGGTGTCGGCGATTGCGGCACTGACCCTCGTGACGGCGTGCGGTGGGGGAAGCGAACAGACGGTCAGCGGCGAGGGCTCGACCGCGCAGCAGAAGGCCATGGAGCACTTCAGCCAGGTCCTGACCGACAACACCGACATCGTGCTCGACTACACCGGCAGCGGCTCGGGCGATGGCATCAAGAAGTTCATCGCGGGCGACGTCGACTTCGCCGGCTCGGACTCGGCCCTCAAGGACGACGAGGTCACCGACGCCACCGCGCGCTGCAACGGCAACGCCCCGTGGCACCTGCCGCTCGTCGTCGGCCCGGTCGCGGTCGCCTACAACCTCGACGGCGTCGAGGACCTCAAGCTCAACCCGAGCGTCATCGCACAGATCTTCAACGGCAAGATCACCAGCTGGAACGACCCGGCCATCGCGGCGCTGAACCCGGGCGTGCAGCTGCCCGCGACCGACATCGTCCCGGTCTACCGTTCGGACAGCTCGGGCACCACCGACAACTTCCAGCGCTTCCTGGAGAACTCGGCTCCCGCCGACTGGCCGTACGAGCACAGCAAGGAATTCGCTCCCAAGGGCGTCGGTTCCGGTGCTTCGAAGTCGACCGGCGTCGGCGACACCGTCAAGAAGACCCCCGGCTCGATCACCTACGTCGAGTGGGGCTTCGCCACCGAGAACGACCTCGGCGTCGCCCAGGTCGACTTCGGTGCCGGCCCGGTCGCCCTGAACGCCGAGAGCGCGGGCAACGCGCTCGAGTCGCTGGCCTTCAAGGATCCGGCAAGCAAGGACCTCGTCGTCGACACCGACGCCCTGTTCGCCTCCAAGGCCCCGGGCGCCTACCCGCTGCTGCTCACCCCGTACTCGATCGTCTGCTCGGCAGGCTACGAGGACGAGGCCACCAGCCAGACGCTGAAGGACGCCTTCACCGCGGTCCTGAACGACGGCCAGGCCGGCCTCGAGGAGATCGGCTACGTGCCGGTCCCCGACGCCTTCAAGGCCAAGCTGCAGGGAACCATCGACTCGCTGTCCGGTGGGTCCGGGAACGCCTGATCAACCCCATCTGATCGCGTGCGCGGGGCCGCTTCGGTTGCGGCCCCGCGCACGTGGTTGACACACTGACACGACATTTCGCGTGTCCACGAGACGGCGGGAAGTGCCCCAATGACCAGAGCCGAATCACAAGAAGGACGCATGACCTCGCTGAGCAAAGAGGGTGGCGCGATCCCGCCGGACACCGGCGAACGCCAGACCCCCGGGTCATCGCCCGACCAACCCGAATCCTCGCTCCACGCAGCCGCACATCATCGCGTGGCCGACCGGGTGTTCCGCACCCTCGCCGTCGGCTCGGGCTTCGTGGTCTCCATCGTCATCGCGCTGATCGCGCTCTTCCTCCTCGCGCAGGCGATCCCGTCGCTGGCCAAGAACGAGGAGAACTTCTTCACCTACACGGGTCAGTGGATCACCAGCGGAGATCAGCTCGCCTTCGGCATCCCGCAGCTGTTCTACGCCACGGTCGTGGTCTCGGTGATCGCGCTGCTGATCGCCATGCCCGTCGCGCTCGGCATCTCCATCTTCCTGACCGAGTACGCACCGAAGCGGTTAGTCGGCCCGATCACCTACACGGTCGACCTCCTCGCCGCGGTGCCCTCGATCGTCTACGGCCTCTGGGGCATCCTCGTCCTCGGTCCCGCTCTGGTCCCGGTCAACGAGTGGCTGGTCGGGAACCTCGGCTTCCTGCCGTTCTTCCAGCAGCCCACCCAGGTCGCCAACATGAGCACCGGCGGAACGCTGCTGACCGCGGGGATCGTGCTCGCGGTCATGATCCTGCCGATCATCACCGCGGTGACCCGCGAGGTCTTCATGCAGACCCCGAAGGGCCACCGGGAGGCCGCGCTGGCACTGGGCGCCACCAAGTTCGAGGTCGTGAAGGTCGCGGTGCTGCCCTTCGGGTTCTCCGGATACATCTCCGGGTCGATGCTCGGCCTGGGCCGCGCACTCGGTGAGACGATGGCCCTGCTGCTCATCATCTCGACCGTCGGACCCATGAACTTCAACCTCATGGAGAGCGGCGAGACCTTCGCGACGAAGATCGCCAACAACGCCGCCGAGTTCGACTCCCCGGCCAAGACCGGCGCCTACATCTCCGCCGGCCTCACCCTGTTCGTCCTGACCTTCATCGTCAACGCCGCCGCCCGCGCGGTCGTCGCCGGAAAGAAGTGACCATGTCTGTGACCACGACAACTTCCGCGGCCGACCCGGTCAAGAAGCCCTCCGGCTTCACCCCGATGTCCGGGCGCAGGCGTTTCACCGACGGGGCCGTGCGCGCCGCCGTGATCGCCGCCCTTCTGCTGGCGCTGGTTCCCCTGCTCTGGCTGGTGTTCACCCTGGTGTCGCGCGGTATCGAGACGATCGTCGACATCGACTGGTGGACTCAGGCCGAGCGGCGCGGCGGGGCGGCAAACGCGATCGTCGGCACCCTGATGCAGACCGCGCTCGCCGCGGTCATCTCCATCCCGCTGGGCATCTTCGTCGCCATCTACCTGGTGGAGTACGCGACCAAGAAGTCGCTGCTGGCGCGGGTCACCACCTTCATGGTCGACATCCTCTCCGGTGTTCCGTCGATCGTCGCCGCTCTCTTCGTCTATGCGGTGTGGCGGACCACGCTCGGACTTCCCCGGTCGGGCTTCGTGGTGGCCATCGCGCTGGTGCTGCTGATGGTTCCGCTCGTGGTGCGTGCCACGGAGGAGATGTTGAAGATCGTGCCGCAGGACCTTCGGGAGGCGTCGTACGCGCTGGGCATCCCGAAGTGGAAGACCATCGTGAAGATCGTTCTCCCGACGGCGCTGTCGGGCATCGTCACCGGCGTCATGCTGGCCATCGCCCGCGTGATGGGCGAATCGGCACCGGTGCTGATCCTCGTCGGTGCCACCCGGGCGATGAACTGGAATCCCTTCGACGGCAACCAGCAGTCACTGCCACTGATGATGGTGCAGCAGTACAACAACGGACCGGGCGCGTTCGACCAGGTGTGGGGCGCGGCACTGACACTGGTGATTCTCGTCGCCATCGTCTACTTCGGTGCCAAGGCGGTGTCGAAGCTCTTCGCCCCCAAGACCTCCTGACCTCCTCACCCTTCTCGGGTCATCTTTTCCAGAACGGACCACTGCCATGGCCAAGCGCCTCGACATCAAAGACCTGAACATCTACTACGGCGATTTCCACGCGGTCAAGGACGTCACCCTCGAGGTCCCGCCGCGTTGCATCACCGCCTTCATCGGCCCGTCGGGCTGTGGCAAGTCGACGGTGCTGCGAACCCTCAACCGCATGCATGAGGTGACCCCGGGTGCGTACGCCAAGGGGAGCGTGCTCCTCGACGGCGAGGACATCTACGGCAAGACCGTCGACCCGGTCAGCGTGCGTGCGACCATCGGCATGGTGTTCCAGCGGCCGAACCCGTTCCCGACCATGTCGATCCGCGACAACGTCGTCGCCGGTCTGCGCCTGCAGGGCGTGCGGAACCGTTCCCAGCTCGACGACGTCGCCGAGAAGAGCCTGCGCGGCGCGAACCTCTGGGAAGAGGTCAAGGACCGTCTGGACAAGCCGGGCGGCGGACTGTCGGGTGGGCAGCAGCAGCGTCTGTGCATCGCCCGCGCGATCGCGGTCTCGCCCGACGTCCTGCTCATGGACGAGCCGTGTTCGGCGCTCGACCCGATCTCCACGCTGGCCATCGAGGATCTGATGGGTGAACTCAAGAAGGAGTACACCATCGTCATCGTGACCCACAACATGCAGCAGGCGGCTCGCGTCAGCGATCAGACCGCGTTCTTCAACCTCGAGGCAGTCGGCCAGCCCGGCCAGCTCGTCGAGATCAACGACACCGAGACGATGTTCTCCAACCCGACGAAGAAGGAGACCGAGGACTACATCTCGGGCCGCTTCGGCTAGAAACCCACGCGAGACCGACAAAGCCCGCTCACCCATCCGGGGAGCGGGCTTCGTCGTGCGTCACATGTTGAGCAGCAGGATCGCCAGCAGGGCGACCAGCGATGCGGTCACACCCAGATACGCGAGTATCTTGCGGCGGTGGGCGGCAGCCTCGGCGTCCTCGTCGGTCACCGCATTGAAATCGGGCTCGGTCGGATAGTGCTGGGCCATGACCGCCACCCTAACGACGACCTCGGCGCGTGTGAAATCTCGCCGGCCTCACTTCGGGCACAGTTCTTCACGAACGTGAAAAGAGGCCGAGTTCAGTGTCGGAAACTGAATTCTCAGCCTCTTTCGGTGTGGTCCTCTGCTCGACGATCCGCGGCGAGCGAGGGAAATCACCCCACGCTCTGGAACTGCTCCGGGGTCTTGCCGGTCGCGGTGAACACGACGCGACGGCCGATCAGGACTGCGTGGTCGGCGAATCGCTCGTAGTAGCGGCCGAGCAGCGTGACGTCGACAGCGGCCGCGACGCCGTGCTTCCACTCGCGGTCCATGAGGACGGTGAAGAGATGGCGGTGGAGGTCGTCCATCGCGTCGTCGTCCTCCTGGAGGCGGAGGGCGGCCTGCGGGTCGCTGGTGACCAGGACCTCGTGCGCGTTCTTCGCCAGCGTCACCGCCAGGCGGCCCATCTCGGCGAAGTAACCGTTGACCTCTTCGGGCAGCGCCTTCGCCGGGTGGCGACGACGGGCGACCTTCGCGACGTGCAGCGCCAGGGCGCCCATCCGGTCGGCGTCGGCGACGATCTGGAATCCGCTGACGACTCCGCGCAGATCGCCGGCGACCGGCGCCTGCAACGCGAGTAGCGCGAAGGACTGTTCCTCGGCGCGGGCCGTCAGCTGGCTCATCCGGTCGGTGTCCCCGATGACCTCTTCGGCGATGGCGAGATCGGCCTGCAGCAGTGCCTGCGTGGCGCGCGCCATCGCGGTGCCGGCGAGCTCGCACATCTCACCCAATACCGAGGTCAAGGCCTCGAGTTGCTCTTGGTAGGCGGTACGCATGTTGCCAGGATACGTGCGTGATCGCACGGGACCGACTCCGACCGATGAACGTGCGGTGAACGTCGGGTGCAGATCCGTCCATCCGGGCCTCTGCGACCGCCCGTGATCACGTACAGGTGGTGTCGCCCGCGTTGGTGATCGCCAGGTCATTGGGCAGATTGCCGGTGTTCTCGGCGGGTGCGAGCTGATTCGCCGTCAGGGTCGCCCCGGACGCCGGAACCGATCCGAGAGAGCCGGTGAAATCCGCCCCGACGATGAGCTCGACGCCGGACTTGACCGTGCGATCGAGCTGGATGCTGGCGTTGGGGAACATCTCGGCCAGCGTCGCGGCGGCATCGCGCTGTCCCGGGCCGTAGCGGACGACCGTGTCGTCGCGGTTCTCCGAGGCGTCGGCGACACCGCGGACGTCGAAGCCGTACGGCGTGAGCTGTTCGGACACCTCGGTGGCGAGACCGGTGCGATCGGTGCCGTTGAGCACCCGGACGCCCACATTGCCGGGGTTCTGTGCCGTCGCGGTGACCGGTCCGGGAGCGGACGTGTCGGCCCTGGTGCTCGGGGCATCCGAACTCGAGGGGGCCTTGGAGGATGACGGCGGCTTCTTGCGCGCCTGTTCGCCCGGTAGGGGCAGGTCGTCGATGATGGCGTCGAAGATCGCGTCGATGTCGCTGGTGCGCGGGATCTCGTTGTTGGCGCCGTCGGTGGACGTTCCCGATGTCGGGATCGTCAGGAACGAGACGCGTCCGGCCTCGATGCCCTGCATGGACTCGGCCAGGCTGATGAGCGACTGGGTGTCCACACCGTCGACATAGCTGTACTCGATGAATGTGTTCACGATGCCGTTGAGCTTGTTGGGGTTCGACAGCACGTTGCCCGACAGAGACGACCGCAGCAGCGACGACATGAACAACTGCTGACGCTTGATGCGCCCGTAGTCGCCGTTGCCCTCGGAGGAGATGTTGCGGGCCCGCACGTAGTTGAGCGCCCGTCGACCGGTCAGCTTCTGCTTGCCGGGCTTACGCAGGATCTGACCGATCTCATAGTCGTAGAGCGGCACCGTCGAGCAGACCTCGACGCCGCCGATCGCACGGACGACCTTCTCGAAACCGTAGAAGTCCATGCCGATGAAGTGGTTGATGTTCAGACCGCTCATCGCGGTGATCACGCGGACGAGGCACTGCGGTCCACCCGCGGCGTAGACGCCGTTGAGTTTGACGTCGTCGGCGGGCGGCATCTCGGCGCCGTAGGCGCCCGTCGCGTTGTCCCAGGCGCGGCAGGCCGGCTGGTCCACCTGCAGATCCCGCGGGAACGACACCGCGACGACGCGGCTCCGGTTCGCGGGGACGTTCACCAGGATGACGGTGTCCGATCGGGCGCCGTCGGCGTCGGCTGTGGTGCCTGCCCCCACCTTGGCGTTCTGTCCGCCGCGCGTGTCGGTTCCGACGATCAGATAGGTCTCGTCACCGTATTGGGCGTCCTTGTTGCGGATGTTCTGGTCATCGGGATCGACGGCGGTGACGTTGCGCCAGTTGCCGTTCCACGACTGCAGGTAGCCCCAGACGAAGCCGGTGCCGACGAGCGCGAGGACACATGCGATGGCGACCAGAATCCGTCCGGTCGCGGCGGTCTTGCGGAGCACTGCACCCTGACGGTCCTCGTCGCGTCCGGGATGACGCCGGGGTGCCGAACGCAGCGCGAGGGGTCCGGTGAGATCGGGGGTGCGCTCGAGCGGTGCCTGCGCGACCGGGCTCCCCGACGGAGACCCGGCGACCGGTTCCTGGCCCCTGGATTCCTCGATGGCCCGCTTCTCGGTCGCACGGTCGGACAGGTCCGGTGCGGAGTCGCCGATGGTGGGGATCTTCTGGGTGACGTCGTTGTCGAAGCGATGGACCGTGGTGGGGCGATCGTCGGGCGCCGGCTGGGGTGCGCCCGGCGCACGTGGGGGTGGCGGCGGTTCGGCGCCCTGACCGAACGGCTGTCCGAGGCGGCGGGAACGTGCGCGCGTCGACGGGGTCCCGGGATTCCGCGACTCCGGACGCGGGGGCATCGCGCGGCGGGAGCCGGAGCGGCCGGAGCCCGCAGGCGGCTCGGCGGGTGACGACTCCTCCGCGTTCATCTGCTCCATGAGCTGACGGACGGTCAGCCGCGTTCGTCCGCGGACGAATCGATCCGCGGACCGCGGCTCACGGAGGCTGGGGTGTGCGGGGGGCTGGTCACCCGGGCCGACGGGGCCGGTGGCGTCCTGTCCCGGGGTCGGGCCGAGCTCGTCGTGGGAGCGTCCGGCGCGACGACCACGACGAGAGCGATCGGCGTCGCCCGCCTCGGGGTCGTCCGGGCCCGGTGTCCTACGACTCAATGCACGTTCCTCATGCCCCGTGGTCTGATTCGCGAGTCACCGCAGATCGGGGCTCGACCAGCGCGGTGCGCACAGAATGGAGGTCCCGGCGGCCGGGACCTCCGCGCAATAGTACTGATCCCACCTGAGAAAGCATCTCAGCCAGGCGCCGGTTGTGACGGTTTTCGCAATCCGGTTCAACCGCCGGAGTGCATGATCTCGGCCCCGGCCGGGACGACGTCCTCGTCCGGATCGTCGAGCCATCCGTCCGGCAGCGCGACCTTGGCCGGGGATCCCTGCCTGCCGCGCGGGCCGTGGCCGTCGGACGGGAACGGGGTGTCCGCGGGCAGCTCGGCGAGCAGTTCGCGCAGCTCGTCGACGCTGCCGACCAGTGCCATCCGGCGGCGGATCTCCGATCCGGCCGGGAAGCCGCGCAGGTACCACGCGACGTGCTTGCGGATCTCGCGGCAGCCCTTCATCTCACCGTGGTGGTCCACGAGGAGTTGGCAGTGCCGGACCATGATGTCGGCGACCTCGCCCAGATTCGGCGGGGTCGGGGCGTCGAACCCGCCCAGCTCGGCGGCGAGTTCGGCGAACAGCCAGGGGCGGCCGAGACAACCGCGTCCGATGACCACGCCGTCGCAGCCCGTGCGGTTCATCATCGCGACCGCGTCGGCGGGCTCGAAGATGTCGCCGTTGCCGAGCACGGGCACGGACGTGACGTGGTCCTTCAGACGGGCGATCTCGTCCCAGTCGGCTTCGCCGGAGTACCGCTGCGACGCGGTGCGCGCATGCAGGGCAACGGCGGCGGCGCCCTCCTCCGCGGCGATGCGACCGGCGTCGAGGTGGGTGCGGTGCTCGTCGTCGATGCCGATGCGGAACTTCACCGTCACCGGGATGTCGGTGCCCTCGGTGGCGCGGACCGCCGCCGCGACGATCTTGCGGAACAAGGTGCGCTTGTAAGGGATCGCCGAACCGCCGCCCTTGCGGGTCACCTTGGGGACCGGGCAGCCGAAGTTCATGTCGATGTGGTCGGCGAGGTTCTCGTCGACGATCATCTTCGCGGCCTGATACGTGTACTCCGGGTCGACGGTGTAGAGCTGCATCGACCGAGGATTCTCGTCCGGTCCGAAGGTCGTCATGTGCATCGTGACCGGATGCCGCTCGACGAGCGCGCGGGCGGTCACCATCTCGCAGACGTACAGCCCGGAGACGGTGCCGGTGCGGGCGAGTTCGAGCTCACGGCACAGCGTGCGGAATGCGACGTTCGTGACACCGGCCATCGGGGCCAGCACGACCGGGCTGGCCAGTTCGATCGAACCGATGCGCAGCCCCTTCGAGACGCTCGCAAGCTCGCTCCTCAGGGGGCTGGGGAGCGAGCTTGCGGTGGTCGAAGGCGCCGGGTCGCTGCTCGCTGAGGTGTGAGCGGAGCGAGCCTCGAAGGGGAGGGTGGTGCTCAGGATGCCTGCTGCTCCCGCTTCTTGGCCTCGCGGGCGAGCGAACGGTCGCGCATCTCCTCGAAGCGGATGGTGTCCTTCTCGAGCTGCTCGAGGAAGGCGGCGAGCTCCTCGCGGGTCTTCTCGCCCTCGCTGGTGAAGTCCTCACGCTCGAAGACGTTCCACTTGCGCAGGACCGGCATGACGACCTCTTCGAGGTGCTGGCGCAGGTCGTAGATGCCGTGCTTGGCCATGAGCACGCCGTGACGACGGAAGTTGGGCATCCCGGCGCCGGGCATCTGGAAGTTGGTCACGATGTCGGTGACCGCGCGCAGCGTCTGATCGGGCGAGATGTCGAAGCCCGCGCCGCAGATGTTGCGGTAGAAGATCATGTGCAGGTTCTCGTCGGCCGCGATGCGCTGGAGCATCTTGTCGGCGATCGGGTCGTTGCACGCCTTGCCGGTGTTGCGGTGGCTGACGCGGGTCGCGAGTTCCTGGAAGGTCACATAGGCCACCGAGTGCAGCAGGCCCAGCTCGTCGGCATGCTCCTCGAGTTCGTCCACACGTCCGGCGGCGGCCAGCATCGGGTCGTAGCCGTTGGTCATGTGGATCATCCGCGCCTCTTCGAGCGCGACGGGATCGACGCCGCGGGTGACCACGAGGTAGTCGCGCATGACGATGCCGTGGCGATTCTCCTCGGCGGTCCAGCGACCGACCCAGTGGCCCCAGGCGGAGTCCATGGAGAAGTTGTCGGCGATGACGCGGTGGTACGACGGCAGGTTGTCCTCGGTGAGGAGGTTGGTGATCATCGCGGCCTTGGCGACCTCGTCGAGCTGCGACTGCTCGGGGTCGTAGTCGACCCCGCCCAACGCGGCGAAGTTCCGGCCCTCGTCCCACGGCACGTAGTCGTGCGGGTTCCAGTCCTTGGCGATCTTGAGGTGGCGGTTGACGTTGTCCTCGGCAACCGGGGCCAGCTCCTTGAGGAGCTCGAGTTGCGTCAGGTCGCGTGCCATATGGGTGTCCTCCGAACGGTGTCCGCGTGTGTCATCGTGCGTGTGTCGTCGTCTGTGTCTGGTGGGTCGGTCCACGTGCGCGGCCGCTGCCACGATCGTGGTTCTCGACGTCGTCGGTGATGCTCGACGTCTTGGCGGATGCGTGCCGGGTCCGCCGGACCGCGGTGTGTCGGGCCGGGGTGCGCTCCGGCGCCCGACGCCACTGGTCAAAGTCCTAGCGTACGGCACGCTCACCGGTGTCCCAAGTCCGTCGTGAGGGTGTCGTCGCCGCACCGGCGAACCGTTACGGGGTGCGAGGGTGTCATCCGTCACGCCGGCGACCCCCGCAGGCGTCGCCGCAAACGCCCAGCTGGGCGCGGGTTCGCCCGGTGCGGCGGAACGGTCAGCGCCGAGAGGCGAACATGGCCCCGGTCGTTTCCATCCAGGCCGTTGCGGGCTCGTCGATGGTGCCCAGTTCGCGGGCCTTCTCACACCAGCGCATGGCCGCCCGACCGAACTCCAAGGGGTTGTACACGTCTTCCTCGCGGCTCCAGCGACCGTTGCCCGCGTAGGTGAGGATGGTGATGTTGGTGGCGGTGATGTGGGTGGAGTCACCGGGGTCACGCATCGGGTTGTCGACTTCGCAGATGACCCGGCCGGTCGGGGCGTCGACCACATGCCACAGGGAGGGGAAACCGGTCATGTGGCTGCCGGGGAACGAGGTCATCGTGCGCCAGATCCACGTCCGGATCTCCTCACGGCCGCGCATGGTGCCCAGGGCGTGCTCGACGTAGTCGGCATCGTCGGTGAACAGCTCGGCGAAGCGATCCCAGTCGCGGCTGACGGCGATCTCGGCGACCGTGCGCTGGAACTGCGCGAAGGCCTCGTCGAGTTCTGCGTGGGTGAACTCGGTGGTCGGCGGGGTCGGTTTCTCGGTGGTTTCCATCGTCGCCGATCGTAGAGTCCGGAACGGCGCGATCCACCGCGTTTCGCGACACTCGGTACCATTCGTGCCCAACACTGCCACCGCACACGGATCGGTGAGGACGTCATGTACCAGGTAGGGGACCTGATCGCGGGGTACCGCGTCCTCGACGTGCTCGGACGCGGCGGCATGGGCGAGGTCTACAAGGCCGCCCATCCCCGGCTGCCGCGCGCCGACGCCCTCAAGGTGCTCCGGTCGGTCCACGCCACCGACCCGGTCTTCCGCGCCCGGTTCGAACGCGAGGCCGACATCGTCGCGCCCCTGCACCATCCCAACATCGTCGCCGTCTACGACCGCGGTGTGTTCGACGAGTTGCTGTGGATCGCAATGGAGTACGTGCCGGGCACCGATGCCGCGCGGATGCTCGCCCGGGAGTCCCCGCTCGACCCCGGTCTCGCGTGCACGATCATCACCGGGGCGGCCGCCGGACTCGACGCGGCACACCGGCGCGGCGTCATGCATCGCGACATCAAGCCGGCCAACATCCTGATCACGCCGGGCGAGGAACGTGTCGACGGCGGTCCGAGCGGTCCCGAAGCCATCAAGCTCACCGATTTCGGCATCGCGCAGGTACTCGACGAGGTCACCCACCTGACCGGCACCGGGATCACCATCGGCACGATGCGCTATGCCTCGCCGGAGCAGATCGAGGGCCTGCGCGTCGACGGCCGCAGCGACATCTACTCGCTCGCCGCCACCGCGTACGAATTGCTCACCGGTGCCCCGCCTTTCGACTCACCGTCGCTGCACGGGTTGATGACGGCACACATGCACCACGAACCTCCGTCGGCCAGTGCCCGCAACCGGGCCCTCCCCGCGGCCGTCGACCGGGTGCTCGCCCGGGCGATCGCGAAGGAGCCGGGCCGCCGACACTCGACGGCGGGGGAGTTCGCGGCCGCGCTCGCCGACGTCTTCGACTCCCGCGCAACACTCATCGGCCCGGTGGGCGTGCCCGATTCCGGGGAGGTACCCGCGTCCCACGGTCGGGACGCGGAGATCCTCGCCGAGTTCCGTCCCGCCGGAACCGGCGTCGGTACCGATCCCCGCCCGCCGATCGGTGCTCCGGGCCCGCGTGCCGCGGCGCTCGCGCCGGTTCGGGTTCCGCCGGAACCGTCGCCCACCTGGCCGGCCGACGACGATACGCAACCGAATGCGGTCGGCCGTCCGCGCCAGCTGCTCGTGATCGGGATCGTCGCCGTGCTCGTCGCCGGAATCCTCGGCGCCGGCATCGGACTCGTGCGCATGTCGGCCACGTCTCTGGACACCCCGGACCCGCCGGACGCGGAGGTCACGACCACTGCCGTCGAACTGACCTGGAACAGTGTGGCCGGGGCCACCGGCTACGTGGTCACCCAGAACGACGCCGTGATCTACTCCGGGCCCGCGACCGAGTTCACCGCGCCCCGACCGGTACCCGGTACCTACACGTTCCAGGTCGCCGCGCACGACGACGGCCGGGTGTCGGACTTCTCGCGGAATTCCGAGCAGGTCGATGTCTTCATGACGTGGGGCCAGCTGCAACCGATCGCCGACCTGTACCACGATCTCATCCCCGCGACACCGTTGAGCACCAACGGTTTCGATGCCATGCGCTGCTGGGGTGAGGACGGCGACCTCGCCTTCTCGTCGAGCAAGCGCACCGTGTCGTGCACGCGCGAAGCGGAGAACCCGACCGGGGCCGGCAGCGGAGACCCTTCCGGTCCGCAGGTGGCTGCGTACCAGGTGATCGTCGATGCCTACGACACCCCGGAGGAGGCCACGGCAGCAGCGAAGGTGACCGCGTACGACCTCCGCGGCGTCGACTACACGACTGCGCAGGGACACGCCGGCACGTTGTATCTGTCGGACAAGCAAGGTGATCAGGGTCAGGCGATCCTCACGTTCGACGACGGTGACCACGCCCGATCGGTGGTGTGGGTCGTCGTCCCGGGCGAGCCCGCCGCCGCGGCCGGCGACGTGTTGAAGAGGTTGCCGATCTGATGAACTCGCCCACTCCACCCGCTCTCCCCACTTCGCCGATCTCGACGACGGTCCCGACCCGGCCGCGACGGATCGGATCCGGCCCCTGGCTGATCGGGTTGATCGTGCTGATCTCGGCGGTGGTGGCGCTCGGTGGGTTCGCGGTGGTCCGTTCGGTGACGGCACCCGATGCGCCGGACCCGCCCGGTGGGCTCACCCTGCAGGCCCGGCCGGGGCGGGTCATCGCGACCTGGGACCCGGTCGACGGGGTGTCGGCCTACCAGCTTCTCCGCGGTGACGGATACGTCGTCCACCAGGGGCCGGAGACGACGGCCGAGGACGCGAGTGTGCCTGCCGGAGAACATGACTACCGGGTGGTTGCGATGCGTGGGGGCGTGTACTCCGAGCCCGGGCCGGTGCAGCGGGTCCGGACGGGTGCGAGCTGGGGAGAGTTCGCGCCGCTCGTGGCGCAGTTCCCGGAGTTGCTCCCGCAGGCCCCCGACACCGCCGCGCAATGGATGAACACGGAGTGCATCCGCCGCTACTCCGGTGGCCGGGACGAGGTCGGCCCGTCGGAGACCGGGGCGGGGCAGGTCCGCACCGTCTTCGTCGTGCGGTGTGCGGCGGGTGCGGTGGACCGTCCTTTCGGGGTGTTCTGGTTTGCGTCCAGGGATGCGCTGAACGCGGAGTACTCGCGGTCGTCGTCGACGTCGCGGCCGGTCAGGTGGCGGCACGGAACGGGATTGATCGACGAGAACGGCCGCGGGGTCTTCAAGATCACCGACGACCCGGCGCGCGAACTCGCGATGATCGTCGTACTGGAAACCGACGGTCAGGACATTCTCGACATGGTGGACTCGCTGCCGCTCTGACCGCCGGAGAGCATGTGTCCCCAGTCGGCCGTGGCGGTCGGCGGAACCGGCTCCGCGAGGCACGTCGGGTGCGGCATGATGGCGTGGGGTGCCTGCGGGGTGGGTGCCCGACGTCGAGGAGAGGCTGAACTCATGCAGCGCTTGAGTGGATTGGACGCATCGTTTCTCTACCTCGAGACGCGTTCGCAACTGATGCACGTCATCGGTCTGTTCGAGATCGACCCGAGCACCATGCCGGGCGGCTATCGGTTCGACAAGATCCGTGCGGAGATGGAGCGACGGATCGCCGCCATCCCCGCGTTCCGCCGCAAACTCGACAACTCGTTGCTCAACATCGACCACCCGGTCTGGATCGAGGACGAGGACTTCGACATCGAGCGTCATGTCCACCGCGTCGGGGTGCCGGCACCCGCCGGCGCCGGCGAGGTCGCCGAGCTGGTCGGTCATCTCGCCGGTCAGACGCTCGACCGGGGCAAGCCGCTCTGGGAGCTCTGGATCATCGAGGGGCTCGCCGACGGCCGGGTCTGCGCCATGCTGCGTATGCACCACGCCGGGACCGACGGTGTCACCGGCGCCGAGTTGCTGGCGCAGATGTGCACGCTCTCACCGGAACCCCCGGAACTCGACGCCGAGAAGGTGGGAGAGTCGGCCGGGCCGTCGTCGCGCGTCGCGATGGCCGCGGGTGGGGCGGTCAACTACTTCGTCCAGCGTCCCCTGGCGATGGCCAAACTGCTGCCCCGGACGCTCGGCGTACCGGTCGGCTGGTTCCGTCGCGCACAACAGGATTCGGCGATGCCGGCACCGTTCCGCGCGCCGCGGACGCGGTTCAACGCACCCATCACGCCGCATCGCAGCATCGCCGTGACCCAACTCTCGCTCGCCGACGTGAAGCGCGTGAAGGACCACTTCGGCGTGAAGATCAACGACGTGGTGCTCGCGATGGTGGGTGGAGCGCTGCGCACCTACCTGCTCGAACACGACGAGTTGCCCGATCGCCCGCTGGTCGGGATGGTCCCGGTCTCGGTGCACGGCGCCGATGAGAAGGACCTGGTCGTCGGCGGCACCAACAAGGTGACCGGGATGTTCACCCAGCTCTCCTCCGACGAGCCGGATCCGGTTGCCCGGCTCCGGAAGCAGGCCGAGCTGAGCCGCACCTCGAAGGAGCACCACGCCGAGATCGATGCGAACATCCTGCGGTCCTGGGCTCAATTCGCCCCGGGCACAACGCTGTCCACCGTGATGAAGATCTACGGCGACCGCAACCTGGCGTCGGCCCATCCACCGGTCTTCAACGTCCTGGTGTCCAACGTGGCGGGTCCGGACTTCCCGCTGTACTTCCTCGGCGCCCGGGTCACCGGCGTCTACCCGCTCGGCCCGATCTTCCACGGACTGGGACTGAACATCACGGTGTTCTCCGCCGACGGCAACCTCAACATCGGCATCGTGGGCTGCACCGACCAGACCCCGGATCCGTGGGCGATCGCCGACGCCTTCGACGATCAGCTCAAGCAACTCCTCGCTGCCTGCGACTGAGCACCTTCTGCTGGTTGAGCAGTCGACGAGCGCAGCGAGGAGACGTGTCGAAACCACTCCGCCGCAACGTCATTCCCCGGACATGCCCCCGGCCAACTGGTCGAGCCAGACCCGCGCCGACGCATCCGACGGTGACCGCCAATCGCCACGCGGGGACAGGGACCCGCCCGATCCGATCTTCGGGCCGTTGGGCATCGCCGAGCGCTTGAACTGGTTGCCCATGAACCGCTTCACGAACACGCCGAGCCAGTGCTCGATGGTCGCCGCATCGTATTCGTTGCGTTTGTCCTCGGTCAGCAGATCCGACCACGGACCGCGGGTGCGGTCGCCCCACGCCTGCCGGGCGAGGTAGGCGATCTTGGTCGGCCGATAGCCGAAGCGCGTCAGGTGGTAGAGGAAGAAGTCGTGCAGTTCGTAGGGGCCGACGGTGTCCTCGGTGCTCTGGATCCGGCCGTCGTCACCGGGCGGCACCAACTCGGGGGAGATGACGTCGTCGAGAATCTCGACCAGGGTCTCGGTGGTCTCCGACGAATGGTGTCCGCTGGTGATCATCCACCGGATCAGGTGCTGGATGAGCGTTTTCGGCACCGAGCCGTTGACGTTGTAGTGGGACATCTGGTCGCCGACACCGTAGGTGCACCAACCGAGCGCGAGTTCGGACAGGTCGCCGGTGCCGAGCACGATGGCGCCGTTGGAGTTCGCCAGGCGGAACAGGTGCGAGGTCCGTTCGCCCGCCTGCACGTTCTCGAACGTGACGTCGTAGACCTTCTCGCCGCGGGCGTACGGATGGTCGAGGTCGGCGAGCATCTGCTCACACGACGGCCGGATGTCGATCTCGGTGCCGCTCACGCCGAGGGAGTCCATGAGCGCGTGGGCCCGTCGCAGCGTCGGGCCGCCGGTCGCGAAACCGGGCATCGTGTAACCGAGGATGTTGGTGCGCGGCAGCCCCAGTCGGTCGAACGTGTCGACCGCGACGAGGAGCGCGAGCGTCGAGTCCAGCCCGCCGGAGACGCCGATGACGATCTTCTCCAGTCCGGTCGATCGCAGTCTCTGGGCGAGACCCTGCACCTGAATGGAACGGACCTCGGCACAGCGTTCGTCTCGGTCGGCGGAATCCGCCGGCACATAGGGGAACCGGGGAATCACCCGCCGGACCACGTCATCGTCGCCGGCCAACTCGCCGAAGTCGAAGCCGATGCGGCGCAACGACTTCAACCGTTCGGAGTGGTCGCCGACCTGGTCGCGCAGGCTGATCATGCGCATCCGTTCCTGCCGCAACCGGTCGAGATCGATGTCGGCGGAGATGATCTGGTCGGTCGTCGCGAACTGTTCGCTCCGGGCGAGGAGCGAGCCGTTCTCGGTGATGAGGGCGTCACCGTCCCAGGCCAGGTCGGTCGTCGATTCGCCGAAGCCCGCGGCGACGTACACGTGGGCGGAGATGGTGCGTGCGGAGTGCCCCGTGCACAGGTTGGTGCGGTAGCCCTCTTTGCCGATGGTGACCGGGCTGCCCGACAGGTTGGCCAGCACCGTCGCGCCGCCGAGAGCCGCCCACGTGCTCGGTGGGATCGCCACCCACCCGTCTTCGCAGATCTCGACGAACAGTGCGAAACCGGGGAGGTCGCGTGCCTCGAAGACGAGATCGGCGCCGAACGGGACCTCGTCGCCGCCGATCGACACGGTCGTGGGGATCGCGTCGCGTGCCGCGGCGAAGAAGCGCTGCTCGTAGAACTCGCGGTAGTTCGGCAGGTAGGACTTCGGGACCACCCCCAGGACGGCACCGTCGTGGATGACGGCGGCGCAGTTGTACAGGCCGTCGCCGACGAGCATCGGCAGCCCGACGCAGAGGACCGGCGTCATTCCGGCGCTGGCGGCCACGATCTCGTCGAGTGCGGCGCGGCACCCGTCGAGGAGAGCATCCTGATGGAAGAGGTCGTCGACGCTATAACCGCACAGCCCCAGTTCGGGGAAGACGACCAGGCAGGCGCCGTCGTCGGCGGCCCGTCGCGCGAGTGCGATGGTGCGCGTGGCGTTGACCGCGGGTTCGGCGATCGTCAGGACGGGAACGGCACCGGCGACCCGGGCGAATCCGTTTGCGTAGACAGACACTCCGACACCCTAATCGCGGGCGGGCCCGGACGCGCCTCGGCGGCAGGTGTTCCTAGGACCGCCACCAGGTGTCGTCGACCTCCACCGGAGTCGTCCGCTTGTGCCGGTTACGATGCCACGCGGCCTCGATCTTCTCCGCGGCCTCGACCGGGATCTCGCGTCCCTCGAGGTAGTCGTCGATGTCGTCGTAGCGCAGGCCGAGTTCGTCCTCGTCGGTCTGCCCCGCCTTGTCGTCCAGCAGGTCGGCGGTCGGGACCTTCTCCCACAGTTGCTGCGGCGCACCGAGGTGGCGCAGCAACGCACGACCCTGCCGCTTGTTCAGTCCGGAGAGGGGGAGGACATCGGCGGCACCGTCGCCGTGTTTGGTGAAGAAACCGGTGACGTTCTCCGACGCGTGGTCGGACCCGATGACCAGCAATCCGCGGTCGCCGGCGAGCGCGTACTGCGCGACCATCCGGTGCCGGGCCTTCGCATTGCCCTTGGTGAAATCGGTGAGTCGGTTGCCGGTCGCCTGTTCGATCTCCGCGGTGAGGGCGTCGACGCCGGGGGCCACATTGACGGTGACCACCTCGTCGGCGGCGACGAAATCGAGCGCGGCGGCCGCGTCGTCCTCGTCGTGCTGCACCCGGTAGGGGAGGCGGACCCCCACGAAGACGGCCTCACCGCCACCGGCACGGACGCGGTCGGCGGCCAGCTGTGCCAGCCGTCCGGCGAGGGTGGAGTCCACCCCGCCGGAGATGCCGAGGACATATCCCTTGGCGCCGGTCGCGTCGAGGTAGTCGGCGAGAAAGCGCACCCGGCGTACCACCTCCTCGGCGGGTTCGATCGAGGGCTTCACCGCGAGGGCGTCGATGATGGTTCGCTGGATCTCACGCATGACCCCAGTGTGCGCCATCGGTCAGTCCTCGCGCGGGATTCGCACACCCACGAGGTGGGCCCCCGGGTCGGGAGTCAGGCCGAGGCGGCCCCACGGGTGGGTCACGCCGACGACCGCGTAGGCCGAGGTGGGAAACCGTTCGATGTGACCGTCCGGGTCGAGCGTCAGCGCGGTCGCGGGCATCCCCGGCTCGTGCCCGACGACGAGGATCGTCTGCGCGTCGGCGGGCGCGTGGATGCGGATGGACTCGAGGATCTCCTCGGGTGCGCCGCCGTAGATGTCCTCGACGTAGGTCACCGGCGCGTCGATGCCGGTCCGGGCGAGGGTCTGACGCGTTCGCGTCGACGTGGAGCACAGCACCGCGTCGACCCGCAGGCCCTCGTCGGCCATCCATCGTCCGGCCAGAGCGGCCTGCCGGTCGCCGCGTTCGGCCAGCGGACGGTCGTGATCGGGCGTCGCGGGCGGGTAGCCCGACTTGCCGTGCCGCATCAGGATGAGCGTGCGGGCCTCGCTCATGCGGCGCCGTGCCGCCGGTCGCTGACCCGGTTGCCGGGCCCGGACTCGGCGACCATCATCCGCAGCACCCGCACGGTGGCGCGCCACGCCGCCGCCTCCTGCCGGAGGAAGGCCGCATGCTCGTCGTCGCCGCGGGCCTCGGCCTCCTCGGCGGCGACGTCGAACTCCAGATACTCGTCGACGGCGCAGGCGATGAATTCGCCCACCGAGGTGCAGTCGGTGCAGGCCACCTCGATCGCGGCGGCGTCGAGGGTGGCCAGTCGTTCCAGATCTGACCGATAACGCATGGGTTCGAATCTACGTTGTCCGGGCAGGTGGTGGGTGTTCCGACACCGTCGATCTCGGTTCGGGCGACTCCGGTCGCCACCGCGAGCACCGGCAGCCGCCGTTACCCTGGGGATCGTGCACACCTGGGTACCCGCTCTCCTCGCGGTGCTGGCCGCGTTGATGATCGCGGCGGGCACCGTGTTGCGTCAGCGCGCCTCTCGGGTGAACGGTGCCATCACCCCGGGTTGGTGGGCGGGTGCGGCGATTGCGCTGTGCGGCTTCGGTTTGCAGGCGTCCGCGCTCGGGTTGGGCTCGATCTTGCTCGTGCAACCGCTGGTCGTGCTGGCGGTGCTGTTCGCCCTGCCGCTGGAGGCCTGGGCTGACCATCGGCACCCGGCCCGCATCGAATGGGCGTGGGGCGGGGTGCTCGTCGCGTGTGTCGTCACGTTCCTCATCGTGGCGCGACCCGAACCGTCGATGCGGCGACCCGACGCATTGTTGCTCTGGGGCACGGTGGGGGCGGTCATCGGTGTCGTGGTGGCGTTGGTGGTCTTGGCGCACCGCTCGAGCCCGCACTACAAGGCGCTGTTCTACGGACTGGTCGCCGGCGTTCTCTTCGGGGTGTCGGCACTGCTGGTCAAGACGGTGATCTACCAGGTCACCCATCATTTCTGGCGTACCTTCGTCCACCCCGAGATCTATCTCTTCGTGCTCGTGGTGATCGGCGCGATCCTCGCCCAGCAGATGGGATTCGGCGCGGGCGACCTGCAGACGTCGTTCCCCTCGATGACGGTGGCCGAGCCTGCCGTCGCCATGGTTCTCGGCGTGTTGTTGCTCGGCGAGAACCTGCAGGTGTCGGTGCCGACGGCGCTGTTCCTCGGGATCGTGCTCGCGATCATGGTGCGTGCGGTGTGTGAACTCGCCAAGCTGTCGGCAGTGCGCGGGTACGAACAGGCGGTCGCCGCGGAAGAGGCCGCCGCTGTCGAGGAGACCGCAGCCGACGGGGTCGCAGCGAAAGACGTCGCGGCGGGGGAGTCGGAGACGACGACGTCGCGGCCGGTGGCCTGACCACCGACCGCGACGACGTCCGGGTTCTCAGATCTCCTGCGAGATTCCTTCGGCCCACTCGGCGGCCTGCTTCGCCGGCTTGATCGCCGACGAGTTGTCGTGGCGGGCGTGTTCGCCCACCTGGACCGCGCCGCGCTTGGTGAGCATCTCGGCGACGATCTCGCCACCGCGGTTGAACGTGTCGTAGATCGAATCCCCGAGCCCGAACACCGCGAACCGCACACCGGTGAGGTCGGGGTCGACGCTCTCGAGTTCCTCGGCGAAGGGCTCGGCGCCGGTCGGGAGTTCGCCTTCGCCGTAGGTCGAGCAGACGATGACGAGGAAGTCCTCGGGGTCGAGATCCTCGACCGCGAACTCGCTCATGTCGTAGATCGAGGGATCGTGATCGGCGGCCAGCGTGTCGGCGATGGCGTCCGCGACGAGCTCGCCGTTCCCGGTTTCGGTTCCGTAGAGGATGACAACCGACATGTGAACTCCTCTCGACGTCGGCGTTTTCGCAAAGCGAGGGTAGCCTAACCGGCTCGCCGGTGCGAAATCGCTGGTGAACAGGGGGTTGGAAGAAATACTTGGATGTCCTACTATGTGGTGACACCGGCCATAACCCCCAACGAAGTCGAAGGTGATCTCCGTGTCCGCTCCTGCTGTCCCCTCGATCCCGCACTACCTGAACGGCAAGCGCGTTCCCGCCGAGGGCGGACGTTTCGCCGACGTCTTCAACCCGAGCACGGGCGCCGTGCAGTCCCAGGTCCCGCTGGCGTCGACCGACGACGTCGCCGCCGCGATCGCGACCGCCTCGGAGGCGCAGAAGGAGTGGGCCGCCTGGAACCCGCAGCGCCGCGCCCGCGTCCTGATGCGGTTTGTCGATCTGGTCAACAAGAACGCCGACGAGCTCGCGACCACGCTGTCGCTCGAGCACGGCAAGACCCACGCCGACGCTCTCGGCGACATCCAGCGCGGCGTCGAGGTGATCGAGTTCGCGATCGGCATCCCGCACCTCATCAAGGGCGAGTTCACGGCCGGTGCCGGCGGCGGCATCGACGTGCACTCCATCCGTCAGCCGCTCGGTGTCGT
This sequence comes from Gordonia sp. PvP123, assembly GCF_040547295.1. NCBI lineage: Bacteria > Bacillati > Actinomycetota > Actinomycetes > Mycobacteriales > Gordoniaceae > Gordonia > Gordonia sp. PvP123. The sequence goes on along the minus strand of NZ_JBEPPN010000004.1, from coordinate 32,577 downwards.
CGCGGGCATCACGCCGTTCAACTTCCCGGCCATGATCCCGCTGTGGAAGGCCGGCCCGGCCCTCGCGTGCGGCAACGCCTTCATCCTCAAGCCCAGCGAGCGCGATCCGTCCGTGCCGGTGCGGCTGGCCGAACTGTTCACCGAGGCGGGCCTGCCCGACGGCGTGTTCCAGGTCGTGCACGGCGACAAGGAAGCGGTCGACGCGCTGCTGACCCACCCGGACGTCAAGGCCCTCGGCTTCGTCGGCAGCTCCGACATCGCGCAGTACATCTACTCGACGGCGGCCGCCCACGGGAAGCGCTCACAGTGCTTCGGTGGCGCCAAGAACCACGCGATCATCATGCCCGACGCCAACCTCGACCAGGTCGTGGACGCGCTGATCGGTGCGGGCTACGGCAGCGCCGGTGAGCGCTGCATGGCCATCAGCGTCGCGGTCCCGGTCGGCGAGCAGACCGCAGATCGGTTGCGCGCCAAGCTGATCGACCGGGTGAACGCGCTGCGTGTCGGGCACAGCCTCGATCCCAAGGCCGATTACGGGCCCCTGGTCACCGCCGCCGCCCTCGAGCGGGTCCGCGGGTTCATCGACAAGGGTGCCGAGGAAGGTGCCGAGGTCGTCATCGACGGACGTGAGCGCGCCAACAACGAGCAGACCTTCGGCGACGAGGACATCTCGAAGGGCTTCTTCATCGGCCCGACCCTGTTCGACCACGTCACCAAGGACATGACCATCTACACCGAGGAGATCTTCGGTCCGGTTCTGTCGATCGTGCGTGCCGGCGACTACGAGGAGGCCCTCGCGCTGGCGTCGGACCACCAGTACGGCAACGGTGTCGCGATCTTCACCCAGGACGGCGACGCCGCCCGCGACTTCACGGCCCGCGTCGACGTCGGCATGGTCGGCGTGAACGTGCCGATCCCGGTTCCGGTGGCGTACTACACCTTCGGCGGCTGGAAGCGTTCGGGCTTCGGTGATCTCAACCAGCACGGCCCGGCGTCGATCCAGTTCTACACCAAGACCAAGACGGTGACGACGCGCTGGCCGTCCGGCATCAAGGACGGCGCCGAGTTCGTCATCCCGACGATGGACTGATCGGCGTTGACCACTTTCGCCGACGCCGCGGTCGCTCGGCTCGACGGTGACGAACGCGTCATCGTCGAGACCGCAGCGGGTTTCGCGGCGAAGAAGCTGGCGCCGTTCGCGCTGGAGTGGGATGCGTCGAACCACTTTCCGGTCGACGAGCTGCGCGAGGCGTCGGAACTCGGGATGGGCGCCATCTACTGTTCGGAGGATGCCGGCGGCAGTGGCCTGCGCCGTCTGGACGGCGTGCGCATCTTCGAGCAGCTGGCCTACGCCGATCCGGCCGTCGCGTCGTTCCTGTCCATCCACAACATGTGCACGTGGATGGTCGACAAGTACGGCACCGACGAACAACGTTCGACCTGGGTGCCGCGCCTGGCGACCATGGAGACGGTTGCGAGCTACTGCCTGACCGAGCCGGGTGCCGGCTCGGACGCGGCCGCGCTCGCGACCCGTGCCGAGCGGTCCGGCGACGAGTACGTGCTCACCGGGGTCAAGCAGTTCATCTCCGGTGCGGGGTCGTCGGACCTCTACGTCATCATGGCCCGCACGGGCGAGGCCGGTCCGAAGGGGATCTCCACATTCCTCGTGGAGAAGAACTCCCCCGGGCTGAGTTTCGGTGCGCAGGAGCACAAGATGGGCTGGCATGCGCAACCCACCGCCCAGGTCATCCTCGACGAGGTGCGCGTGCCCGCGGCCAATCTCCTGGGCGCCACCGAGGGCATCGGCTTCGGCATCGCGATGAACGGCCTGAACGGAGGTCGCATCAACATCGCGGCATCGTCGCTGGGCGGTGCACAGGCGGCCTTCGACAAGGCGGCCGCCTATGTCGCCAGTCGTCGGGCCTTCGGGAACGCGCTGATCGACGAGCCGACGATCCGGTTCACCCTCGCCGACATGGCCACGTCGCTGCAGGCGTCGCGACTGATGCTGTGGCAGGCGGCGTCCGCACTGGACGACGATGCGCCGGACAAGGTCGAGCAGTGTGCGATGGCGAAGCGCTTCGTCACCGACACGTGCTACGAGGTCGCCGACCAGGCGCTCCAGCTGCACGGCGGATACGGGTATCTCACCGAGTACGGAATCGAGAAAATCGTCCGCGACCTCCGTGTGCACCGCATCCTGGAGGGGACCAACGAGATCATGCGCGTCGTGCTCGGCCGTTCGATCGCGACCCGCTACCGTTCCCTCGCCCCCTGAGGTGCGACGAGCCTCGAAGGGCTGAACCCGCTCCACACAACCACTTTCGTAGGAAGCAGAGACAATGACGACGATCGCCTTCCTCGGCCTCGGCAACATGGGCGGCCCGATGGCCGCCAACCTGGTGAAGGCCGGGCACACCGTTCGCGGGTTCGATCCGGTACCCGAAGCGGTGAAGACGGCACAGGACAACGGCATCGAGACCTTCCCGGCCGCGATCGAGGCGGTGTCCGCCGCCGAGGTCGTGATCACGATGTTGCCGAGTGGCGCCATCGTGAAGAAGCTGTACGACGACATCCTCCCGGCGACGCCGACCGGCGCGCTGTTCATCGACTCGTCGACGATCTCCGTCGACGACGCCCGCGAGATCCACCAGCGCGCTGCCGAGCACGGCTTCGCGCAGCTCGACGCGCCGGTGTCGGGCGGCGTCAAGGGCGCCGTCGCGGGCACACTGGCGTTCATGGTGGGCGGTGAGGACGAGGCCTTCGCCGCCGCACGCGGAACCCTGGATCCGATGGCGGGCAAGATCATCCACTGCGGTGCCGCGGGCGCCGGCCAGGCCGCCAAGGTCTGCAACAACATGGTCCTCGCCGTCCAGCAGATCGCGGTGGGCGAGGCGTTCGTCCTCGCGCAGAAGCTGGGTCTCGACGATCAGGCGCTCTACGACGTGATCACCGGCGCCACCGGCAACTGCTGGGCCGTGCAGACCAACTGCCCGGTCCCGGGTCCGGTCCCGACGTCGCCGGCGAACAACGACTTCAAGCCGGGCTTCGCGACCGCTCTGATGAACAAGGACCTCGGTCTGGCGATGGACGCCGTCGCCAGCACGGGGTCGCGCGCACCGCTGGGCACTCATGCCGCACAGCTCTACCGCGGCTTCGCCGAACAGCACGCCGACCTCGACTTCAGCGCGATCATCACCTCGCTGCACTAGGTCTTCGCCGTCCGCACGAGACCCGTATGACGTTGTGCCCGGTTTCCGGGTGCAACGTCATACGCGTTTCAGGCGGCTGATCGGTGGAGCGCGGTGTGGATGGCCGTGGCGACCTGGGCGGGTCGTTCGATGAGGTCGGTCCAGGTGAAGTTGAGGACGGTCCAGCCGTTGGCGGTGAGCAGGTTGCGTTTCGTCCGGTCGCGCTGGAAGGTGGCGACGTCGCGGTGGAAGGCGAAGCCGTCGATCTCGACTGCGATCTTCGTGTCGGGGAAGGCGAAGTCGATGACGTGGCCGAGGGTGGGCATGTTCGCGATCCAGCCGGTGATGCCGGCGGTGGTGAGCAGTTCGGTGGTGAGTCGTTCGGCTTCTGATCGTGCCCCGTCGCCGAGGAGTCGCAGATAGGTGGCGACTCGTGGTGCTCCGTGTCGGTTCGGGTAGCGGTCGTGTGCGGCGTGGAGTGCGTCGAGGGTGACGCGGGTGGTCAGTAGTGCTGAGTCGAGGATGCTGATCCCGATGTCGAGGGAGGCGTCGAGGACGGTCAGTGCGGCGGCCGTCGTCGGAAGTCCTTGGTGGATGGTGATGTCCTCGGCGTGCAGTGGGCGGTATCGGACGAGTGCGGTCGCTGATGAGCGGCGGGCAGTACCGCGGGTTGGCGTGTACACGACGTGTTTTCGTGGTTCGTCGTCGTGGCGGCCGAGCCACCAGGCGGCGGCCGCGCCGCCGAGTACCGCTGCGGTGTGGACCGACAGGACCGCGATGCGCGCTTGGGCTCGGGCTGTGCGGGGGTGTCCGGCGACGAGGTACACCCCGCGTGCGACGGCTTTCCAGTCGCCGGCGGCGAGTTTGCGGTGGATGGTCGAGGAGCTGACGCCGCAGTCGCGGGCTTCGCGGGTGGAGAACACGCCGTCTCGGCGGGCGGTCAGTTCGGCAATGTCCATGGTGATTCGACGCTGCCGGTCGGCGTGCGGTTCCGTCGTCGGGTGGCTCCGGAATCCGTATGACGTTGTGCCCGGTTTGCGGGTGCAACGTCATACGCGTTTCAGGTGCCGACTCAGAAGTCCCCGTTGTGCTTGCGAAGCGACTGGATCGCGCCGACGAGGCCGGTCATCTCGTCGTCGGACATCCCGACGTCGCCGAACACCTCGCGGTTGAGGGTTTCCGTGGCCTCGCCCACCGTCTTCTGCCCGAGCTCGGTGATCTCGACGAGCGTGGTGCGTCCGTCGGTGGGATGCGGGACGCGCCGGACGAGGCCGCCCTCCTCGAGCCGTCGGATCGCGTGGGTCACGCTGGTGACATGGACCTGGAGCCGGTCGCTCGCCTTGGTGATCGGCAGTGAGCCGTGCCGCGAGAACGCCAGCAGGCGGAGGAGTTCGAAGCGGGAGAAGCTGAGGTCGTACGGACGCAGTGCGGCCTCGACGCGCGCGAGCAGGATCTGGTGCGCGCGCATCACCGAGGTCACCGCCACCATGCCGTCGGCGACCCCGCCCCACCCCGCCTGGGTCCAGTTCTCCCGTGCCTCGGCGATCGGGTCGAAATCCATGCTGCGCCCTGCCATACCGATACCCTAGTGCGCCACTCGTCCCGCCGCGGTCAGGCGCGTGCAGTGCGCCACCCGTCGATGACGGCGGTCGCGGCGGCCACCGGGTCGGCGCCCGCCGGGTAGTTGCCCGACAGCAGGAGCGTCGCCATCCCGTGCACCTGCGCCCACAACGATGCGACGACGGTCTCGGTGTCGGCGGCGCGGAGGAGCCCGGCGCCGATCGCCGCCTGCACCCCCTCGCGCAGCGGGGTGATCGCACGCGTCGCGGCCGCACGGGTCTCGTCGGTGCGTTCGACCCCCGCGAGCGCGTCGGAGAACATCAGCTCGTAGAGCCTGGGATTCTCCAGTGCCCATCCGACGTAGGCGACCCCGAGGCCTTCCAGCGTCATCGGGCCCTCGGCTGCCGCCACCGCGGACCGCTGCGCGCCCGCGAACGAGTCGAAGGCACGGACCAGGATCGCGCGCGACAGTCCCTCCTTGTTCCCGAACAGCGAGTAGACCGCGGTGGTGGAGGTGTCGGCAGCGCGAGCCACCTCCCGCACCGACAGCGCGCCGACCCCGTGCGCGGCCACCACCCGGACCGCTTCGTCGAGGAGTCGTGTCCGCACGTCGTCGGTGTGCGATCGAGGTCTTGCCACGGCCACCATCGTTTCATAACATCGTTCTGTAACAGTGTTACCAAACTACGGAGTCGCCATGCCACCCCGCCGAGCCGTCCGCATGACCAACGACATCCCGCCTGGGGGCACGGCCGTGTTCCTGATCGGGATGCGGGTGACCCGGCCCTGGCGGGTGCGCGCGTGGTTGTCGGTGATGGCGGCGATGCCGAGGATGCTCGTTCATCTCCGGCGACGACCGCAGGCGGGCATGCTCGACGCCCGTCTCTATGTGGGTGGCTCACTCATGGTGTTGTCGTACTGGCGCAGCGCCGACGATCTCCGGCGGTTCGCGTCCGACCCCGACGCGCCGCATCTGCCCGTCTGGCGGTGGTTCAACCGGGAGCTCGCCGACACCGACTCGGTCGGGATCTGGCACGAGACCTACGTCATCGGTGAGCACGAGTCCATCTCGAGCGGGATGGCCCCGCAGGGTCTGGCGCGTGCCGTCGGGTGGCGCCCGGTCGGCCCGGGGACGGCCACCGCTTCCGGTCGCCTCGGTCAAAGCCGGCCGATTGCGGACGGTGTCGTGCCAGTGAATGACACTGCCGATTCGGGCGATTCGAAGGGCTGATTCGATCAATTGTGATCAGGGTAGTCGCAATCAAGCCGACGATTAGCATAGAGAACCTATTTGTTAGCAACGACACCTAACTTTCCGCATGTCCCATCTGGGTGGTTCGTCGCCAAAGGGCGTATTGACGCAATCGGTCCTGGTCACCAAATATCAACCAGCACTTGTTGTTTGACAAACACTGACTTTCTGATGAATCCGGATTCGGTTTTACCGATCGCACAGCTGAAAATCAGAGACATGGGCAAGAATCCACCCTTTTCCGAAAACTCATCTGATGAGACCAATTGATCTTTCGTGACGCTTTCGAGACTATTTGTCCCATGTCATTAAGATGCCTTTACCGGCATTTTGCCTTTGCCGAAAATTGATGTCGGCGAATGTTAATCGGGAGTATGGTCCGATTTGTCGACGGGGCGACAGCTCTCCAGGGGGGCTTACTTGGCTTGATCTTGCGCGGGTGACGAGATCTTTCGTCCCGTGGTCTGCGGGGTCCGCCCGGGTCGTCCCGAACCCCGGACGAGTGCGATCGACACGAACGCATGGAGGCCACGTGACCATCTCCGACAAGGACATCGTCAACCCGCCCGCGGGCCCATCGACCCGGCCACCGGCCGCCGCCCCGACGAGACCGGGGGACGGCATCGACTCGTTGCCGCTGTCCGCCGCGCAGCGGGGGATCTGGTTCGCTCAGCACCTCGCGGGTGATCTGCCGATCTCGGTGGCGCAATACGTCGACATCGACGGCGCACTGGACACCGAGTTGCTGGCCGCGGTCTGCCGGACCACGGGGCGGGAATTCGGATCCGGACACCTGCGCTTGACCGTCGTCGACGGCGAACCACGACAGTACGTCGCCGCACAGGGCGCCCCGGTGCGCACCGTGGACCTCCGGGACGAGCCCGACCCGATCGCCACCGCTCATCGAATGATGGTGCGCGACTACACCACACCGCTCGATCTGCTGGCGGATCACCTGATGACGAGCATCGTCTACCGCGTCGGGGACGAGCACTACATCTGGTACCTCCGCGCCCATCACATCGCGCTCGACGGGTTCGCCGCCGTCACGATGGTCCGGCGCATCACCGAGTTGTACAACGCCGCCGTTCGCGGCGACCCGGCTCCGCCGTCGACGGCGAGCGACATCGCCGACATCGTCGACCAGGATGCGTCGTACCCGGGGTCGACTCGTCACGACAACGATCGGAAGTACTGGAGCGAGCACCTCGAGGGCGCTCCGCCGGTCGTCACGCTCGCCGGCCGGCACGGCAAGCCGACCCTGCACCCGATCCTGGTGAGCGCGCCGATTCCGGAGGGCACGGCACAGCGCCTCGACGCCGCCGCGCATGAGGGAGGCGGAGTCACCCCGGTGATCGTCGCGGCCTTCGCCGCGTACCTCGCGCGGATGACGGGAAGCGCCGAGGTGCTCCTCAGCCTGCCGGTGTCCGGTCGGCACTCGGCCGTGCTCCGCAGGTCCGGCGGCATGGTGGCGAATGTGGTGCCGCTGCGCGTCCCGGTCGCGGGGCGCACCCTCGGCGACGTGGTGACCTCCGTGCAGGGGGAATTGCTGAGCGCCCTGCGCCGCCAGCGGTACCGCCAGGAGGACATCTTCGCCGACATGGGGATGGCCCGAGACGAGTCGGCCTCCTTCGGGCCCGCGGTGAATCTCATGATGGTCGACAGCGAGGTCGTCCTGGGTGGGGTCACCGGGCGCCTGCACGTCCTGACGTCCGGCCCGACGTCCGATCTGTTCGTCAACATCTACCCGGGTGCGGGCAAGAGCAGCACACATATCGACCTGCAGGGCAATCCGAACATCTACACACCCGACGAGCTCACCGCGCACCACCGCCGGTTCCTGATGTTCCTGCACGAGTTCCTCGGCGGGGCGCCCGGCGACCACGTGGGACGACTTCCATTGCTCGACGAGCAGGAGCGCTCGGCGTTGCTCCCGGTCCGTGGCGCCGACCCCGCAGCGCCGCGGGTGCTGGCCGATGTCCTCGCCGATACGGTTGCGCGGCATCGAGAGTCAATCGCGGTCTGCGCCTCGGGGCGGAGCATGACCTACCGCGAACTCGACGCCGCCTCGTCGCGGCTCGCGCGTCGGTTGCTCGCCGCCGGTTGCGAGCCCGAGACCTCGGTGGCCGTCCTGCTGCCACGATCCCTGGGCACCGTCGTGGCCGTCTGGGCGATCGCGAAGACCGGGGCCGCGATCGTTCAGGTGGATCCGGAATACCCGCGCAAGCGGATCGAGCACATCGTCGCCGACAGCGGTGCCCGGGCTGCGATCACCGTCGACGACCTCGCCGATCGAGTGCCGCCGGCGGCGGTCCGGATCGACCTCGGTGACCTGTCGACGGACACCGACCCCGGCGACCACGACGGGGCAGACGACGGCGACTTCTCAACGCGTCCACGACTCGAGAACGTCGCGTACATGACCTACACGTCCGGTTCGACCGGCGTGCCGAAGGGCGTGCAGGTCACCCATGCCGGTCTGGCGAGTCTCGTCGCCGACCGGACCGACGCGTACGGCCTCGGACCGGACTCACGGGTGTCCTATGCGCTGTCCCCGAGTTTCGATGCGTCGATGGAACAACTCCTGACCTGCTTCGCGGCCGGCGCCGCCTTGGTCATCGTCCCGCCGGAGGTCATCGGCGGGGAGCGGCTCACACGGCTGCTGGCCGACGAGCGCGTGACCCACCTGACCCTGACCCCGGCGATGCTGGCGACCGTCGAGCCGGAGCAGCTGGCGGGGCTGCAGACGGTCGTCGTCGGGGGCGACAGATGCGCGCCGCATGTCGTCGAACGGTGGACGCGATCGGCGACGATGATCAACGAGTACGGGCCGACCGAGGCGACGATCACGGCCGCGAGCTCGGTGGTCGAAACCGACGGCGATGTCACCGTCGGGGGCCCCATCCGCGGGACCTCGGTGATGGTCCTCGACCACGCGCTCCAGCCGGTGCCGGTGGGGACGGCGGGCGAGCTGTACCTCGCCGGCCCCGGTCTGGCGCGCGGATATGCGCACCTGTCCGGTCAGACCGCGGCTCGTTTCGTCGCCCATCCGAATGGCGCCCCGGGCGAACGGATGTACCGGACCGGCGATCTCGCGCGTTGGGTCGGTGCGTCGACGTCGCCGTCGCTGGAGTTGCTGGGTCGCACCGACTTCCAACTGAAGATCCGTGGCTACCGGATCGAGCCCGGCGAGATCGATGCCGCCCTCACCGGCCACGCCCAGGTGGAACAGTCCGTCACCGTGCCGGTGCGCAACCATGCGGGCACGACCGTGCTGGCGTCGTATGTGGTGCCGGCGGCGGGGCGGCGGCCCGAGCCGGCGGAGCTGGAGCGGTTCGCGCGTGACTGTCTGCCACCGCACCTGGTCCCGGCCGTGATCACGACGCTCGACGCCCTGCCGCTGAACCCGTTCGGCAAGGTCGACCGGCGTGCCCTCCCCGCACCGGTGTTCGCCGCCGCCCGGTCTGGGCGACCGCCGTCCACGCCCAGGGAATATCAACTGGCGCAGCTCTTCTCGGACGTCCTGGGAGTTGCGGGGGTGGGTGCCGACGACAGCTTCTTCGTTCTCGGCGGTGACAGCATCCTCTCGATCCAGCTCGTGGCGCGGGCGAAGGCGAGCGGCCTGGCGTTCACGACCCAGGACGTGTTCGAGCACAAAACCGTTGCGGCACTTGCCACGATGGCGTCCGAGGTCGCCGACGACGCCGGGTTGCGCGAGCTGCCCGGCGGTGCCATCGGGTCTCTGCCGCTGTCGCCGATCATGCACGCGATGCTCGACCGTGGTCCCATCGACCGCTTCGGACAGGCGGCGCTGGTCGAACTCCCGGACGCCGTCGGGCGCGACGAGCTGGTCCGCACGCTGACCGCCGTCCTGGATCGGCACGACATCCTTCGCGCCGTACTCGTCGACGATCTGGCGGACCAGCCGCACGTGGTCGTCCGGCCGCCCGGCGCGGTCGACGCGGACGAGGTGCTGGAGCACACGTGGCTCGAACAGCGGGATGCCGAGGAGATCGACCGGCACCTCCAGGCCGCGGCCGACCGGCTCGACCCGCGTGCCGGCGTGCTGGTGAGGTTCGTCTGGTTGCAGGACCGCGAGCACTCCGCGCCCGACCTGATGTGGCTGGTCATCCACCACCTGGCCGTCGACGGCGTCTCCTGGCGCATCATCCTCGCCGACCTGGTCACGGCCTGGCATCAGATCCGGGAGGGGGACGTGCCGAACCTCGGCCTGCCGACGACCTCGGTGCGGCGCTGGGTCCACGGCCTCGTCGAGCAGGCTCCGTCGCGTGCCGCGGCCGAACTCGACCGATGGACGGAGGTCGTCGCACCGGCGGACCGGTTGCTCGGTCGTCGCGCACTCGACCCGGATCGCGACATCGTCGCCACCGCCGGCCGGCTCCGGATGCGGATTCCGGCGGATGTGACCGAGGCGGTCCTCACCACCATCCCCGCGCGGTTCCACGGCGGTGCCAACGATCCGCTGCTGGCGGCCCTCGCCCTCGCGCTCGCGCAGTGGCGCCGCAGGCATGGCCAGGCCGACGGCAGCGAACTGATCGCCATCGAAGGTCACGGTCGCGAAGAGGCCGCGGTTCCCGGCGCGGACCTCACCTCGACGGTGGGCTGGTTCACCGCACGCTTCCCGGTCCGGCTCGAGCTGCAGGGCGTCGACCTCGAGGACGCCTTCACCGGCGGTGCGTCGGCGGGGCTGGCGATCAAGCAGATCAAGGAACAGCTCCGGGCCGCGCCCGATCACGGGATCGGTTACGGACTGGTCCGGTACCTCGATCCGACCGGCCGCGACGTCTTGGGAGACCGGCCCGAACCCCAGATCAGCCTCAACTATCTGGGCCGGATGGGGACCGGCGAACACTCCGGCCCGTGGATGCCGGCGCGCGGATTCGACGCGCTGGCAGGTACCGGCGACCCGTGGATGGCGTTGCCCGCCCTCATCGACATCAACGCGATCGCCGAACCGGGCCCGGCCGGCGCCGAACTCGACGTCGGCTGGGAGTACGCCTCGCTGGTGCTCGACCGGGTCGACGTCGAAGAACTGGCCGCGCTGTGGGCGCAGGCGCTGAAGGGTCTCGCCCAACACGTCCGGTCCGGGACGGCCGGCGGTCACACGCCGTCGGACTTCCCCTTGGTCTCGGTCAGCCAGGCCGACATCGATCGCTGGGCGGTGGCCCACCCGTCGATGGTCGACGTGTGGCCGCTCACCGCGCTGCAGTCCGGCCTGTTGTTCCACGCGACCTACGACGACGCCGCCGACGGCTACACCGTGCAGGCCGAACTACGACTGGGCGGGCGCCTGCGACCCGAACGGATGCGACGGGCCGCGCAGGCGTTGATCGATCGGCACGACAGTCTCCGCGTCGCGTTCGTCGAGACCGGCGCCGGGCCACGCCAGATCCTCCTCGACGACGTGGCCGTCGACTGGTCGGACTCCGACCTCACCGGCATCGTCGACGCCGACGACCGAGACCGTGCACTGCGGCGGCTCATCGCCGAGTCGGCCGGGCCCTTCGACCTGGCACACCCGCCCCTGCTGCGTTTCCGGCTCGCGCGGGTCGCATGTGGCGACACCGCCGACACCGTCGGCACATCGGACACCGCCGACACCGTCGGCACATCAGACACCGACGAGTACGTGCTGTCGATCACCAACCACCACATCGTGCTCGACGGCTGGTCGATGCCGGTACTCATCTCCGAGCTGTTGCGCCTGTACCTGACCGACGGCGGGAAGGCCGGCGACACCGGACTCCCGGGTCCTCGGACGTTCCGGGACTACCTGCAGTGGCTGCACACCCGCGACCACGATGCGACGACGCGCGCGTGGCAGGAGACCCTCGCCGGCATCGAGAGTCCGACGCGACTCACCGGAGTGCCGGAACGGGGCGCCACCGGCGAGATCGGCGAGACCGGCCTCGAACTCGACAGGGCGACGACGGAGGCGATCGCGGGACTCGCACGCGCCCACGGCGTCACCGCCAACACCTCGATCCAGGTGGCGTGGGCCCTGCTGCTCTCGATCATGACCGGCCGGTCCGACGTCGTGTTCGGCAACACGGTGTCCGATCGTCCCGCCTCGATCCCGGGCATCGAGCAGATGATCGGATTGTTCATCAACACCCTGCCGGTGCGGATCCGGCTCCGCCCGGACGAGCGCGTCGTCGATCTCCTGACGCGGGCCCAGTCCGAGCAGGCGGCGATGCTCGACCACCGCGACATCGGCCTGGCCGAGCTCCAGCGGGTGACCGGGGTGGCCGACATGTTCGACACCGCCACGGTGCTGGAGTCCTACCCCCTCGATCCGGACGAGATCAACCGCATGCTCGCCGACGCGGGCCTGCGATGGAACGGTCTCGCCGCGCACGACGCCACCCCGTATCCGGTGAGCCTCCAGGTCACACCGCCCCGGCCGGGCAGCTCCGAACGTTCGGCCACCGATCAGCCCGGCACCTATGAACTTCTGCTGAAGTACGCCGTGGACCGGCTCGACGCGGAGTCCGCAGACGTGCTGCTCGAGCGGTTCGTGCTCCTGCTGCGGCAGATCGTCGCCGAACCCGGCCGCACGGTCGCCGCGCTGGCCTCGTGCTGGGACACCGAACGCGCCGCCCTGTGTCCGATCGAGGGGCCACCCCCGGTGTCAGCGCGCGTGCTCCGGGACATCCTCGCCGACACCGCACGCCGGCACCCCGAGGCGCCCGCCGTGCGCGCCGACGGCGCGACCATGACCTACCGCGAACTCGCGGACCGCAGCGACCGACTCGCCGCCGACCTCGCCGCCCGCGGCGCCGGCCCGGAAACCTCGGTGGCGCTGGCGGTCCCGCGGTCGGCCGCGCTCATCGTGGCGATCTGGGCGGTCGCGCGGACCGGGGCGGCCTTCGTCGCCGTCGACCCGGGCAATCCCGCCTATCGCATCGCCGAACTGCTCACCGATGCGCGATCCACCATCGGGGTGACCGTCGACGCCGTCGTGCCGAACCTCCCGGACACGGTCGAGTGGCTGACCCTCGTCGGCCCCGGCTCGCTCCCGCTGGGTGATGACACCGCACTGCCGGACCGGCCGGTCGACCCCCGCCCACTCCGGCCGGACAACGCGGCCTACCTCATCTTCACCTCCGGCTCCACCGGCCGGCCCAAGGCCGTCCACATCACCCATCGCGGTCTCGCCGATCGGGTCGTCGAATACGCGGAATCGTTCGCGGTGCACCAGGATTCGACGATCCTGCAGGTCGCCTCGCCGGGGTTCGACGCCTGTGTCTCGGAAGTGCTGGTCGCGCACAGTGCCGGCGCGTGCCTGGTCGTCGCGCCGCCCGAGGTCTACGGCGGCTCCGATCTCGAGGACCTACTGCGGATCGAGCGGGTCTCCCACGCGATCATCACGCCGACGGTGCTCAACACGATGGACCCGTCCCGACTGCCGGCGCTGCGGATCATCGCGGTGGTCGGCGAAGCGACGGGTGCGGACATCGTGAACCGGTGGTCGCCGGGGCGTCGACTGATGAATCACTACGGCCCCACCGAGAGCACGATCTGGGCGACCGGCGCCGACGACCTCCGGCCCGGTGAGCCGGTGACGATCGGGGAGCCGATCCGAGGCGTCTCGGCGTTCGTGCTCGACACCTGGCTGCGTCCGGTGCCCGTCGGTGTGGTCGGCGAACTCTATCTCGGTGGTCCCGGACTCGCGCGCGGCTACTTCGACCGCCCGGGCGTCAGCGCGGCGCGGTTCGTCGCCGACCCACTGCGGGCCCCGGGAGAACGCCTGTATCGCACCGGCGATGCCGTGCGGTGGGTGCGCGTGGACGACGCCTTGCTGCTGGAGTACCTGGGCCGCAACGACCAGCAGGTGAAGGTCCACGGCCTGCGGATCGAGACCGGGGACATCGACGCCCACCTCGTGCGCAACGCCGGTGTCGCCCAGGCAGCCACGGTGCTCCAGCGCGGACATTCGGGCCGTCCGGTCATCGTGTCCTACGTCGTCGGGACGCCCGACGAGACGCTGGACGTGCACGGACTGCACGACGATCTCGCGAACACGTTGCCGCAGTACATGGTTCCCGCGGCGATCATCGAACTGGAGTCGATGCCCGTCACCCGATCCGGCAAGGTCGACACGAAAGCGCTGCGGCAGTGCGACTTCCGCGCCGAGAGCGGGGGCGGGCGAGCGCCGGGGACACCGACGGAGCGGATCATCGCCGCTCTGTTCGCCGAGGTGTTGCAGCTCGAGGACGTCACCGCCGACGACAATTTCTTCACGCTCGGCGGCGACAGCATCGTCTCGATGCAGCTGGTCGCGGCAGCGAAGGCGGCCGGCCTGTCCATCACCCCCCGTGCGGTCTTCGAGGCGAAGACCGTCGCCGCCCTTGCCGCCGTCGCGACCGGAATCGGCGACACCGGCACGGGGAGCGAGGCGAACGGGCCGGACACCGACGTCCTGTCGACGGGTGTGGGCGCCGAAGTCGATGTCGCACATTCGGGGTCGCACCTCGAGCAGTTGCCGCACGGCGACCTCGAGAGCCTGCGACGGCGGTTCCCGGCGCTCACGGATGTGTGGCCGCTGTCGCCGACGCAGTCGGGAATCCACTTCCACTCGACGCTCGATCCCGACTCCGTGGACGACTACACCGTGCAATCGACGATCGCCCTGTCCGGTCGGCTCGACGTGGAGTTGCTGCGCCGCGCCGCTCAGGCCGTCGTGGACCGGCACGACATCCTGCGGACGGCTTTCGTCCAGACGTCGCAGGGCCCCCGGCAGATCGTCGTCGGCGATGTCGGGGTTCGTTTCCGGAGCGTCGATCTCACCGCGGTCGAGGACCGGGGAGCGGCGCGTCGGATCGCCGCCGACGAGGCCGGAGCGGGTTTCGATCTCGCCGAGCCGTCCCTCATCCGATTCACTGTCGTGCGACTCGACACCGACCGCTACGCGGTCCATGTCACCAACCACCACGTGATCCTCGACGGCTGGTCGATGCCGCTGTTGCTCGGCGAACTCCTGCAGTACTACGGAGATCCGGCGCAGATCGGCGTGGCCGGCCCGGCGTCGTCGTACCGGAACTACCTGGCGTGGCTCGACGCGCAGGATCACGACGCCTCGACGGCCGCGTGGGCGCACGCCTACGCCGACGTCGACGGACCCACCCGGGTGACCAGGGGTGGCCTCGCGATGAGTGGGGTCGCGGCCGGCGAGATCATCGCCGAACTCCCCGAGCAGGAGTACGCGCGCCTGCGGTCGGCGGTCGCGGATTCCGCCGTGACGGTCGGCACCGCCCTCTCGGCGGCCTGGGCGCTCGTCCTGCGGACGCTCACCGGTGACACCGACGTGGTGCTGGGCTCCGCCGTGGCCGGGCGACCGCCGGAGCTGCCCGGCGTCGAACGGGCGTTGGGCATGTTCCTCAGCACCGTGCCGATCCGGGTCCGTCTCGATCCGTCGATGTCGTTGCGTGACCTGCTGGTTCACGTGCAGGACGCGAACGCGCTGGTTCTCGACCACCACTACGTCGGACTCCCGGCCATCCACCGCGCGGTGGGACGGTCGGATCTGTTCGACACCGCGCTGGCCTTCCAGTCGTTCCCACTGCGCGAGGACGCGCTGCAACATCTCGTCACCTCGGCCGGTCTGCACGTCGACGGCATCACCGGACTCGACGCCACGCCGTACCCGCTGAGCGTCGTCGTGGCGCCGAAGATCGACAGCGGCGAGGGCGAGCCGGGGCTCAGCGTCACGGTGCGGTTCCATCGCGACGAGTTCGACGAGACCCGCGCGCGTGAGATCGCCGACCACTTCGTGGAATGCCTGGCCCGGATCGCCGACGGGCCCGGTGTACGGCTCGGCGACCTCCGTCATGCGGGGCCGGCCGGTGTCGGTCGGACCGACGAGTCGGCGCCACCGGCAACCCTTCTCGACATCCTCACCGCCGCGACCGGGCAGAATCCGGATGCGATCGCGGTGACCTGTGGGCAGACGTCGATGTCGTACCGAGCGCTCGACGTGGAGTCCGACCGGGTGGCCCGACAGATCCTGCGGCGCACGACGGATCGCCTCGTGGCGTGCGCTCTGCCACGATCCGTCGAGGCGGCGATCGCGATCTGGGCGGCGGCGAAGGCGGGAGTACCGTTCCTGCCGCTGGATCCGAACCTGCCCGCCGAACGCATCGAGTTCGTGCTGGCCGATTCGCGCGCCGGGCTGGGGATCACGATCGGCGCATGCCGGGCGGGGCTGCCCGACAGCATCGACTGGATCGTTCTCGACGGGCCGCACTCGTCTTCTCGTGCGCGCGTCAGACCCGCCGACCCGATCACCGATGACGAACGGGGCGGCCCGATCCGGGTCGCCGACACCGCCTACGTGATCTACACGTCGGGGTCCACCGGTACGCCCAAGGGCGTGGTGGTGTCCCATCGCGGACTGGCACAGGTCGTCGCGGCCCAGCGCGCGGTCCTCGGCGTCGACCACCGGTCGACCGTGCTCCAGGTGGCATCGCCCAGCTTCGACGCCTTCGTGTTCGAACTGTTGATGGCGCACGGGTCCGGCGGGCGGCTGGCGGTGTCGCCGCCGGAGGTCTACGGCGGGCCCGACCTCGCGAATCTGATCCGGCGCGAGGACATCTCCCATGCGGTGCTGACACCGTCGGCCCTGGCCACCGTGCCGTCCGAAGGTCTCGACAGCCTTCGTGTGCTGGCCACCGCGGGTGAGCCCGTGGGGCACGAGTTGGTGTGGCGTTGGGCCGGCGGCCGGAGGATGGTCAACCTCTACGGACCGACCGAGTCCACGATCTGGGCCACCGCGAGCGCACCGTTGGGCGTGGCCGGTCCGATCACGATCGGGACCGCGGTGGGACCCGTCGGCACGGTGGTACTCGACTCGTGGATGCGCCCGGTCCCGCAGGGCGTTGTCGGCGAGTTGTACCTCGTCGGCCCCGGGTTGGCCGACGGCTACGTCGGGCGTGCCGCGACGACGGCCGTGCGTTTCGTGCCCTGCCCGGCCGATGTGCCCGGCGCCCGGATGTACCGGACCGGCGATCTCGTCCGGGTCACCCGATCCGGTGAACTGGAATATCTGGGACGCAACGACTTCCAGGTGAAGGTGCGCGGTACACGAGTCGAGGTGGGCGAGATCGACGCGCGCCTCGGGTCCCGCGTGGACGTCGCCTACGCCGTGACCGTCCCGCATGGGGGGAACGGAGCGCCGCAGTGCCTGGTGTCGTACGTGACCGCTGCGCCGGGGGTGTCGCTGTCCGGGGACGAACTCCGCGCATCCCTGGAGCAGACGCTGCCCGCGTACATGGTTCCCGCCGCGGTCGTCGTCCTCGACGAGATCCCGCTCACCCCGACCGGCAAGCTCGATCGGCGTCGGCTGCCCGAGCCGGTCTTCGCCGCTCGGGAGTTCCGCGCACCGTCCAACCGAGCCGAGTCGGCAGTGGCCGCCGTGTTCGAGGAGGTCCTCGGAGTGCCGCGGGTGGGCGCCGACGACGACTTCTTCGCCCTGGGCGGTGACTCGCTGAGCGCATCGGTGGTGACCGCGCGGCTGGGAGCTGTCCTCGGGGTACGGATCCCACTCCGATCGGTGTTCCGATCGCCCGGCGTTGCGGC
The DNA here is from genome assembly GCF_040547295.1 of Gordonia sp. PvP123. Taxonomy (NCBI): domain Bacteria; kingdom Bacillati; phylum Actinomycetota; class Actinomycetes; order Mycobacteriales; family Gordoniaceae; genus Gordonia; species Gordonia sp. PvP123. The sequence continues at coordinate 14,976 of NZ_JBEPPN010000004.1, read as the reverse complement.
CCTGGCCGAGTCGGTCGGATCGCTGGGCGACGACCGGCGCGCACCGCTGGCGGCTTCCGAACGCCCGGAAAGACTTCCGTTGTCGCTCGCGCAACAGCGGATGTGGTTCCTGAACCGGATGGAGCCCGAGTCGCCGGCCTACAACATCCCGGTGGTCCTCGAACTGACGGGGCGACTGGACCTCGCCGCACTCGAGCGGGCGCTCGGCGACGTGGTCCGACGGCACGAGGTACTGCGGACGATCTATCCCGAGATCGACGGTGACCCGTGGCAACTCATCCTCGACGAGGCCCCGGTGACCGTGGCGACCCGCCGGGTGCCGGCGACCGAGGTCGAGGACGTCGTCGCCGGATTCGTGCGCCGCGGATTCGACGTGACCACGTCGGTGCCGATGCGCGTGGCAGTGGTCGCGGTGGATGATCCGGACGAGCGGGGTCGAGACCACCGGCGGACGCTTCCTGCTCGTACTCGTGGTCCATCACATCGCCGGTGACGGACAGTCGATGGCACCGCTGGCGCAGGATGTGATGACGTCCTACGCCGCTCGGCTCGGCGGCGCGGAACCAGCCTGGGAACCGCTCGCGGTCCAGTACGCCGATTACGCCCTGTGGCAACGCCAGATGCTGGGACGCGACGATGACCCGGCATCGATGATGCACGCCCAGCTGGACTTCTGGCGCGCGACCATGGCCGGTGCACCGGACGTCCTCGATCTGCCCACCGACCGGCCGCGCCCGCCGGTGGCGACCCTGGCCGGCGGTCAGGTGCCGGTGGCGATCGATGCTCGGCTCCACGAGCAACTGCTGGCCCTCGCCCGCTCACACGGCGCGTCGTTGTTCATGGTCCTGCATGCCGCGCTCGCGACGGTCCTCGGCCGGTTGAGCGGGGTCGACGACGTCGTGATCGGCGCACCTGTGGCCGGGCGCGGCGAACCGGATCTGGAGCCGCTCGTCGGCATGTTCGTGAACACGCTCGCGCTCCGGACCGATCTCGACGCGGCGGAGTCGTTCGCCGGGTTGCTCGACCGTGTGCGTGACGTCGACCTGGACGCCTTCGAGCACTCCGACGTCCCGTTCGAGCGGATCGTGTCCGAGCTCAATCCGCAACGGTCAACCGCCCACCATCCGCTGTTCCAGGTCGCCCTGGCGTTCCAGAACCTGTCCGGCATCGACGTCGAACTGCCGGACCTACACGTGTCCCGTGCGCGGGTCGACACCGGTATCTGTCAGTTCGACCTCCAGCTGGTCGTGGCCGAGTCGTACTCGGACAACGGTGCGGCACAGGGGATCGCCGGCACGATGATGTTCGCCCGCGACCTCTTCGACCCCGCGACCGTCGCGGGATTCGTTCGTCGGCTCGAGTTCGTGCTCGACGCGATCGTCACCGACGCGTCGACGCCCGTCGGTGACATCGACTGGCTCGGTGACGACGAGCGCACCGAACTGCTCACGGTCGTCGGATCGGGTGCGGCGGCGGAGCCGACCCTGCTGCCGGAGGTCTTCGCGGCCGCCGTCGACGCCGATCCCGACGGCGCGGCGGTGATCGCCGGCGACGTCGAGCTGTCCTACGGTGAGCTCGATCGCCGCTCGAGTCGACTGGCCAGGCAGCTGATCCGGAGCGGAGCGGCACCGGAACGACCGGTGGTGGTGGCCGTCGAGCGGTCGGTCGACTCAGTGGTGGCATGGTGGGCGGTCGTGAAGTCGGGTGCCCCCTACGTCCCGGTGGATCCCCACTACCCGGCTGCACGGATCGACCAGATGGTGACCGATTCGGTTGCGCCACTCGGTATCACGACGCGTGAGTCGCTCCCTGCGCTGCCCGATGCGCTCGAGTGGGTGGTGCTCGACGACCCCGCGACCGCCGCCGAGATCGAGGAACTGCCGTCCTCGCCGATCGCGCAGTCCGACCGGGTGTGCCCGGTCCGACCGGCGAACATCGCGTGGGTGGTCTTCACCTCCGGCTCGACCGGCGTGCCGAAGGGTGTCGCCGTCTCACACGCCGGCGTCGCGGACTATCTCGCCACGCTGCACGTGGACCGAGCGGCCGGAACCTCCTCGCGGGTCCTGCATTTCGCCTCCCCGTCGTTCGACGCCTCGCTGCTGGAGATCCTGCTCGCAGTGAGTGCCGCGGCCGCGCTGGTGGTCGCGCCCACCGGGATGCGTGGCGGTCGCGAACTGGCGGATCTCCTCCGTCGGCATCGCGTCTCGCACGCGTTCGTCACGCCGGCCGCGCTGGCATCGGTGGACCCGGACGGTCTCGACGATCTGCGGGTCGTGTTCTCGGGCGGTGACGAGGTGCCCACCGATCTGGTGAGCCGGTGGGTGGGTGCCGATCGTGCCGGCGGCCGACAGTTCCGCGTGCTGTACGGCCCGACCGAGACCACCATCGTGGCCACCGCCACGGCCGGATTGCGGGTGGGGGAGCGCTCGACGATCGGCTCGGCACTTGCCGGAATGCAGACACTCGTACTCGACCCGCGTCTGCAGCCCGTGCCGGACGGGGTCGCCGGGGAACTGTACCTGTCCGGACCCGCGCTGGCGCGCGGCTACCTGAACCGTCCCGGGGTGTCGGCGGCGCGGTTCGTCGCCCATCCCTTCGGACGGACGGGAGAACGCGCGTACCGGACCGGTGACCTCGTTCGCCGGAACCGCGAGGGGATGCTCGAGTTCCTGGGACGCAACGACTTCCAGGTGAAGGTCCACGGCTTCCGGGTCGAGCTCGGGGAGATCGACACCGCCTTGGCCGAACTGGCCGCGGTGGCCTTCGCCGTCACCGTTCCGCGACACGACGCCGGTATCGGCATGCGCCTGGTGTCCTATGTGGTGCCTGCGCCCGGTGTCGCCCTGACCGGCGAGAAGTTGCGAGCCGGGCTCGGCGAGGTCCTGCCGTCGTACATGGTCCCGGCCGCGATGGTGGTCCTCGACGAGATCCCGTTGACGCCGAGCGGGAAACTCGACCGGCGTGCCCTTCCCGCGCCCATCGTCACCACCCGGACCTTCCGCGCACCCGCCACACCGGTCGAGGAGATCGTCGCAGGGGTGTACGCCGACGTCCTGTCCATCGACGCCGCGGTCGGTGCCGATGACGACTTCTTCGACCTGGGTGGGAACAGTCTGGCCGCGACCCGCGTCGTGGCGAGAATCGGTGCGGCGCTGGACACGACGATCCCGGTCTCACTGATCTTCGAGGCATCCACGGTGACGCGACTGGCGGCGCGCGCCGAATCCCACGCCGACACGGGCCGGGTCGGCCTGGTGGCACACGCTCGTCCGGAACGGGTTCCGCTGTCCTACGCCCAGCAACGCATGTGGTTCCTCAATCGGATCGAACCCGACTCGTCGGCGTACAGCATCCCCATCGTGGTGCGGCTGTCCGGCGATCTCGACGTCGACGCGCTCCACCGGGCGATCGGCGACGTCATCGACCGTCACGAGATCCTGCGCACCGTCTACCCCTTCGTCGAGGGGGAACCGGCCCAGGTGATCCTGCCGGCCGAGGCCGACATCGTCCCGATGGAGGTCGCCCGGGTCGCCGAAACCGAGGTGGACCAGGCGATCGCGGACCTGATCGGGACGCCGTTCGACCTGACCGTCCAGGCGTCGACGCGGATCGTGCTCTTCGAACTCGGCGCCGACGAGTGGGTGCTCGCCGTCGTGCTGCACCACATCGGCGGCGACGGCTCGTCGTTGGCGCCCCTGGCGCGCGACATCATGTCGGCCTATGTCGCGCGAGTGCAGGGGGAGGCGCCCGGATGGGTGCCGCTCCCGGTGCAATACGCCGACTACGCGATCTGGCAGCGGGCGGTCCTTGGCTCGGAGTCGGACCCGGACTCGTTGTTGCGTGCGCAGATCGACTACTGGGCGGAACAGTTGGCCGACACGCCCCCGCTGCTCGAACTACCCACCGACCGGCCCCGCCCGGCCACCCAGTCCTACGCCGGGGATTCCGTCGGTCTGACCGTCGACGCCGAACTGCACGCCGGGCTGCAACGGGTGGCCCGCGCCCACAACACGACCCTGTTCATGGTCGTCCACGCCGCGCTGGCCGCCCTGCTCGCCCGACTCGCCGCGACCGACGACGTCGCCGTCGGCACCCCGTATGCCGGCCGCGGGGAACGCGATCTCGATGACCTGATCGGGATGTTCGTCAACACCCTCGTGCTGCGTACGAGGGTGCGGAGCGGGATGTCGTTCGCGCAGTTGATCGATGACGTGCGCGACACCGACCTCGCGGCATTCGGTCACGCCGACGTCCCGTTCGAGCGGCTCGTCTCCGAACTCAATCCGGTCCGCTCCGACGCCCACAACCCGCTGTTCCAGGTGATGCTCGCGTTCCAGAACATCTCGACCACCGACATCGAACTGCCCGAACTGTCGGTGCGGGCCGTCGAGCCGGACACCGGGCTGGCCCTGTTCGACCTGCAGGTGACGGTGGCCGACGCCTATGACCCGGACGGTACGCCTGCGGGCATCGCCGGTGGGGTCACCTTCGCGTCCGACCTCTTCGACAGGTCGACCGTGGAGCGCTTCGTCGACCGGTTGGTGGGGATGCTCGAGGCGATGACGACCGACCCCGACCGCGCCGTCCACGACGTCGACCTGCTCGACGACGCCGAACGACATGCCGCACTCCAGGGTTCGAATGCCACGTCGCACGACGTGGATTCCGCCGAGAACCTCGCCTCGATGTTCGCGGCGGCTGCGGCGGCACACGCCGACGAGACCGCGGTGATCTCGGGGGCGGTCACGCAGAGCTACGCCGAGTTCGCCGGTCGGGTGAATCGACTGGCCCGCTGGATGATCGCACAGGGAGTGGGCCCGGATTCGCTGGTCGCCCTCCGCATGCGGCGCTCGCTCGACCAGGTGACGGCGATGTACGCGGTGCACGCCGCGGGCGGTGGTTACGTGCCGATCGACCCGGATCATCCGGCCGAACGGATCGACTACATGATCGAGTGCGCCCAGCCGGTGTTGGTCCTGTCGTCACTCGACTCCGTGGACCTGACGGGGTTCGACGACTCGCCGCTGACGGACGACATGCGGACCGGACCACTGAACCCGGATGCCCTTGCCTATGTCCTGTTCACGTCCGGCTCCACGGGGCGTCCCAAAGGCGTTGCGGTGTCGCATCGCTCGGTGGTCAACCAGGTGCGCTGGATCAGTGCCGAGTACGGGCTGAATACGGCGGACGTGGTGCTGCAGAAGACTCCTGCGACCTTCGACGTGTCGGTGTGGGAACTGTTCGCGACATTGGCCGTGGGTGCCCGTCTGGTCATCGCGCGACCGGACGGCCACACCGATCCGCGATATCTGGCCGAGGTCATGTCCGCCCATCGGGTCACGATCACCTCGTTCGTGCCGTCGATGCTGGCGGTGTTCGCCGATGCCCTGCCCGTCGGTTGGGCGACGTCGCTGCGGACCCTGCTCGTGGCGGGCGAGGCGTTCGGGCCCGACGTGGTGGACGCCGCCCGCCGCGCGCTACCGGGCGTGGAGATGTACAACCTCTACGGACCGACGGAGTTCACCGTGCACGCAACGTCGTCCGTGGTGGGGACGGCCGCCGACGGGGCGGTGCCGATGGGGGTACCGGTGTGGAATTCCCGCGCGTACGTGCTGGATTCGCGGATGCGCCCGGTGGCGGCGGGAGTGACCGGCGACCTGTATCTGTCCGGGACACAGGTGGCTCGGGGCTACCACGGACGCCCGGGTCTCACCGCCGACCGTTTCGTGGCCGACCCGTTCGTCGACGGCGCCCGGATGTACCGCACCGGCGACCTGGTGCGTCGACGCCGAACCGGTGAGCTCGAGTACCTGGGACGCAGCGACTTCCAGGTCAAGCTACGTGGGCTCCGGATCGAACTCGGCGAGATCGAGGCGGTGTTCGCCGGGCATCCGGATGTCGCCCGCGCCGCGGCCGCGGTCACCTCGACGGACACGGTCGACTATCTGACCGTCTACCTGGTGCCGGTCGGGTCGGACCGGGACGGGGCGGGATCGGTGGACACCGCCGAGGTCGTCGCCTTCGCGTCGGCGGCGCTACCGGGATACATGATGCCGAACGCGGTGATGGTGCTCGATTCGCTGCCGTTCACTGCGTCGGGCAAGCTCGACCGCGCGCGGTTGCCGGAGCCGCCCCGCGACGCCTCCGGGTTCCGCGCACCCTCGTCGTGGCTCGAGACCGAGATCGCGCGGACGTTCGAGCACGTGCTCGGCGTGCCCAGGGTCGGGGCCGACGACGACTTCTACGCCCTCGGGGGCAATTCGCTGAGGTCGGTGCAGGTGGTCAACGATCTGGAGACCGAGTTGCACGTCGAGATCCCGATCCGGTGGATGCTGTCCGATTCGAGCCCGGCCGACCTGGCCCGGCGGATCGAGGCCGGTATGCGCAACGGGTTCGATGCCGAAAACGCTGCCGCGCCCGAGCCGGGTGGCCCGGGGTCACGCGGCGTGGGGCTCGATGTCCTGCTCCCGATCCGTCCGGAGGGCGAGCAGGCGCCGCTGTTCTGCATCCATCCCGCATCCGGACTGTCCTGGTGCTACCAGACGTTGAGCCGGCAGATCCCGGCCGGCCGGCCGGTCTATGGACTGCAGGCGCCCCAGATCGGCGGCGAGGTGCCCGGTCCGGCCACGATGTCTGAGATCGCACGCAGGTACTTCGACGAGATCCGGTCGGTGCAGTCCGAGGGCCCGTACCACCTGCTGGGCTGGTCGCTGGGTGGGGTGATCGCACATGCGGTCGCGGCCGAGATGCGGGCGGCCGGTCACGAGGTTGCCCTGCTGGCGATGCTCGACACGGAGGCCGACGGCGTCGACACCTCGGCGATCACCACGGTCACGGCGGGCGAGCTGATCAGCAATCTCGGACCGGTGCTCGGCATCGACTTCGTGAGTTCGGACGCGACCGCCGAACGCGCTGCCGAACAGATCGCCGAGCGTCTCGGGGACGGGTTCGGCATCGACGCCGCGACGATCGAGCGGCTGACCGACGCCTACAACCTGCTCATCCGTGCGACCGGTGATTGGCATCCGCCGGTCGTCGAGACCGACGTGCTCTACTTCACCGCCGTGCGCGATCGGCGGCCGGACGCGGTGGGTGCCGACGGGTGGGGTCCATACGTCCGGGGGAGCATCACGAATGTCGACGTCGACACCCACCATCTGGGGATGACCGAGAACGAGGCGATCGCGCGGATCGCAGCGGTCCTCGACGACCATCTGACGTCCGAAAGTGCCTCGCAGCAGGCCCGTTCGGGGTTAGCGTTTTCTCACGATGATCGGTTCACCATCAAGAAATGAGGTCGTCCATGGACAAGATCGGCAAATCCGGCGCACACCGGTGCCCACGCCCGCGCGGTCGCCGCCCGGCCGGGGCCTTGCTCGGCTGCGCATTGGCCGCATCGCTCACCGTGACGGCCCCGGCCGTCGCCCAGGCGGCCGCGCCTGGTGTCGCCCTACCGGTCCCGGTGGTTCCGTCGTCGTCGATGTCGGGAGGAGAGGTGCTGCCCGGCAACGCCTTCCGGATCGCGCACGTCGACGCCGCGTTGGTGTCGGACGCCGGCCCGGTCGTGGTCGGCCAGTGGCCGGAGGCGCCCTCGGTCGTCCCGTCGCCGCGGCACCTACGGCCGCTCGGTCAGGTGATGGTGCCGGTCGCGGCCGATGCCGGTGACCGGGTCCGGGTCGGCAACCTCGATCTGACCCGGCCGAGCGCGTTGTCGCCGGAGCTGGCGGCCCAGATCACGGCGGGGTCCGGTGAGATCGTCCGGGGCATCTCGGATGTGTTGCGGAGCAACGGTGTTCCGGCTGCCCGCGCGGACCGGGTGGCCGAACAGATGGTTGGTGACGCCGCAGTGGGCGGCGTCATCGGCGCCGGGGTGGCCGCGCCCCTCTCCCTCGCGGTCGGCGGCGTTGTGGGTGCCCCATTGGGTCTGATACTCACCTTGCCGTTGTGGCCCACCGGACTCGTCGTCGGGCCGTTGGTGGGGACGGCTGTGGTCGCCACCCTGGTCGCGCTGCCCGCGGTCGCGGCGGGTGTCGCGATCGGCGCCGCGCACGGTTACGACAAGGGCTGGAAGGTCCCGGTCGGCGGGCCTCGGCACCTGCGCGCGGACACCACCGAGGTGTCGGCCGAACGGGTCGTCGTCCCACATCAGGCGAAGCATGCGGCGCCCGCGCCGGCCGTTGTCCCCGAGGTCGCCGCACCCGTCGTCCGGCAGGTGGCCCCGACACCTGCGGTGAAGCGGGTCGAACCCATGCGGACCGTCGGGAGTGGTCCGGCGGACTGCTCGATCGTGCGCAAGGTGGAGGTGGCGCTGCAGGGCGGTGCGATCGGAACCTGTCAGGCAGGGTGACCGGCGCGACAACGACCATGCCGAAGGACTGCGCCGCAACGATCTGCGGTCCCGCTCGACGGTCCGAGCGGGAACGCGGACCGGGCCCGTTTCACTGTGGAGTTGTCAAGGTACGAGCGCGGTCCCGAGTAAGGCCCGGGTGCGGAAGGTGCTGCGCTATAGGTGTGTTGCGGTCAGGCGGCGTTGTCGAGTCGCATGGTGCGTCGGTTGTAGGCGGGTAGGGGTTTGCGTTGTGGGTCGATCGAGGCGGGTGGGATGAGCCAGGGGTGGCGGTCGTAGCCGAGGATGATGTCCCAGCCGTGGTGGTGGACTTGGGTGTGGCAGCGTTGGCAGAGTAGGCAGCCGTTGTCGAGGTCGGTGGGTCCGCCGTCGGCCCAGTGTGCGATGTGGTGCACCTGGGTGTGTGACGGTGGTGCACCGCATTTGATGCAGCACTGGTCTCGCACGATCATCGCTCGCCTTAGGTGTGGTGGGAACAACCGGTGGGTATGTCCCATCTGTAGCGGTACGCCTTCAGCATCGAGCACGATTTCGGTCAGCGACCCGTCGCACGACAGCTGTTTCGCTGTTGCATGGCTGACGGATCCGGTCCAGGGCAGGGTGGCTGGGTCGGCGCCGGTGGCGGGGATCGTGAGCATGAGTAGTGTCCGTGGGGAACCAACGGTGTCGAGGGTGGCTCCGAGTGCGGCTTGGTCGAGGATCAGTTCGAAGGCGTCGGCGCGGCGTTGTTCTGCGGTGCGTCGATCCTGGGCGCCGTCGGGTTCGGGGCGTGGGCAGGATCGTTCGTCGATCATGGCCAGGAACTTCTCGCCGACGACTTGGGTGAGGTCGGCGCGGATGTCGATGCGTCCGTCGTCGGTGGTGTGGGCGTTGACCGTATTCAAGGACGAGTCGTCGGCGGTGGGGATGCCGGCGTCGTCGGCGTCGGCGAGGGTGTTGCCGATGGTGCGGGCGTGCTTGAGCACTTGTGTCGGCGTTGCACCAGAGAGTGCTTGGCCGAGGAGCTCGATTTCGTGCGCCGTCTTGTCTTCGTCGGAAAGAGGTGCCGAGCACCGCTTTTCAATGTGGTTCATTCCGCGGATGATGGCGTCGATGATCTCGGCGGTGAGTCGTCCGTCGGCGGCGTGACGAGCGAGCGCTGGAAGTTCGGGTAGGGCGTCGACGCTGCGCATGACGCGGTGGGCCGAGCTCGGTGCGTGCCCTGATTCGATCAGCATCTTCTTGGTGGTGCTCCCGACCTTTTGTGCGACGCCGAGTTCGTCGAGTTGTGCTGTGTGAGTGACGATCTGGTGGTCGGCGATGTTGCGTATGAGTCGAAGTGTGTTCAGTGCGTCGAATGTTGCTGCGCCGGTGGGGTCGTCGGTGGGCGGGGTGGTCTCGACGAGGTGGTCGAGGAGAGTGGCGAGCTCTGGCATGTCTCCACTATACGGGAACATTAGTTCGACTTCGAGGACTTTCCACAGGCCCAGAATCGCGAAATCGTCGACTGTGCGGCATATTTCGTCCACCGTGCATCCATCGTTGACAGCCGTCAATTCCAGCCTCACTCGTTACAGATTCGGGCGCACGAGTGGTGGATTGCGGTGACGGTTCCGGCGCGCAGTGGAATACCGGGACCGGCCCTGCGGGTGGTTCGCGCTGCCGGTGGCCGGACGATCTGCTCATCAAGAGCCAGCCATCGGGCCGACCTGGTACGTCCTGCTGAAGGGGGTCTCGTCCCACCCGGTCGCGTATTCCGAAAAGGGGCGACGTGCGCAGGGCGCAGAGTCGACGGAGGTGGGCGCACGGTCGACGGCGCGAGTCCGGTTCAGCAGCTCCACTGGCGACCCGAACCAGGATGCGTCGGGGCATGCTTAACCTTGGATCAGTCTGGGTATATCTGTTGTGCCGCTGCGGTTCCGCGGCGGCGCCTACGAAACTCGTTACAGATTCGGGTGCACGGGTGGTGGATTTGCGGTGCCGGTTCCGGCGCGCAGTGGAATACCGGAACCGGCCCCGCGGGTGGTTCGCGCTGCCGGTGGCCGGACGCGGCGCGAGCCCGGCTCAGCAGCTCCACTGGCGACCCGAACCAGGGTGTGTCGGGGCATGCTCCAGTCTTGGATCATCTTGGGTATATCTGTTGTGCCGCTGCGGTTCCGCGGCTACGAACTCGACCCGCTCCGGTGCTCGAGGAGTATCTGGATGGCGCCGACCACGGTGGCGGCGAGTCCGGCGGCGGTGTGCTCGCCGAGTTCGCCGCGCTGCTCGTCGGCACGCATCATGATGACCGACTCCACCAGCCGGAAGGGAAGCAGTGTGCGCTGGTCGGTGTCATCGCCGAGCGCAGCGGCGGCCAGCGCCGCGTAGGCGTGGGCCAATTCCTGTCGATCCGAACGGAATTCGGCGAAGCGCTGGTCGGCGACCTCGGGCAGAAGATACAGCGCCCCGAGGTTCCAGCGCGATCGCGCCAGCTGGTCGACGTCGAAACGCGCGAGTTCCAGCAGCCGGGTCAGCGCGGGCTCGTCGCCGTCGAGGAGTTCCCGTGCGCGTTCGAGTGAGGCGACGACGGTCGTCTCCAGCAGCGTCGCCAGGATGTCGTCCTTGGTGGCGAAGTAGTGGTACATCGACGCCTGCCGGATGCCCACCGCCTCGGCGATCATCCGCGTCGATGTCCCGGTGTACCCATGACGGGTGAACAATTCGGCGGCGGCGTCGAGGATCTCCTCGCGCGCGGTCTGCCCGCGTCGCCGTGCCGGCACCAGGCGCGGACGCCCGCGACCGATCGGAGTCGGGGCTGCGCTCGAGCCGGTCGGCATGCTCGTCTCCTTCATAGGGTCGGTGCGATTTCCCGACCCTAGCCGACGGATTGCGCTCTTCTGCCGCACACGAACCCGCAGGTCGGGGTAACCCCAGGCGCGTAACGGGGACGTAACCGGAGTTTTCACGACCGGAACAATCCTGTCAATCGATAGAAATCCGAGCGAGCTTATCTATCAGGTGACAGGAAACAGTGCCTGACTCACACCGTTGCTCAACGTGGAGCTTCTTCTCCGAAAGGAAGACCGCGCATGACCTCCACCCCCGAAGTGGCTCCCGCGACGACGCCCTCCTCGCCCGCCGGAGACGCCGACGCACACGACCTCTCGGCGCTCGGTTACGACCAGCAACTCCATCGCTCGCTCGGCAAGTTCGCGTCCTTCGCCGCCGGGTTCTCCTTCGTCTCGATCCTGACCACCATCTTCCAGCTGTTCGGCCTCGGGTTCGGTTTCGGCGGTCCGGCCTTCTTCTGGACCTGGCCGATCGTCTACGCCGGCCAGTTCCTGGTCGCCCTGTGCTTCGCCGAAATCGCTGCGCGGTACCCGATCTCGGGCGCGATCTACCAGTGGTCCCGCCGGATGGGGGGCGAGGTCGTCGGCTGGTTCGGCGGCTGGTTCATGATGATCGCGCAGGTGGTCACCGCCGCCGCGGCCGCCATCGCCCTGCAGGTCGTCCTGCCGTCGATCTGGATCGGCTTCCAGATCATCGGCGACGACCCGACTCTGACCACCACCAGCGGTGCGGCGAACGCGGTGTTGCTCGGCTCGGTCCTGCTCGTGGTCGTGACCGCGATCAACTGTGTCGGCGTCCGGTGGATGAGCCGGGTCAACAGCATCGGCGTCGTCTGCGAACTCGTCGGTGTCGTCGCGGTGATCCTGGCACTGTTCACCCACGCCCAGCGCGGCCCCGACGTCGTCTTCGACACCGGCGTTCCCGGTCAGCAGCCCGGCTACATCTGGGCGTTCATCGTGTCCGGTCTGATGGCCGCCTACGTCATGGTCGGTTTCGGGTCGGCGGGCGAGCTGGCCGAGGAGACCCGCGACCCGCGCCGCGTCGCACCTCGTACGATCCGGATGGCGCTGACCGTGTCGGCCATCGGCGGCGGACTGATGCTGCTCGGCACCCTCATGGCGGCGCCCACCCTCGACGAGCAACTCGCAACCGGCGGTCTGCCGTACGTTCTCGATTCGGTACTCGGCAGCTTCTGGGGCAAGGTCCTGCTCGCCGACGTGGCGGTGGCCATCTTCATCTGCACCCTCGCCATCCAGACCGCCTGCTCGCGTCTGATGTTCTCGATGGCCCGCGACGGCCGACTCCCGTTCTCCGCGCAACTGTCACATGTCAACAGCCGCACCGGGACCCCGATCCTGCCCTCGATCCTGATCGGTGTGCTCTGCATCGGCATCCTGCTCGTGAACGTCGGCAACTCCGCGATCTTCGCGACCCTCGCCAGTGTGTGCATCATCCTGATCTACCTGGCCTATCTCGCGGTCACCGGTCCGATGCTCTACCGACGGTTCCAGGGTTGGCCGCATCGTGGCGGCCGGGGCAACCCGACTGTCGATGCCGGTGGCCGAAAGCTGTTCAGCCTGGGTCGTTTCGGGATTGCGGTGAACGCCCTCGCGGTGCTCTACGGCGCCCTGATGGTGATCAACCTGGCATGGCCGCGGGCCGAGGTCTTCGACCCGGCGGGTGAGATGCCGATCCTGCGGTGGGCCGGTCCCATCTGCATCGTGGCGACCGTCCTCGTCGGGATCGCCTGCTATCCCCGCGGCAAGGAACACCCCCGGCCGGTGAACACCGATCCGTCCGCCTGAGCGCGCCGCACACAATCACCACGACAAGGAGTTCCGAATGAGCACGATCACCGCGGCGGGTACCGGCACCACCACCGGTGCACGCGAACACGCCCGCGCGCAGGCCGGCGCGATAACCGACAGCATGCCGGTGGTGCCCGCGTCGAACTGGCCCGCTCCGCCCGACGACGTGCCGGCGGCCTCGTTGACCTGGGCGGAGACGGTTCCCGGCGGTCGCTACACCAGCAAGGTGCTGGCTCGGGGGACCCGCCTGCGGTTCGCCGACGTCGCCGGGGCGGCGTGCGCACACGTGCTGCTGTGGCGCGCCGACGCCCCGTGGGAACGTCTCAACGTCGCCGACACCGTCAAGGTCCCGTGGCAGGCCTACCTGGGCGCGGGCCATCCGCTGCTCAGTGACCAGGGCCGGGTGCTGGCCACCGTCGTCGCCGACGACTCCGGCCATCACGACGCGCTGTGCGGCACGTCCACCCTCGCCGGGAATGCGGCGAAATACGGCGCGGGCGAGGTGTATTCGACGAGTCCCGCCGGTCGCGAACTGTTCACGCTCGCCGCGGCGAAACACGGTCTGACACCGACCGACGTCGCCCCGTCGTTGTCGTTCTTCCACGGCGTCACGGTCGACGCCGACGGGGCGCTGCGCTCGACCGGGAGCGCCGGGCCCGGCCGGACCGTGGATCTGATCCTGCATCTGCCGTGCACGGTGGCGATCGCCAACACTGCTCACCCCCTGGATCCGTCGCCCGATTTCGGCACCACCTCGCTGGAAGTACTGGCGTGGCAGGCGCAGAACGATCTCGACACCCTGCTGGCCGAGGTCGCCGGAACCGACCCCGAGTACCAGCGGGCCGTCGCCAACTCCGAAGACGTCTGGGCCGCGGCTCATCACCGAGCCGTCCAGTAGAGAGGACCACCCATCGTGACCGAGACACACTCCGCAGTCATCCCCGATGTCGCGACGGAATCCGCCGCCGGACTCGCCCTCGTCCCCGGCACCGTCGTCGACGACGCGCAGGTGGGCGAGCGGGCACCGTGGTCGGGTGTCGTCGCCGCCGGCGACGTGCTCACCATCGTCGACCTGCACGGCAATCAGGCCGTCGACACGCTGTTCTACGCCGCCGACGACACCACGCGGCGGTATTCGGCCCAGGCGACGATCACCGCGCAGGGCAACATCTTCCTGACCACCGGCAGCGTCATCCGCGATCACGACTCCGCACCGCTGATGACGATCGTCGCCGACGAGGTCGGCAACCACGACACCCTCGGCGGCGCGTGCTCGCAGGAGTCGAACACGCTGCGGTACGGCCACCACACCAAGCATCAGCACGCATGTGTGGAGAACTTCCTCATCGAGGGCAGCCGCCACGGACTGGGCAAGGCCGACCTCGTCGGGAACGTGAACTTCTTCATGAACGTGCCCGTCGACCCCGACGGCTCGCTCGGCATCGTCGACGGGTTGTCCGCACCCGGTAAACGACTGGCGCTGCGGGCCGAGGTCGACACCCTGGTGCTCATCTCGAACTGTCCGCAGATCAACAACCCCTGCAACGGGTTCGACCCCACCGCGGTGCGCGTCATCGTCACCCGGCCGTTCTGAGAATCTCTTTCCGCCGCGCCCCCGGGCGCCGACCGAGCCCGACGAGGAATTCATCATCATGACTGCCACCACCCCGGGTGCCGTGACCGTTCTCCGGTCCGGTCCGCTCACCACCATCCAGGACTGGCCCGGCCGGGTCGGGTACTGGAAGGTCGGCGTACCGCCGTCCGGTCCGATGGACGACCTGTCCTTCCGGCTCGCCAACCTCGCCGTCGGCAACCCGGAGACCGCCGCCGGTCTGGAGATCACCCTCATGGGTCCCGCCCTTCGGTTCGACCGGTCCGCGGTCGTGGGGGGGGGGGGGGGGGGGGGGGGGGCCCCCCGCGCCCCCCCCCCCCCGGCGCCGCGGGGGGGGGGGGGGCGCCGGGGGGGGGGGGGGGGGGCGCCCCCCGCGGAGCGGCCGCCCCGGGCGGGGGGGC